>DKYK01000079.1:23364-27311 GCA_002492415.1 Christensenella sp. UBA7102
CACGACGTGATGCTCAAGAACAAGGGCTTCCAGGCGGAGTAAAATCCAATTCACAGCAAAAAGCAACTCGGATGGCTGAATCCGAGCTGCTTTTTTGTTGCTAGCGTGCGGATCCCGTTGTATAATATAGGCAAAGGAGGCGATTCAATGAAAGGTACAGCTTCTCTGCTTGGGATCCTGCTGCTCTGCGCGGCGCTGTTGGCGGGCTGCGCGCAGGGCGAACCCCGCTGCTCCCTGAAGGATGGGCAGGTCTGCTTTACGGATGAGCTCGTGCTTGGTATGCCGATGGAGGAAGCCCCCAAGAGCTGGGAGCTCTCCTATGAAGCGGAATACGGCGGCCTGCGCTGCTCCGTGGAGCTGGAAGCGGACGACGAGGGGCACCTGCGGAGCGTCTCATACAATCCGCGCGGCCACATCACCGACGAACAGCTGGAAAACCTGCTGCGCACGATGGAGAAGGATTACGGCCTGGAGTTCATTACCACAACCAATGCGGACGGATACGAAAAGCCCCTGACGTTCACACTGGTGGCGGACGATTACCGCGCGCGCATCGAGGTGCTCGGCCCCCGCACCGCCGAGGGCTGCACGGTGCGCATGAGCGTTTACCGCCTGCCCGATGTGCCGGGCGTGCAGATGGAATAAGACCGCCCGCAAACCAAACGAAAACAGCCGCGGCAGAAGCTGCCGCGGCTGTTCTTGTGTTTTACCCCGTTGTGTGATAAACTGGCACCCAACGGATCTACTGATCGCGGCTTGATACAAAATTGACGAATCGGGAGACATAAAGATGTTGTTTGAAAAAATTGATAGAGAATGCTGGAACCGGAAAGAATATTTTGAACATTACTTTGCAAGTGTACCCTGTACATACAGCATGACGGTTCAAGTGGATATTACACCCATAAAGAAGAAAGGGATGAAGCTGTACCCTGCGATGCTGTACTGCATTGCAACGATTGTCAACCGCCATTCCGAGTTCAGAACGGCAATCAATCTTGCGGGAGAATTGGGTATATATAAAGAGATGATACCCAGTTATACTGTATTTCACAAGGATACAGAGACATTTTCCAACCTCTGGACTGCTTATATGCCCGATTTTGCCAGCTTTTCTGCGGCCTATGAGGACGATATACAGAAATATGGCAACAATCAGGGCATGATGGCAAAGCCCGATGCTCCCGAAAATGTTTTTACGGTATCCATGATTCCTTGGTCAACATTTGGGGGCTTTCATCTGAATTTGCAGAAGGGGTATGATTATTTGATTCCCATTTTTACGATGGGAAAATACCATCAGGAGGAGGGGCGAATCCTGCTCCCTTTGGCAATTCAAGTTCATCATGCCGTATGCGATGGGTTTCATGTCTGCCGTTTTGCCAATGAGTTGCAGAAATTGATCATGGAAATATAAGGGCGCAGTTCTATGCGGTAGCGTTCTGCATGTGCGCGCCACAATGCAAAAGGCGTGACCGCTTTCGTCACGCCTTTTGCATATGAACGACGCCCGAAGTTGCTGTACTGGATTGGGCTGCGGGGATCACAGGCTGGCGATGACGCGGGCGCTGGTCTCGTCCAGCGCGGTCAGCTCTTCGGCGGTCAGCGTCAGCTCGGCTGCGGCCAGGTTGTCCAGGAAGTGCTTCTCGTTCTGCGTGCCCACGATGGTGGAGGACACGCCCTTGCGCGCCAGGCTGGCCGCGATGGCCACCTGCGAGAGCGTCACGCCGTGCGTCGTGGCGATGTCGCGCAGCAGCTCCAGCAGCGGCAGCTCCTTTTGCAGCGCCTCGGGCTGGAACAGCGGTTTTGCAGTGCGGAAGTCCGTGACCGTCTTGCCGCCGAAGTGGAACGCGCCCGAGAGGATGCCCTTTGCGATGGAGTTGTAGGTGAGCACGGATACGTTGTGCTCCGCGCAGAAGGGCAGATCTTCCGCTTCAATGCCGCGGGTGAGCAGGTTATACTCGGGCTGCAGGCCGTCCAGCTGCGCGCAGCGGCACACCGCTTCCATTTGCGCTTTATTGAAATTGGAAACGCCGATGGCGCGAATTTTCCCCTGCTGCTTGAGGAGGGTGAAGGCCTCCATCGTTTCCTCAATGGCGATCTCTGCGTTGGGCCAATGGATGTAGTACAGGTCGATGTAGTCGGTGCCCAAGCGCTTTAAGCTGCCTTCGCATGCGGCGATGACGTCGGCTTTGTGCAGGTGCTCACGGCTGACCTTGGTGCACAGCACCACCTTGTCGCGCATGCCGTGGAAGGCACGGCCCACCACCTCCTCGGAGTGGCCGCCGCCGTAGCTCTCGGCGGTATCAAAGGTGGTCACGCCGTGGTCAAAGGCCGTGTGCAGAAGCTTGATGTTGTGCTCGTCATTGCGGGTCTCCCAGGGCCCGCCGCCCAGCTCCATGCAGCCGTGCGTAATGCGGGAGATGACGATGCCGCTGCTGCCGAGATTCGTGTATTTCATGCAGATTTGCTCCTTTAATTTAAATTGAAAGTGAGGAAAAGGAAAGATGAAGCTGCTCGTCGATGCAGACGCCTGCCCGGTGGTGGACCTCTGCCTTGCACAGGCAAAGGCTCGAGGCGTAGAGGCCGTGCTGTTCTGCGACACGGCGCACCAGTATGCCCGCGAGGGCGTGCGCACCGTGGTGGCGGGCAAAGGCGCAGACAGCGCGGACTTTGCGCTGCTCTCCCATGCGCAGCCGGGCGATGTGGTGGTGACGCAGGACTACGGCCTTGCGGCGCTGTGCCTTGCGCGCGGCTGCATCCCCATCCGCCAGGATGGGCTGGTCTACTGCGCGGACAACATTGACGCGCTGCTGATGGCGCGGCATGAGAGCGGCAGACTGCGCCGAGGCGGCATGCGGCTCAAGGGACCGAAAAAGCGCACCGCGGCTGACGATGAGGCCTTTTTGGAGTCGCTGTGCCGGGTTCTGGATCAGCGGTTATAGCTCTCGAGTACCAGCACGCGCATCTCCACGTCGCTGCCGCTGTCGTTGGCCAGCGCATGCGTGCCAAAGGGCGGATTGACCAGCACGTCACCCGCCTTTACGGACACAGTTTCGCCATTGCAGGTGTAGTGGCCTTCGCCCTCAAGGATGATGTAGATCTCGTTGTCGTCTCCGTGCTTGTGTGCGCCAAAGGTCGCGCCCTTGGGCAGAATGGTGTAGTTCAGGAAGCGAATGGGCGCCTGAAACGCGTCGGCGGGAAGGATCGTGGCGTGATGGCACAGTCCCTGTCCCTCGTGGATGCAGTCGTCGTGCAGCTGTGCGGTCAGAAAATTCCGGATGGTCATGTGAAAGTACCCCCTCATTCATTTTTTCCACTCCAGCATACCACAGGCAGCCGGAAAAATAAAGCACGTCATTGACAGAAGCAATGCAGGATTGTCAAGCTCCCCATCATAGCGCTTTTGTCACTTATTCCTCAACATTGAACGGATTCTGAAAAAAGGCGCTGCTGTCCTGCAGCCCGGCATAACGAAGCGGCGGGACGAGCGGAGTATATCCGCCTGTCCCGCCGTAAACCAGCCTATTTCCTGTTACGCATGCCTTTGCGTTTGCGCATGGACACCGCCAGAATCGCAATCACACCGGCGCCGGAAACGCCCAACAACGCCAGCCACAGTGCCAGCTTGGTCTCATCTCCGGTACTTGGCACATCATCGGTCGGTTCCCACGGTTTTTCCGGGACGGTCGGTCGATCGCCGCCATCTCTGTGGTTGTTGAACAGCACCGATGCCGTTTCGCCATTTACAATGGTTCCGATCTCTCCGGACATGGTCACGGTATAGCCCTCGTTGTCGCTTTCACGGACGGTATACTGGACGCCTTCGGGAAGCCCCGCCGCCCACACGCTTTCTCCGTGCTTGAGCGTGAAGGTCGCGACGCCGTCCGTAAACGTCATATCGCCGAAGGTTCCGGTGATGTTCGTATCGCTGAGCGTCACGGTAA
>DKYK01000036.1:0-8905 GCA_002492415.1 Christensenella sp. UBA7102
CTGTCGACTTTGTCGACAGACTGAGTCCGGACGATTGCCTCCGGACTTTTTTTGTTTCAATGATATATTGCTGTGCAATATGACATACGGCTGGGGCCGCAAAGGCGTTCTGCGGCGCATAAGTCTGTCTCGTTCGATTCTTACAGGGCGATCTCCATCTTGGCGACAAAGCCCTTCCTGCTGCGCCTGATGGATATTCGCCCCGCTGCAGGCCCCGCCTGCGCGAGCGGATTGATCATGCAGGCACTTGCGGATGCGGGAATTCCGCCCACAAGATGAACAACAGCCACAACAAACTCAAAAGAAAGATCAACCCGCTTGTTCTCCGCCATATATCCCGACACCGTCCGTCCCCACATGCGCAAAGCGCATATTGTCTGCGATGAAGAACTCCTGCCCAAAGGGCATATCACTTGTTCCCTCGGAACGGATATCATTGCAAAAGAACCGGTCTTTGTAACAAAGACCGGTTCTTTTGTTCTCTGGCAGCGGTTGATAATATTGATACGGTTTCAAATGGTTTCAAAAGGTTTCACTTAAAAATGAAACCATACCGATGAGTTAGACAAATTGGAATTGGCTTACTTCTTCTTTCCAAAGAACAAGGGAATTGCACCAAATATAATTGCAACGACAAGAGATATCATCGTTTTGATAAACACCATATGGGTGATACTCTTAAAGAATATTTCTATCGGTTCTGCTTCTAACTTAATTCTCATGCCAGGGATTGCAAAGCAAATAATCAAATAAGTTGCAATATAGGCAATCAAAAACAACACTATGGATACAGTTTTCTTTTTCATACAAACACACTCCTTTGTCAAATTCAAGTTTGTTGAATTGATCATATCGCACCGTAATACGAATTTCAACATATATAGAAAAGCACGATGGTTTCGTATCAAAACCATCGTACTTATTTGGTGCGAAGGACGGGACTTGAACCCGTATGGTTGCCCACACGCCCCTCAAACGTGCGCGTCTGCCAGTTCCGCCACCCTCGCGTAACGCAAGAATTATTATATCCGAGCGCGGGAGTTTTGTCAATAGGCGAACGCGCAGCTTTTGGGGAAAAAGTTTTCCCGCGGGCTATTGGAGGAAGAGAGGGTTGGACCAGGCGCGGCGGCCCTGGCCGTCCTTCATCGTGACGCGGACATAGCGCAGGCCTTCGGGCAGGCGGAAAGTGTGGCGCGTCAGGCTCGCGTCGGCCGCGTGCAGGCGCGGACCGGGGTACTGGCCCGTGCGGAAGGTGATCTCGGCGCAGGGCGAGCATTCCACCACCGCAACGCCGTCCTCGACGTAGAAATCGTAGATCTCCGGGCCGCAGGAGGAGTAGAACGCGCCGCGCTCCAGCGCGGAAAGGATGCTGCGCACGTCGCGGTCGGCGTTGACGCGCACCCAGCCCAGGCAGTGCTGCTCCATGCCGTGCCCGTCGTCGGTGGCCGCGCCCCAGATGCGCTGGCCCTGCATCAGCAGCTCGTCCCAGTAGGCGGCGTTGGTGTCCAGATCGTTCTCCAGCGCGCAGCCGCTGTTCCAGATCTCCATTGCGAAGTTGCCGCGCAGCTGGTCGAACTCGCGCGCGGGGGTGTTGCTCCACTCGGGATGGCAGTAGATCGTCAGCTGGCGCGCGGCGTGCAGCTCGTCGAGCACCGCCTGGTACTCGAACTGGTCGCGCACCGTGCCCGGCGCAAAGACCTGGTCCTGCTGGTAGGGATTTTCCTCTTTGGGCCGGCCCAGCGCCACGGTGTGGAAGCAGTGCACGCCCGCAAAGCCGCCGGAAAGGTTGCGGTCCATCTCCATGCCGGGCAGGATCAGCATGCCGGTGTCGGGCGCGAAGTTCTCGTAGTTGTATTTGCGGTGGTCGGTCAGCGCCATGAAGTCGTAGCCGTGGCTGCGGTGCAGGCGGATGACCTCCTCGGGCGTGCCCTTGCCGTCCGAGCGGGTGGTGTGGCAGTGCAGCGCGCCCTTGAGCAGCGGCCGGTCGCCGGTGAATGCGGACTGTCGAAGCATGGTGAATGCGCCTCCCCAGTTGTTTTTTATGCACCCCTATCATAGCAGATTTTTTGCCGTTTTTCCACCGCAAAATCCTTGCGCGCGCGACGCAAACGCGATACCATGGAATAAAAGGAGCGTGAGGGTGTTGAAGAGGGTGGAGCCGGACTTTTTTGCGGATTTTCACTGCATCGCGGGGCGCTGTACGGACAGCTGCTGCGTCGGCTGGGAGATCGACGTGGACGAGGAGACGCTGGAAATGTATGAACGTCTCCCCGGCAGTTTGGGCGATGAGCTGCGTCGCAGCATTGTGCGGGAGGAGGATGCCGCGCATTTCGCGCTGGGAGAGGGCGAGCGCTGCCCCTTTCTGGACGGGCGCAACCTGTGCCGCATCATCGCCGCGCTGGGGCAGGACGCGCTGTGCGCCATCTGCCGCGAGCATCCGCGCTTCTACGAGTGGTTCGGCAGCCGCGTGGAGGCGGGACTGGGCCTGTGCTGCGAGGAGGCCTGCCGCCTGCTGCTGGGAAGCGACGCGCCGCTGACCTTCGTGGAAAGCCGGGACGGCGCGCCCGACGAGCCCTTCGACGGCGATCCCGAGCTGCTGGACAGGCTGGAGTTCGTGCGCGAGCGCGCCTATGCGATTTTGCAGGACCGCAGCCGCCCTTTTTTCGACCGCCTGCGCGGCTTCCTGTCCTACCTGGCCGAGACGCAGGATGAGCTGGACGGCTTTCCCCCGGCACAGGGGGCAGTACAGGCCGAATTGCCCGACGACGGCGCGCTGCTCGACCTCTGCCGCCGGATGGAGCCCATGAACGAAGACTGGCCGCGCCTGGTGGCGCGCATGGGGGAGACAGGGACGCCCGTGCCCGCGCCCGACTGGGTCTACGAGCGCGCGGCGGCGTACCTGACCTACCGCTGGCTGCTCAAGGCGGCCTTCGACGGCGACGTGCTGGGCAAGGCCGCCCTGGTGACGGTCTTTCTCTGCCTGCTGCGGCGCATGCTGGACAGCGGCGCGGCGAGCTCCCCTGCGGAAGGCCTGCGCCTGCTCTCCCGCCAGATCGAGTACTCTGAGCGCAATACCGCCATTGTGATGGAAGCGGAATTGTGGTAAAATGGAGACGGAGTAAAAAGTAAGGAGGGTCTTGCCATGATCCCCAGAGCAGAACATCCGCGTCCCGACTGGGAGCGCGCGCATTGGCTGAATCTCAACGGCGAATGGGACTTCGCATTTTCCGACGCCCCGACCTGCCCCGAACTGGACAGAACCATCACGGTGCCCTTCTCCTGGGCCGCGCCGCTGTCCGGCGTGGGGCAGGATCAAAAGGGCACGGGCTGGTACCGCAGGAGCGCGCGCTTTGACGCGCAGGGCCGTGTGTTCCTGATCATCGGCGCGGCGGACTACGAGACGCAGGTGTTTGTCAACGGACATCTCGCCGGACAGCACGCCGGCGGCTACGGCGAGATCCGCCTGGACGTGACGCCCTGGTGGATCAGCGGCGCGGACAACGACATCGCCGTGCGCGTCACCGACGCGGACGAAGACTGCCAGACGCGCGGCAAGCAGGGCTACGGCGAGATCCGCGGCATCTGGCAGACGGTGTATCTGGAAGAGGTCCCCCAAACCCACCTGACGCGCATCAAGACCGAGACAAAGTGCGACGGCTCCGTCGCCATCCGCGCATGGATCCACGCGGAGCAGGCGGGCGAGCAGACGCTGCGCGCCGCGTTTGACGGCAAGGAGTTTTCCAAGAGCGTGCGGCTGACCGCGGGCGAAAACGAAGCCGCGCTCGCCTTTACGCTGGAAAATCCGAAGCTGTGGAGCTGCGAGGAGCCCTATCTGTATGAGGGCACGGTGGCGCTGGGGCAGGACGAGGTGCGCACCTACTTTGGCGTGCGCGAGATCGGCTACCGGTGCTTTGAAGGCCGCGATTTCCCCTGGGTGACGCTCAACGGCGAGCCGATCTACCTCAACGGCACGCTGGATCAGTCCTTCAATCCCAAGGGCTACTTTACGCTGCCTTCCGAGGAGGACGTGATTGAGGAGGTGCAGCACGTCAAGGACCTCGGCCTGAACCTGATGCGCCTGCACATCAAGCCCGAGGAGCCGCGCAAGCTCTATTGGATGGACAAGCTGGGCGTGCTGGCCTGGGCGGACATGGTGTGCTTCTGGGGCGAGCCCAAAGAGGGCACGCGCGCGCAGTACGAGCGCGAGCTGGAGGAATTCGTGCGGCGCGACTGGAACCACCCCTGCGTGATGGCGTGGATCGTGTTCAACGAGACCTGGGGCCTGTTCAGCGCCACCGGCGACCACCTGCGCCAGTATGCCACCGACACGCAGCGCTGGGTGCGCGGCATGTACGAGAAGGTCAAGGCGATGGACGCAACGCGCCTTGTGGAGGACAACTCCGCCTGCAACTACGATCACGTGGTCAGCGACATCAACACCTGGCACTTCTACCTCAACGGCTACATGACCGTCAAGGAGCACATCGACATCGCCGCAAGAAACGCGTTCGAGGGCAGCGCCTGGAACTACATCGGCGGCAACAGGAACCGCCGCATCCCGCTGGTCAACTCCGAGTGCGGCATGGTCTGGGGCGTGCAGGACAACGCGGGCGACAGCGACCTGGCCTGGCAGTATCACTACATGCTCAATGAATACCGCCTGCACGAGAATATCTGCGGCTTTGTGTTTACGGAATTCCACGACGTGGTCAATGAGTTCAACGGCTACTACCGCATCGACAACCAGAAAAAGCACTTCGGCTACGATCTGCTGGGCATGGGCATGGGACTCAAGGATCTGCACGCGAGGGACTTCATCGCCTACGACGCGCCGCCCTGCCGTACCGTCGGCGGCGGCGAGCAGGTGGAGACGCGCGTGTACTGCTCCAGCTTCTCCGGCGCGCCCAAGGGGCAGACGCTGACGCTGGAATGGTTCCTGCACGGCGAGCACGGCTACTACGACGGCGGCAGCCTGCAGTTTGAAGCGCCGGGCAGCGGCCTGAAAGACCTGGGCGTGATCACCGTAACCGCGCCGAGGGTCAATGACGTGGCGGCGCTCACCTTCCGGCTGGCGCAGGGCGACAAGGTGCTCTGCCGCAACTTCTGCACGCTGGACGTGCGCGGCGCGCGGCAGGGCGCGGCCTGGGTGCGTCCCCGCGACTATGCGGAGAAGCGCTTTGCGCGCGACTGGCTGGCGCTTAACGGCCACAAGCTGTGCGGCGCGGGCGAAGGCAGCGTGGCCTACGAGATTCCGATGGAGAATCTCCTGCAGTGCGACAAAATCGAGCTGCGCTTTGAGGCGGGCGCCAAGCGTCTGCTGGCCAAGGACGCGGACGGCCAGGTTCCCGTATCGGCCGACGCGGACTTCATGAAGGGCTATAAGATGGACCCCGGCACCAACCACAACTCCTACTTTATGACGGACGAGGAGACCAGCCCCAGCCGCCTGACCGTCAAGGCCGAGGGAGAAGTGGTTGCGCAGATCACGCTGCCCGACGACCCCGCCGACTGCAACGGCGTGCTGTCCTGGCACTACCAGGCCCGCGAGCGCTATCTGGACGAGGCCGGGTCCTATGGCTATCTGATGATCGTGCCGGTGGAGGGCGAGATTCTGCGCGCCGCGCAGCAGCGCGGCAGCCTGCGCCTGGAGCTGAGCTGCGATGCGGGCGGCCTGGCGATCTATGGCCGCAACGCCGGCCGCTTTGCGCTGGATATCGAGGCCATTGCGAAATAGACGAATCTTTCCGGGGCGGTCCGCGCGGCCGCCCTGTTTTTGACGAAAGGGAGGACGCGCGATGAAGCTGCTGCACACCTCGGACTGGCATCTGGGGCTGGATTTTTACGGCGCGGACCTGAGCGCGGACCAGGCGCACGCGCTGGAGGAGATCGCGCGCATCGCGCAGGCCGAGCGCGTATCCGCCGTGCTGGTGGCGGGAGACGTGTTTGACCGCGCTGTGGTGGGGCCCGGCGCCATCGGGCTGTACAACGACGCGATGCGCCGCCTGTGTCTGGAAATGCGCCTGCCGGTGATCCTGTGCGCGGGCAACCACGACGGCGCGGCGCGGCTGTCGTCGCTGAGCGACCTGCTGTCAGTGGCGGGGCTGCACATCTTCGGCCGGGTGACGGCGCGGGACGCGGCGGTGGACCTGGGCGAGGCCGTGGTGCACGCGCTGCCCTATGTCACGGCGGACGATGTGCGCGTGGCCTACCCGGAGCAGGCCCAGCGCATCGGCAGCGCGGCGGACGCGCTGGCTGTGGCATTGGAGATGCGCGTCCCCCCGAAGGACGGCCGCCGGCACATCCTGATGGCGCACTGCTTTGCCGCGGGCGGCAAGCCGGGTCAGAGCGACCGGGCCGCGGCGGTGGGCGGCGCGCTGGCCGTGTCCACGGACTGCTTTGCGGGGTACGACTACGTGGCGCTGGGGCACCTGCACCGCGCGCAGACGCTGGCGGGCGGACGCGTGCGCTATTCGGGCACGCCGCTGTGCACCTCCTTTGCCGAGGCCGGGCAGCCCAAGTCCGTGACCATACTGGACACCGACGATCTGTCTGTCCGGGAGGTTCCGCTGCACCCGCTGCACGCGGTGCGCGAGGTGGAAGGAACGCTGGAGGGGCTGCTGACGCAGCCCTCGGAGGACTATCTGCATCTGACCGTAACCGACGAGTACGCAACGGCGCTCGTGCAAGAGCGGCTGCGCGCCGTCTGCCCCAACGCGCTGCTCATCGACAGCGGATTGCAGCGCAGCGCGGGCGACGCGCCGATGCTGACGATGGAGGAGGCCGTGCGCGATACGCCGCTGGATGTCGCGGAGAAATTCTATCTCTATAAGACCGGCATGGAGATGAACGACGAGCAGCGCGGCTGGTTCCTCAGGGCCATCGAGGACGCGGAAAGGGGAGATTGAGCCATGCGCAGGCAAGTCATTCTGCTCAATGGCCCGTCCAGCGGCGGCAAGTCCACGCTCGCCCGGGCGCTGCAGCGGCTGTTGGAGGCGCAGGGACGCAGGTTCGGCATCGTCTCCATCGACGATCTGCTGGAGATGTCGCCGGAGGAGCCCATCTATGAGGACGACGTGTTCGCCATCACGGGCGAAATGGGCGCGCGGGCGGCGCTGGATGCGTGCGGCGGCGTTGTCATCGATCAGGTGATGACCAGCGAACGCATTTATGACGGCATGATGCAGGCGCTGGATTGAGAGAAGGGAGGTGCGGCCATTGCTGCCCATCTGTCTGAACGTGGAGGCCTTCGGGCCGTATCTGCTGCCGCAGCGGGTGGATTTTACGCGCTTTGCGGACAAATTCCTGATCTGGGGCGAGACGGGCGCGGGCAAAACCGCGCTGCTGGACGCGATGACCGTCGCGCTCTACGGCCGGGCGAGCGCCGAGGAGCGCGGCGATATAGAGGCGCTGCGCTGCCAGCTGGCCGGGCCCGAGCGGGACACGGTCGTCGAGTTCACCTTCTCGGTGCGCGGCCGCAGTTTCCGCTTCTGGCGAAGGCTGCGCACCGTGCGGCGGCGCAAGGCCGATTCCGTCGAGAAAACCCGCCTGGAATGCGGCGCGCTGGAGCTGCTGCCCGACGGCGGGGAGCGCAATCTGCTGCAGAGCGACAAGGCCCGCGAGCAGGAGAGCGCGGCGGAAGCGGTCATCGGCATGGGCTATGCGCAGTTCGTGCAGGTGATGGTGCTGCCGCAGGGCAAGTTCGAGCGCTTCCTCACCGCCGATTCGTCGGAAAAGGAGAAGATACTCAAGAACATATTCCGCACGGATCGCTTCAACGACTATCAGGAGAGCCTGAACCGCAGCTTCCGCGCCTTTGACGCCCAGGTGCGCGAGCAGGAGCAGGCGATGGAGGCGCAGCTGCGCGTCTACGGCGCGGATAGCCCGCAGGCGCTGCGCGATCAGCTGGCGGCGGATGCGCAGACGCTGGCGCAGCTGCGGCAGGAGTACGCCGCGCGCAAACAGGTCTACGAGCAAGCCAATGCCCGCGCCGCGCAGGCGCAGCAGTTGGAGGAGCGCTTCGCGCGGCAGGACGCAGCACGGGCCGCGCTCGCCGCGCTGACCGCCCGCGAGCGGGAGATGGCCGCGCTGGAAACCGCCGTGCTCCGCGCCGAACGCGCGCGCCTTGCCGCCCCGGCGGACGCCGAGCACGGCCGCCTGACCCGCGAGCTCGCTCTGACCGAACAGGAGGCACGGCGGGCGCGGGACGTTCTCCGGGATGCCGCCGCCGCGCGGGAAGATGCCGCAAAGGAGCTGACCGCCGCCCAGGAGAAGCAGCAGGAGGCCGAAGCGCTGCGCGCCGAGCTGACCGCCGCCCAGCAGCGCCTGCCCGAGTTGGCCGCGCTGGACGCCGCGCGCCGTGCCCAGGAGGAAGCCCGGCGCCTGCTTGAACCCGCCGAACGCCGCGTGCGGCAGCTGCAGCAGGCGGTGCGGCAGCAGGGCGACAAGCTGGAGCAGGACCGAGCGGCGCTGCGCGAGTTGGAACAGCGGGGCCGCGAGCGCCTGCCGGAAGCCCAGGCGCTGTGCGACCGGTATGCGCAGTCGGGAAAGGCCGCGCGCACGCTTGCCGCGCTGCAGGAGCAGGAGCGCGCGGCGCTGGCCGAGCAGCGCCAGGCCGAGCGCGACCGGTCGGAGGTCAACGAGCGGGCAGGCCGGGCCATGCGGCAGGAGGCGCAGCGGCAGGAGCAGTATTTTTCCAACGCCGCGCACGAGCTGGCCAAGCGTCTGGAGGAAGGCAAGCCCTGCCCCGTCTGCGGCAGCGTGCATCACCCCAACGCCCAATGCAGCTCCGCCTATGAAGGCGCCCGGCAGAACTATCAGCAGGCCATCCGCGCGCTGCGCCAGGTGCAAAAGGAATTGACCGACGCCGCCGCGCGATGCGAAGGCGCCGCCGCGCGTCTGCGCAGCG
>DKYK01000036.1:9195-9665 GCA_002492415.1 Christensenella sp. UBA7102
GCGCCGCCGCGCGTCTGCGCAGCGTGCAGGAGCAGCTGACCGCCGCGCGCCGGGAGGCCGAGTCCTTGATTCCCTACGACGAGAAGGCGGAGCGGCGCGCCCAGGCCGCGCTGAACGACGCGCAGCGGGCCGACGCCCGCGCCGCCGCGCTGCAAAAGGAGCTGCAGGCGCTGGAACAGGCGCTGGCGCGCAGCCGGGCCGGGCTGGACGACGCCCAACGGGAATTCAGCGAGCGGCAGCAGGCGCTGGCCGCCGCCCGCACGCGCGTGCAGGAGACGCTGCGCCGCGCAGGACAATGCGACCAGAGCGCCGCGCAGCTGCAGCAGCGCATCGCCCAGCTGCGCGCAGAGCTTTCCGCCCGCGAGCAGCGCCTGCAGCGCGCCGTCGCCCGCGATCACGACGCCGATACGGCGCTGCAGCTGGGCCGCACCGCGTGCCGGCGCGCGGACGAGCGCGCGGAGCAGCTGACC
>DKYK01000022.1:0-31771 GCA_002492415.1 Christensenella sp. UBA7102
AAGGGCCTGACCTACGGCGGTTCTTTGGCTAGAACGCAGGCTACGGGCTATGGCTTGGTCTACTTCACCCGCGAGATGCTCGCCGAAAAGGGTCTGAGTTTCGAGGGCAAGAAAGTCGTCATTTCCGGCTCCGGCAACGTCGCCATCTATGCGGCGGAAAAGGCCATGCAGCTGGGCGGCAAGGTCATCTCCATGTCCGACTCCAACGGCTCGGTCTACGATCCCGAGGGCATTGATCTGGACCTGATGAAGGAGATCAAGGAAGTCAAGCGCGGAAGAGTCAAGGACTACTGCGCGGCCAAGGCCGGCGCTACCTATATGGAAGGCAAGCGCGTCTGGTCCATTCCCTGCGACATCGCGCTGCCTTGCGCCACCCAGAATGAGCTGGACGGCAACGATGCCAAGGCGCTGGTCGCCAACGGCTGCATCGCCGTGGCGGAGGGCGCTAATATGCCCTCTACCCCCGAGGCCATCGAGGTGTTCCAGGGCAACGGCATCCTCTACGCGCCCGGCAAGGCGTCCAATGCGGGCGGCGTGGCCACCTCCGCGCTGGAGATGAGCCAGAACTCCCAGCGTCTGAGCTGGACCTTTGACGAGGTGGATAAGAAGCTCGAGGGCATCATGGTGGGCATTTACAGCAATGCGTCCTCCACTGCCAAGGAATTCGGCGTTGCTGGTAACCTGGTCGCGGGCGCGAACATCGCCGGCTTCAAGAAGGTCGCCGACGCCATGCTCGCCCAGGGTGTGGTGTAACTTCAATCGATCTGATATAAAAACGACCTGGAACCGTTTGGTTTCAGGTCGTTTTTCCTTTGATTGCTTCGGCTGGGAGCCGGTAAGCTTGGTATAGGCGGACTGCGCCGCCTTTCTCTAATCGCCGTAGGGCAGCGTATGCTCGGCATTTGCCGTGAATTCACGAACTTCGACGATCTTGTCCTGTTCATCAAAGCGGAAGAGCGACATACCGTCAAAGGCATGCGTCTTTCCATCCGTCTCGCAGCGGAAAAACCACTCCACAACCACATATTCGTTTTGTGTCACCACGCGCCTGACGGTCCATTCCTGCACTTTGCCGGTTTTGTTCCAGTCTGAGAACCAGCGCTGAATCTGTGCAAGACCATGGTATTCCTTACCGCTGCTCTCCACGTAAAGGATGTCCTTTGCAAACAGAGTCTCCAGTGCGCTCGCATCGCGGGACAGCCAGCACTGAAGGGTGCGCCGGGCCAGCGCTTCGCGATCAGGGCGCAGCAGATATTCCATGTTATAATAGAGCTGTTCACCGTCGCCCACGGGCTGCATTTCCTCGGCAACAACAGCAAAGCCATAGCGCTTGTAGAAATTAACCGCGTGCTCATTGCGCTGTTGCACATCCAGCACCACTTTTTTGATGTTGTCAGGCAGCATAGAGAGAAAAACGCCGAATGCGTAGTAGCCCAGACCTGTGCCGACCAGATCATGGCGCATCACGATGATGTTCAGCTTGCATACCTCTGCGTCCAGATCATACAGCAGCCAGCCGATACCGCTGCTGTTGCGGCGCAGTGTGTCCATGATGATGAGGTTGTGCTTGCCTTCGTTGCCATAGGTCACAAAGCGCTCGCGCCACAGATCCACAGGCGTGTCGTTTTCCGCGAACCATAGCTGGTACTCGTCATTGTCAAACAGCGATGCGACAAATTCGCAGTCGGCCGTCGTGGCCTGTCTCGTTACGATCATGCGCTCAATCCTCCATCCATTCGCCCTCTGCGATGATTGCCGCCGCGCCGGTCATGTAGACACGGCCGTCCGTTTCGTCCCACTCAATCACCAGATCCCCGCCGCGCAGGTGCACGGTCACGGTGCGGGCGGACACCACGCCCTTGCACATTGCCGCCACCGCCGACGCACATGCACCCGTGCCGCAGGCCATCGTCTCGCCGCTGCCGCGCTCCCATACGCGCATCTTCAGGCTGCCGTCAGGGAGGGGCTGCACAAATTCTACATTTGCCCGCTCGGGGAAGACAGTATCAAATTCGATGGGTCTGCCGATGCGTTCAAAGGGTTCCAGCCGCATCGGGTCTTCGTCTATCAGGAACACCACGTGTGGATTGCCCATCGATACGCAGATGCCGCGCGCAGGCTGATCGCCAATGTACAGCGGCACGTCCTGCGGATCCTCCGCCAGCACCGGAATGCTTTCCGCCGAAAGGTCTGGCGCTTCCATGTCCACACGCAGCAGCGTCACCGCGCCGTTTGAATCGCGCTCCACCGCCTGCACGGCCTTGACGCCGCCCAGCGTCTCAATGCGCACGGTGTCTTCATGGCAGCGCTCGGGATGGCGTTCCAACATGTATTTACCGATACAGCGCATCGCGTTGCCGCACATCTTGCTCACCGAACCGTCTGCGTTGCGCATGTTCATGCGGCAGTCAGCCACGGAGCTTTCCTCGATCAGAATCAGTCCGTCCGAGCCGATGCCCGTGTGCCGGTCGCTCACCTTGACCGCCGCCGCGTCCACATCCTTCGGCGCATCGTAGAGAAAACGATCGACATAGATGTAATCATTGCCGATGCCGTGCATTTTGACAAAGTGCATTTTGCTCTCCCGTCCTTCCGTCTACAGCAGCGGCACGCCCGCCACCGCGAACTTCTCGCTCACCTCCGCCGGCCAGATGGCGCATTGCACCTCACCAATGTGCGCCTTGCCCAGCAGCAGCATGCACAGCCGGCTTTGCCCGATGCCTCCGCCGATGGTCAGCGGCAGCCGCTCGTCGATGAGCGCGCTGTGGAAGGGAAGAGACGCGCGCTCTATCTTGCCCGCCGCAGTCAGCTGCGCCAGCATGGACTGCGCATCCACGCGGATTCCCATCGAGGAGATCTCCAGCCGCGTATCCAACGCCTTGTGGTAGTAGACCAGGTCGCCGTTTAGGTTCCAGTCGTCATAGTCTGGAGCTCTGCCGTCGTGCGGCATGCCCGATTCCAATGGCCAGCCGATCTGCATGAAGAAGGCCGCGCCATGCTCGCGCACAAAGGCCTCTTCACGGGCCGCGGGCGCTAGGTTGGGGTAGAGCGCCTCCAACTCGCCCGTGGTGATGAAGCACACCTCTTCGGGCAGCTTGACGTCGATCTCCGGAAAGGCATTGCGCAGCTTTTCCGAGGTGATGAACAGCGCGTGATGGATGCGTCGCACGGTTTCCTTTAGGTAGTCCAGCGTGCGGTCCTCACGGCGGATCACCTTTTCCCAGTCCCACTGATCCACGTAGATGGAGTGGAAGTTGTCCGTCACTTCATCCCGGCGGATGGCGTTCATGTCCGTGTACAGTCCCTTGCCGACGGGGTATCCGTAGCGGCCCAGCGCATAGCGCTTCCACTTGGCCAGCGACTGCACCACCTGCACCGCGATGCCGGGTTGCTCAAGCAGGTCGAACTCCACGGGCCGTTCCACGCCGTTGAGGTCGTCGTTGAGACCCGTTGCCTTGTCAACAAAGAGCGGCGCGGATACGCGCTGCAGGTTGAGCAGCGCGGAAAGCTCCCCCTCAAAGTCGTCCTTGGCCTGCTTGATGGCCAGCTGCGTGTGATAAAGATCCAGGCTGGGCTTGTAGCCCGCCGGAAGGTTATGCGTATGCTCCATGGGTCACACACTCCTTTTTTCTCATAAACCGCGCCGGGGAATCCAACGCTTTTCCATGCTAATACTATACCGTTATCGGCCTAAATTTGCAAGAAAAATCCATCAAAAATGCATTTGTGCCGCAACAAATGGCTATGGTGTTTTATACCACGTGTGGTACAATGAAACCGCGAGAAAACATCAGCGGGGGAGACCCTGCGCAGAAAGGAAGCGCGAAGCATGATTGCAAGAACCGCCCCCATGGGATGGAATTCCTGGAATACGTTTGCAAAGGACATCAATGAGGAACTCATTCGCCAGATGGCGGACGTCATGGTGTCCGAGGGGTACCGCGACGCAGGCTATGAGTACTTGGTCATCGACGATTGCTGGAGCGAGATGGAACGCGACGAAAACGGCCGCCTTGTTCCCGATCACATCAAGTTCCCCCACGGCATGAAGGCCGTAGCCGATTACGTTCACTCCAAGGGCCTGAAGTTTGGCATGTATTCCTGTGCCGGCGTGCGCACCTGCGCGGGCTATCCCTCCAGCTTTGACCATGAGTTTGTCGACGCCGCCACCTTTGCCGAGTGGGGCGTGGACTTCCTCAAGTACGATTTCTGCAATTTCCCCGTCAACGGCGATTGCAAGATGCGCTATCAGACCATGTCCATGGCGCTCAAGGCCACGGGCCGCGAGATCCTGTTCTCGGCCTGCAACTGGGGCCGCGAGGAGCCCTGGCACTGGATGCGCTCCATCGGCGCGCACATGTACCGTTCCACCGGCGACATCATGGACAACTTCGTTTCCTTTACCGACATCGTAAAGTCCCAGCTTGCAAACTTCTGCGACAGCGGAAATTACTGCTTCAACGACATCGATATGCTCACTGTGGGCATGTACGGCAAGGGCAATGTGGGGATCGGTTCGGTGTGCACTGACGAGGAATATCGCGTGCAGTTCGCACTGTGGTGCATGCTCTCCGCGCCCTTGATGATGGGCGGCGACCTGCGCAACATGAACGACTTCTGCAAGCAGCTCATGCTCAACCCCGAGCTGATCGCCATCAACCAGGACGAGGAGTGCCGTCCGCCCTTTGTGGTGCGCAGAGACGCCATCGGCCATGTCAATCCCGACCCCAAGGACGGCGAGTTCCCCTGGATTCACGAGGAGGATACGGCTTGGACGCTGTTTAAGCACCTGTCCGGCGGCGAGTTTGTCATCGGTTACTTCAACCTGTCCAAGACCGACGCGGAGATCAACTGCAACTTCTCCGATTGCGGCTTGCCCTATCCGTCCGGCTACGGCCTGGAGATGAAGGATGTATTCACCGGCGAGATCATCGGCGTCAAGCGCGATTATTGCAACCCCGTTATCCCCGCGCGCGACTGCAAGCTGTTCCGCTGCCGCCTTGTCAAATGCTGACCTGCATCCAATGCGGCCGCCCGCTGGAAAAGGACGAGGTCGCACTGACCAAAAAACTCGTCAATCGCGGCGCCACGCAGTATCTGTGCATTGACTGCCTGGCAAAAAAATTCGAGGTCACGCACGAGGATCTCGAAAAGAAAATTGTGGAGTTCCGTCAAATGGGCTGCACGCTGTTCCTGTAATACACATCCGTTCAAGGGCGCTTTCCGACTGCGGGGAAAGCGCCTTTGTCAAATTTTGGCGACGTCGTTTCTTTTGCGCCGCGCGGTGTTATAATAATGAGGACATAAAGAAACACCGAGGTGGCAGCATGAAAGTATTCGCCTATTCCTATCGTAAATTCGACGAAGAACCCTACTTTAAAAAATACTGTGAACAGCTGGGGATTGAGCTGGGATATACGGAGCTGGATCCCACGATGGAGACCGCGCACCTCGCCGCGGGCTATGACTACATCTCCATTCTGCTCACGCGCATGGACGCGCAGCTGGTGGAGGAGTTCCACCGCTTGGGCGTGCGCGTCATCTCCAACCGACTCATCGGCGTGGACCACGTCGACGTGCGCCGCGCAAAAGAGCTGGGCATGGTGGTCACCAACGCTCCCTATTCCTCCAACTGTGTGGCAGATTTCACCCTGATGCTGATGCTGATGAGCATCAGGCGCATGAAGCAGATGATGCGCCGCAACGAGATGAACGACTTTACGCTTCCCGGCATCCAGGGCATGGAGATGCGTAATCTGACCGTGGGTGTGCTGGGCACGGGCAAGATCGGCCGCACCGTCATCCATGCATTGTCGGGTTTCGGATGCAAAATACTCGCCTATGACCTCTATCCGAACGAGGAGGTCAAAGCCCATGCGCAGTATGCCGATCTGGATACCATTTTCACTACCTGCGACGTCATCACCCTTCATATGCCCCTGACCGACGAAAATTTCCACATCATCTCTCGCGATGCCCTCGCCAAAATGAAAAAGGGCGTTGTGCTCATCAATACCGCGCGAGGCCCTCTCATTGATACTGAGGCGCTCATTGACGCGCTGGAAGCCGAGCATGTGGGTGCCGCGGGCCTCGACGTAGTGGAGGACGAGGTGGGACTCTATCACAACGACTGGAAGAACACCGTCATCCACAACCGCTACATCCCATTGCTGCGCGGCTTTAACAACGTCATCGTAACCTCGCACAAGGCCTACTACACCGACCAGTCTGTCGACGACATGGTGCGCAATTCGCTGCTGGGCATCTATTATGAGCATAACGGCATGGAGAATCCATTCAAAGTGTAAAAAACGCTTCACAAGGACCGCATCTTTTAGATGCGGTCCTATTTTGCGTTGAGTTAAAAAAATAAAGAGTATAATTTACTCATCCCCTATAGGGGGATAAAGAGGTGGAGCTTCAATGGAACATCAGCATGAGCGGGCAGAAGCGGTCGTTCGCCGCTTGTCCCGGGCCATCGGCCATTTGCAGGCCGTCAAACGCATGGTGGAGGAGGGACGGGACTGCGCCGAGGTGCTCACGCAGCTGGCCGCTGTTAAGTCCGCCATCAACAACGTGGGCAAAGTGATCTTGCAGGACCACCTGGAGCACTGTATCGTCGAAGCAGTACAGCAGGGCGATCACGGAGCGCTGGACGAGCTCAACTCCGCTATCGACCGATTCATCAAGTGAACGGAGGCGCATCATGAAAGCCGAACAGATCAAGCCTACGCTTTATGCGCTGCTGGCTGCCGCGCTCTATGCGGTGAATTCGCCGCTGTCCAAGCTGCTGCTGGAGGATGTGCCCGCCACGATGATGGCAGCGCTGCTCTACCTTGGCGCTGGCATGGGCGTATCGCTGATAACGCTGGTACGCAGAGCTTCGGGCCACGGCAGCCGCGAGCTTCCGCTGACGAAGAAAGAACTGCCCTATGTGATGGCTATGGTGCTGCTCGACATTGCCGCACCGCTCTGCCTGATGTTGGGTCTGACCCAAACCACTGCGGCCAACGCTTCACTGCTCAACAATTTTGAAATCGTCGCTACCTCCGTCATCGCGCTGTGCGTGTTCCATGAGCGCATCTCACCGCGCCTGTGGCTGGCCATCGCACTGGTGACATTGGCAAGCCTGTCGCTCTCTTTCAAAGACACCAGCAGCCTGTCCTTTTCTTGGGGATCGCTGCTCGTTTTGCTGGCGTGCGCGTTCTGGGGCTTGGAGAACAACTGCACACGCAGTCTGTCGGACAAGGATCCGATGCGTGTCGTGGTAATCAAGGGCTTTGGCTCGGGCCTGGGCGCGGCAAAGACCAGCGCTTGGTACGCTGTATCGCCCTTTGTGGGCGCGGGGCTGTCGCTGCTCATTTTTAGGCAGACGCAATCGATTTCTTTTTTCATTGCATTGGCTGTAATGGCGGCTGGAGCATGGTTTGCCGCCACTGACGGCATTAGAAACTGAGCGCAAGCAATCTGATTGACAGACTGACGCGCGGGAAAAGAAAACGCTCTTTTCCCGCGCGTTGCTTTACTTTTCTGCCCCCTGGTAGATCTCCACGCAGTAGCCGTGATGCCCACAGGCTGTGCAGATCAGCTTGCGCGTCCGCGGCGTGTGCGGGGCGAACAGATTCTCCTTGCGCGTGGGCCGAAATACCGCATGACAGTGCGGGCAGATGAACGCCGTGCGGTCCATGTAGTAGCGCACGATGAAGATCCCCAGTGCGATGACCAACGGCATGCCCAGCGCGAAGGGTAGCCAGATGCCTTTGACGATCCAGAGCAGGATTGCCGCAATTTCAACGGCATCCATCACCAGCCCCACGGCAATCATCAGGCCGCGGATGCGCCACAGATTTTTTCGGTCTTTCATGATGCGGGCTATGTCCTGAATGGATTCAACCGAGAAACTGTCCATGGCGCGAATCTCGCGCTCCATGCCTTCGAGGACGGCCAGCTGTGCAGTGCGCATCCGAATTTCGCTCTCCAGCTGCACCCGCTGCTGCTGCAGCAGCAGAGCGATGACGCGGTCCGGATGCTCCTCTTGCAGCAGCTCCGCAATGCTGTCGATGGATAAGCCGATGTCGCGCAGAAAACAGATGATGCGCAGTTTGCGCACGTCGTCTTCTCCGTACAGCCTACGCCCGCCGTCGCTCAGCGCCTCGGGCATCAGGATGCCCCGCTTGTCGTAGTATTGCACCGTGCGCACTGTTACGCCGCACAGTCGGGCGATCTCCCCGGTCGTGTAGTGTGGCATAGCCCTTGCACCTCCTTTGTGTATGATCCTATCATACGACGCAGCGTCACATGCAATCCCCGACGCAGCGTCGCATTTGAAACAAAAATCCGTATAATACGATGCGGTTTTGTCGGGTTACAGACAAGAGCGATTGACAGCGCCCGAAAAAACACAGTATACTTCAACGCGTAAAGCAAAGCGCGCCGTGATGCCGACCCTTGACGCCGTCCGCATTTCTGATGAAAAGCGACGCGGTGAACGTCCCATTCAGGACTTGCATACATCGCTGCGTCATGCGCTACAATGACATTCAAACGACGAGCTGCTTGCGGCTCGGATCGATAAGGAGGAGAGACCATGCTCAGAATCGAACACCTGACCAAGAGCTTCGGAGAGAAGAAGGCCGTGGACGACTTGTCGCTGCACATCCTGCCGGGCGAGATCTACGGTTTCATCGGCCACAATGGCGCGGGCAAGACCACCACCATCAAGGCTTGCTGCGGCATCCAGCGGCAGGACAGTGGGGAGATCTACATCGACGGCATCTCCATGCGGGAGGACCCGCTCGCCTGCAAAGCCAAGCTGGCCTATATCCCGGATAATCCCGATCTGTATGAGTTTATGACGGGCATACAGTACCTGAGCTTTATCGCGGACATATTCGGCGTCAGTACCGCAGACCGCAAAGCGCGCATTGCCCGCTATGGCGACGCCTTTGAACTGACGGATGATCTGCCGCAGTCCATCGCAGGCTATTCGCACGGCATGAAGCAGAAATTGGCCATCATTTCCGCGCTGCTGCATGCGCCTAGGCTCATCGTTATGGATGAACCCTTCGTGGGCCTGGATCCCAAGGCGTCCCATCTGCTCAAGGAAATTATGCGGCAGATCTGCGATGAGGGCGGCGCCATCTTCTTTTCCACACACGTGCTGGAAGTCGCGGAGCGCCTGTGCGACAAGGTCGCCATCATCAAGTCCGGCCGCCTGATCCGCTCGGGCAGTATGGAGGAGGTTAAGGGAGACGCCTCGCTGGAGACGGTTTTCCTGGAAATGGAGGCGGAACAATGACTAGGGCGCTCCTCAAAAAGCAGATGTTGGAGGTGTTCTCCTGGCTTTATCGTGACCGCAAGAGTGGGAAAATCCGCTCCAAGGGCAGCATCGCGTTGTATGCGCTGCTGTATCTGTTCCTGTTTGGCATGCTGGCCAGCGTGTTTTTTTCCGCCGCAACCATGCTCTGCGAGCCACTCGTGCAGTCGGGTCTAACCTGGCTCTATTTCGCGCTGATGGGCCTGATTTCCATCGCGCTGGGAGCGTTTGGCAGCGTATTCAACACGTATTCCTCCCTCTACCAGGCCAAGGACAATGACCTGCTGCTCTCCATGCCCATCCCCACGCGCGCGATTCTGTTGGCGCGGCTGACCGGCGTGTATGCCTTGGGCCTGATGTATGAACTCATCGTGATGCTGCCCACGCTGTTGGTCTATTATCTTGCAGGCTCGCCCTCACCGCTGAGCGTGGTGCTGTCGCTGCTGCTGCCCCCGCTGCTCTCCGTGGTGGTGCTCACGCTCTCCTGCGTGCTGGGCTGGGTAGTCGCGCTCATCAGCAGCCGCCTGCGCCGCAAAAATGCGGCGATCGTGGCGCTGTCGCTGGCATTTCTGGCCGCCTACTTCTACCTCTACGGCCGCGCCTACGAGATGCTGCAAGGAATATTGGCCGATGCGCAGGCCGTGAGCGAAGGCATCCGTACCGCGCTGTATCCACTCTATTTGATGGGCAAGGGCGCGCAGGGCAGCATTCTTGCGATGCTGGGCTTTGCCGCCATCGTGCTCGCGCTGTTCGGCGTGGTCTACCTGTTGCTGTCGCGCAGCTTCCTGCGCCTGACCTTCTCCAGCAGGACCGCGGCCCGCGTGCGCGCGCGCAAAACCGGCAGCCTCAAGGCGGGCAGTGTGTCCGGCGCGCTGCTGCGCAAGGAGCTGCGGCGCTTCCTGGGCAGTTCGGTTTACATGCTCAACTGCGGGCTGGGCGTCGTGATGATGCCCGTGGCTGCTGTCGCGCTGCTCCTCAAGGCTGATGCCGTGCGGAACATGCTCAGCATCCTTCCCGGGGCGGAAGGGTTCTTGCCGCTGATTGCGGCGGCAGGCGTCTGTGCGCTCATCAGCATGGTGGATCTGACCGCAGCGTCCGTTTCACTGGAGGGCAAGACGCTGTGGCTCGTCCAGTCGCTTCCCGTCACGGGTTGGCAGGTACTGCGCGCCAAGGTGCAGCTTCACCTGCTGCTGACACTGCCCCCTGTGCTGCTGCTCTGCATCTGTACCGCCATTGCGCTGCGGCTGTTGCCGCTGCAGGCCATGCTGTTGTTCTGTATCGCCGCTGGATTCGCGCTGTTTTCTGCGCTGTTTGGCCTGGCGCTCAATCTCAGGCTGCCCGTCATGCACTGGACGAATGAGACGGTGCCCGTCAAGCAGAGCGCGAGCGTGCTGCTGTCGCTGTTCGGCGCTTGGGCGGCAGTGGGTGTGCTGTGTATATTGTACGCCACGCTGCAGAATTTCGTCAATCCTGAGATCTTCCTGCTGCTCGCCGCATCCCTGCTGGGCCTCAGCGCACTGGCGCTGTATGGTTGGATCAAAAAATACGGCGCTCGCCGATTTGCCGATCTGTAGACCATGATGGCGCATTTTGAAAGGCTCTGTGCAGTTTTATCCTGCACAGAGCCTTTTTGTCAAAAGAAAACCCCTGCTTCGAGCGGGGGTTCCGGAAAGCTTATAGTTATGATTAGAAACCTCGTTTTCTTTGTAAGTTATGACAAAGAAAGAATCCAGGATGACGTAACAATAGAAAAGTGCTAGAAAACGGAAATATTGGTACATTGTCACTTTAGTGATACCGGAGAAAGTGGTGCGGAAGGCAGTGTTTCGAGCGCGTGAGCGTTGCCGGTATCGGGGCCTTATAGGCCCGGGGCAAACCACCGGCTAAGCCGGTGGTTATGATTCGACGGGACTATGCCGCCGGACGGAAAGTCACCTCCGAGACGGCGAAGTTGAGCACGACCTGCGCATCGCGGCGCGGATCCAGCCAATCTGCCAGCGCCGCTGCGGGAAGCATCACGGGCATGCGGCCGTGGATGAAGGAGATGCTTTGCGTGGGTTCGCGCGTCAGAATGAGAAATTCAGGCCGACCTGCCCGGATGCGATAGATGCCCGCCATGTACATCGCTTCCCGCGCAGTCGGGCGAATGGCGTACTTAACGCGTTCTTTCCCGCGCCGTTCCCATTCAAAGTAATTGCTCGCCGGAATGAGGCATCGGCGCTGCGCCATGCCGTCACAAAACAGGGGACGGGAAGCCGCCGTCTCGCTCCGTGCGTTGATGATGGTTTTGCCGTCCAGCGCGTAACCCCATTGCATCGCAAAGACAGCAGGACGCAAGCTGCGGCTATTGGCGATCACAGGCACGACGTCGGTGGGGAAGACCTCCCCGGCGCATTTGAGGCCAACCCTCTGATCCACATCCCGTCGATTGATCGCCGCGATGACGAGCTGAAGCTCTTCGTCCGCATCGCTTTCCTCTATAAAGTAGCGCCCGCACATGGCCGCCGCACCTCTCTCACGTTTTGATGTTTCCATCTGATCGTTTCAACTGTGGATAAAAGTCTCCGACAGCTCGAAAGCCTTAATCCTCTCTATTAGTGCTAAAACAGTCGGCATACTGGCTAAAAAGTTTTGAAACAAAGCAAAGTTCATCATCACTACGCACATCCATATACACTTCTGTGCCATAATGCTCACTGCAAAAATCGCATAGCTCATTTTTTACATGGATTGTGAAATACTTTGTCATCTTGTTGTATACGCTTTTATCTGTTGGTTCTTCCTCTAATAATTCCGAGAGCAATTTATCTGTAACTTTCCCGCAGATGGAAACTTCAAGCTGGTTCTCCATGGGTTTTCCATATAAGGAAGCTTGTTGTATTTCCGCAGCTTCTTCTTTCCAGCAACGTATTTCCAATTCATCGCCTATTCTGAAAAAGTGCTGAACGAGCTTTCGCCACCAGTCTGACGAAACGGAATCATCCAGCATCTGCACCTGAATGCGGCTCATTTTAATTCCTCCCGGTCTCAAATCTTCTATTTATATATTATATCAGATTTTGCTCCAAATAGGGAACTAAAAGTAGTTTTGAATCGCATTGGCAAAGCGAACCCCTTGGACCATTTGGCCGAATTAAAGCAGATAAAACAGAGAACCCGCAGGATCCTGTTGAAAAGGAGCCTGCGGGTGAAACTGTTTATTCCCATTCAATGGTTGCCGGCGGCTTGGTCGTGATGTCGTAGACCACGCGGTTGACCGAGGGAACTTCGTTGACGATGCGGGCGGAGGCGCGCGCCAGCAGCTCATAGGGCAGGCGCGCCCAGTCTACGGTCATGAAGTCCACCGTATTGACGGCGCGCAGCGCAACGGTGTAGTCATAGGTGCGCTCGTCGCCCATCACGCCCACCGAGCGCATGTCGGTCAGCACGGCGAAGTACTGGTTGACATCGCGAGCCAGGCCTGCCGTAGCGACTTCCTCGCGGAAAATGGCGTCTGCCTGCTTCAGAATCGCCAACTTTTCTTTGGTGATCTCGCCGATGATGCGCACCGCAAGACCGGGGCCGGGGAAGGGCTGACGCCACACCATCTCCTCAGGCAGGCCAAGCTCCATGCCCAGACGCCGCACTTCGTCCTTGAAGAGGTTACGCAGCGGCTCGATGATCTCCTTGAACTCGATTACATCCGGCAGTCCGCCCACGTTGTGGTGCGATTTGATGGTCGCTGCAGAGCCCGAGCCCGATTCAATTACATCCGGATAGATGGTGCCCTGCGCGAGGTAATCCACTGCGCCGATCTTCTTCGCTTCGCGTTCAAACGCGCGAATGAACTGCTTACCAATGATTTTGCGCTTGCGTTCAGGCTCGCTCACGCCCTGGAGCGCGGCGAGAAATTGCTCACTCGCGTCGATGCATAGCAAGTTCATATCGAACTTTTCCCGGAACAATCGCTCTACCTGCTCCGGTTCATCCTTGCGCAGCAGGCCAATGTCCAGAAATACGCACGTCAGCTGCTTTCCTACCGCGCGGTGCAGCAGGGCCGCACAGACGGAACTGTCCACGCCGCCGGATAGTGCGCACAGCACGCGTCCGCTGCCGATCTTGCTGCGCAGCGCCGCCACGGTTTCGTCCACATACTGCGGCATTGACCAGTCGCCGCTCAGCCCGCAGATTTTATAGAGAAAATTGTGCAGCATCTCGATGCCGTACAGCGTGTGCTGCACCTCGGGGTGAAATTGCACGCCGTAGAACTTCTTTTCCTCGTCTGCGATGGCGGCGATGGGACAGGTTGCGGTGGAGGCGATGGCGCGGAAACCGTCGGGAAGCTTTGCCGCCTGATCCGTATGGCTCATCCAGCACCGCGTCTGTGTTTCGATGCCGTCAAATAACGCGCAGGGGGAGAGTGTGATGTCGGTCTGCCCGTATTCCTTCAGCTGTGCGGACCGGACCTCGCCGCCCAACATCACGGTCATCAGCTGCATGCCGTAGCAGATGCCCAGCACAGGCACCCCCAACTCGAATATCTCCTGCGCACAGCGCAGCGCGCCAGGAGCATAGGCGCTGTTGGGGCCGCCGGTCAGGATGATGCCCAGCGGATGTATGCTGCGGATGCGCTCAATAGAGGAGGAGCCTGGAATCATCTCGCAGTAGACACCTTCATCGCGGACGCGTCGCGCGATCAGCTGATTGTATTGGCCGCCAAAGTCCAGTACCAGTACGGTCTGATGCTTTTCCTGTGGCATGGTGGAATCCCTCCTAATGATGAATAATTATACAAAATGAGAATAGAAACTACGACCCGCAAATAATAGGGAATGCAAACGGGCCTTGTGGTTTCTGGCACTAAAAAAGGCGCAGACAACCTCTGCGCCACGCCTTTGTGGTTTCAAATCAGCTAAGAAACACAATGTCTTTCGAGAAAAACCACGTTTCTCAACTTCTTATTTAGTATAAATCATTTCGTGCGCATTTGCAATGGGAAGCTTCGTTAAAGTTGCGTTGCGATGAAAAAAGTACTTGCTATTTATAAATGAATGCAGTATATTTATACGCAAGAAATTTTGGGAGGAAGGGAACGCGCATGAAGGCATTTCTCATTCTGGAGGACGGGACGGTTTTCGAGGGCAAGCGCATCGGCTCCGAGCGCGATGTGGTCTGCGAGGTCGTGTTCAACACCGCGATGGCCGGATACCTCGAGGTGCTCACCGATCCGTCTTATGCCGGGCAGGGCGTCGTTATGACCTATCCGCTGATGGGAAATTATGGCATCAACGAAGAAGATGCGGAAAGCCGCCGCCCCTGGGCCTCGGCTTTTGTTGTGCAGACCGTGGCAAGGCGCGCCTCCAATTACCGCAGCGAAGAAGAACTCGACGGCTACCTTCGGCGCTGGGATATACCTGGAATCGCGGGCCTGGATACGCGCGCACTGACCCGCCACCTGCGCACACGGGGTACCATGAACGGGCTCATCACCTCAGATGAGAGCCGGTCTATACAAACTTGCGCGAAGATTGCAGGTGCCTACCGCGTTGCCGATGTGGTCAGGATGGTCAGCCGCACACAGTCAGAGCACTTTGATGGCCCTGGGTACAGGGTCGCGCTGATGGATTATGGCGCGAAGAACTCCATTATCAAATCGCTGTGCCGCAGGGGCTGCGACGTTACCGTGTTCCCGCAGGGCACCCCCGCCTCCGACGTGCTCGCCATCCGTCCCGACGGCGTGATGCTTTCCAACGGCCCTGGCGACCCAAAGGAGTGCGTGGGTCCCATCGCCTGTGTCCGCGAACTTTACGACAGCGGCGTTCCCATCTTCGGCATCTGCCTGGGGCACCAGATCACGGCGCTCGCCATGGGCGCGGACACTGAAAAACTGGACTACGGCCACCGCGGCGTCAACCACCCCGTCAAGGAGCTGGCCACCGGCCGCGTCTACATCACCAGCCAGAACCACGGCTACGTCGTGCGCGGCGAATCCATCCCGTCCTTTGCCAAGGTCAGCTTTGTCAACGTCAACGACGGCACCGTCGAGGGCGTGACCTACGACGGCGGCCGCGTCTACACCGTGCAGTTCCATCCCGAGGCCAGCCCCGGACCGGTCGATACCCGTTTTCTGTTCGATCGCTTCATCAATGTCATGGGAGGAAAACGCAATGCCTAAGAGAAACGACATTCATCGCGTATTGGTCATTGGCTCCGGCCCCATCGTCATCGGTCAGGCAGCCGAATTCGACTACGCAGGCACGCAGGCCTGCCGCGCTCTCAAGGAAGAGGGCATGGAGGTGGTGCTCATCAATTCCAATCCCGCCACCATCATGACCGACGCCGACGTCGCCGATTGCGTTTACATCGAGCCGCTGGTTGCCGAGTCCGTCAAAAAGGTGATCGAAAAGGAGCAACCCGACTCCGTGCTGGCCACACTCGGCGGACAGACCGGCCTCAACCTCGTGATGGAGCTGGCTGAGGCGGGGATTCTGGATCAAATGGGCGTTAAGATCATCGGCACCCAGGCGCCCGCCATCAAGAAGGCGGAGGACCGCCTTGCGTTCCAGGAGACCATGCAGTCCATCGGCGAGCCCTGCATCGACGGCATGGTCATCGAGACAGTCGGGGATGCCTGCGCGTTTGCCGAGCGGATCGGTTACCCTGTCATCGTGCGCCCCGCCTATACGCTGGGCGGATCGGGCGGCGGTATCTGCCGGAACCGGGAAGAGCTGGAGACGGTGTGCGCCAACGGCCTGCGTCTCTCCCGCGTCGGGCAGTGCCTCATCGAAAAATGCATCGCCGGCTGGAAGGAAATCGAGTACGAGGTCATGCGCGATGCCGCAGGCAACCGCATTACCGTGTGCAACATGGAGAATCTCGATCCCGTCGGCGTGCACACGGGCGATTCCATCGTCGTCGCCCCCTCACAGACATTGGCCGATAAGGAATACCAGATGCTGCGCACCGCCGCCCTTCGCATCATCGACGCGCTGGGTGTGGTGGGAGGCTGCAACGTGCAGTTTGCGCTCAATCCGCATTCCGCGCAGTACGTCGTCATCGAGGTCAACCCCAGAGTCTCGCGCTCCTCGGCGCTGGCTTCCAAGGCCACCGGCTATCCCATCGCCAAGGTCTCGGCAAAGCTTGCATTGGGCTATACGCTCGATGAGATCAAGAATTCCGTCACCGGCAAGACCTACGCCGCCTTCGAGCCCACGCTGGATTACATCGTCGTCAAGATCCCCAAGTGGCCGTTTGACAAGTTCGTCACTGCAAGGCGCACGCTGGGGACCCAGATGAAGGCCACAGGCGAAGTGATGGCCATCGCTTCAACCTTTGAGGGCGGTCTGATGAAGGCCATCCGCTCGCTGGAGCAGAGCGTCGAATCCCTGCACCTGCCGTTTATCGATGAGATGGATGACGAAGCGCTGCACAGGGAGCTCTACGTGGTGGACGATCGCCGCATTTTCGCCATCGCCGAGGCCATGCGGCGCGGCATCACGCTGGAGGAGATCGCGCAGATCACCGCCATCGATCCCTGGTTCCTGGAGGGAGTGCGCTCGCTCGTACAGATGGAAGCCGACCTGAAACGGGGCATGCCCAACTATGAGACTCTGCTCGAAGCCAAGCGCATGGGCTTTACAGACAGGACCATCGGTGATCTGTGCGGCGCCACCGCGCTGCAGATCAAGCTGCTGCGCCGCGAGTGGGGGATCGTGCCGGACTTTAAGATGGTGGACACCTGCGCGGCGGAATTTGAGGCCGTCACACCCTACTACTATTCCACCTACGCCTCTCAAAATGAGGTCAGCCCGGAAACGGATCGCAAAAAGATCTTGGTGTTAGGCAGCGGACCCATCCGCATCGGCCAGGGCATTGAGTTTGACTATTGCTCCGTCCATTCGGTATGGGCGCTCAAGGAGATGGGCTGCGAAACCATCATCGTCAACAACAACCCTGAGACGGTCTCCACCGACTTTGACATCGCCGACAAGCTCTATTTCGAGCCGCTCACGCGCGAGGATGTGGGCAACATCGTGGACCTGGAAAAGCCCGATGGGGCGGTGGTGCAGTTTGGCGGGCAGACTGCCATCAAGCTCACGCGGGCGCTGGTGGAAATGGGCGTGCCGATCCTGGGCACCTCCGAGCGCGACATCGACCGCGCCGAGGACAGAGAGGAGTTCGACCGGATTCTGGAGCAGTGCGGCATCCCGCGTCCGGCAGGGCACACCGTCTTTAACGCCGAGCAGGCGCTGGAAGCGGCGCACGACCTGAGCTACCCGGTGCTGGTCCGGCCCTCCTATGTATTGGGCGGCCAGGGGATGGAGATCGCCCGCTCTGATGAGGACATCATCGAGTTCATGCGCATCATCACGTCGCTGATGGAGATCAAGGAGCACCCGATCCTCGTTGATCAGTACGTCGAGGGGCAGGAGTGCGAGGTGGACGCCGTGAGCGACGGCGAGGACATCCTCGTTCCCGGCATCATGCAGCACCTGGAGCGCGCCGGCGTGCATTCGGGCGATTCGATTTCTGTCTATCCCGCCCAAACCTTGCCGCATGACATCTGTATGAAGCTGGTGGAGCACGCCCGAGCGCTCGCCAGGACGCTGCATGTCAAAGGACTGGTCAACATCCAATTCATCGTCAAGGACGGCCGCGTCTATGTTATTGAGGTCAACCCCAGATCCTCGCGCACCGTGCCCTATATATCCAAGGTCACCGGCGTCCCCATCGTCAAGCTCGCCACGCGCGTTATCCTCGGCGAAAAGCTGCGCGATATGGGCTACGGCGTCGGACTGTACAAAAAGAGCCGCCTTGTCGCGGTCAAAATGCCGGTGTTTTCATTTGAAAAGCTCATCGACGCCGAGCCCAGCCTTGGCCCCGAAATGAAGTCCACCGGCGAGGTGCTGGGCGTCTCGCCCGACTATGCGCAGGCGGTCTACAAGGCCTTCCTGGGCGCAGGCTATAAGTTCAGTCGCACGGGCAAGGTACTCTGCTCCGTAAACGACCACGACAAGGAGGAGCTGGCGTATCTGGCTGCCGAGTTTGCCGCGCTGGGCTACCGCATTGCCGCAACGCCCGGCACCGCGCGTCACCTCAAGGCAAAAGGCATTGGGGCGGAGGAGGTGTCCGAATTCGGCGAGCATCTGCAGAACCTCCATCCGGATGAGATTGCGCTCATCATCAACACAGCAACCCATGGCCGCCGTCCCGAGCGCCAGGGTTTTCAGCTCCGCCGCTGGTCCGTGGAGCATGGCGTTGCCTGCCTAACCTCGCTGGATACCGCAAGAGCCCTGCTCTTTAGCCTGAAAGGGGCGATGGAAAAGGGGTTTGATGTCGTGAATCTCGCTAAAGTCTGAACCATTCCTCTATCCGCGCCTTTGAGCCGAATAAGGGACAATGCCATCGGTTGCGGGAAGTGACGTGTCGTGCTATAATGATGCCAGCTTGTACCCGAGGAGAAGTGAAGCATGCACAGATTTTATTCAGACGAACAGGGCGACATCATTGGCGAGGAGCTGGCACATCTTACACGTGTGCTGCGCCTTGACGCAGGCGACGAAGTGGAGCTGCTCTGCGCGGGCAAAAAACTGCGGGCCCGCATTGCGCAGGTGGACCGGGAATGCGCGCGCTGCGAAATACTGGGCGAACTGCCCGCCTGCGAGCCCCACTGCCGCGTGACGCTCTACCAGGGCCTGTGCAAGGGAGAAAAAATGGATTTTATCGTGCAAAAGTGCACGGAGATGGGTGTTGCGGCCGTCGTGCCGGTGGTGATGGCACGCTCGGTCGTCCGGCCGGACAAGGCCGACAAAAAGATGGAGCGCTATGCGCGCATCGCGCGCGAGGCCGTCAAGCAGTGCGGCCGCTCCACTGTGCCCGATGTGCTGCCCGCGCTCTCCTTTTCGCAGGCATTGGAGCGCATGAAGCGGCATGAACGCCTGCTTATGCCCTATGAAAACGGCGGAAAAGCCTTTCAAGCGCCCATTGCTGCGCGTGATGTGGCGCTGCTAGTTGGACCTGAGGGCGGGATTGCACCGGAGGAAGCCCGGGCGGTGCTGGAAGCGGGCGGCTGTGCCGTCACGCTAGGCAGCCGCATTCTCCGCACCGAGACAGCCGGTCTGGTTGCGCTGACGCTCACGCTGCACTGTACGGGAGACTTGGGAGGAATGGCATGAAAACCGTAGGCTTTATGACGCTGGGCTGCAAGACCAACCAATATGATGCACAGGCCATGCGCGAGCAGTTCATCCGCGCGGGCTACGTCCCCGCCGCGTTTGAGGAGATCTGCGACGTCTACGTGGTCAATACCTGCATGGTCACGGGTGTGGGGGAGAAAAAGTCGCTCAAGTTTGTACGCCAGGCCGCGCGGCGCAACCCGCAGGCCGCCATTGTGGTGGCTGGGTGTCTCGCGCAGCACGACGGCGAGAAACTTTTTCTTCCTGGCGTGCGCTTGGTTATCGGCAATGCGCATCGCGAGCATGTAGTGGAGTACCTTGAGGACGCCATAGCGCGCGACGTCGCGGTCTGTGCAGTAGATGATCTGGCCGACACTGCATTTGAGGCGCTGGACGTTACAGCCAACGAGGGCCGCACCCGCGCCGTGATGAAGATTCAGGAGGGCTGCGACAACCGCTGCGCCTACTGCATCATTCCCGACGTGCGCGGCCCCATCCGCTCCCGCCCTCTGCCTGATGTGCGCCGTGAAGCTGATGCGCTGGGCGCCGCTGGCTACCGCGAGGTGGTGCTCACCGGCATCCATTTGGCCAGCTATGGCCGCGATTTTCACGACGGCACCACGCTGCTGGACGCCATCGACGCCGTGTGCGCCGCGCCTGGCGTCTCTCGCGTGCGCCTGGGCTCGCTTGAGCCCGCGTGGATCGACGAGGCCTATGCCGCGCGAATGGCGCAGCACGCCGACAAGCTCTGTCCCCAGTTTCATCTCTCGCTTCAGTCCGGCTGCGACAAGGTATTGGGCCGTATGCGCCGCCGCTACACCACCGCGCAGTTTGTGCGCGCCGTGGAGTGCCTGCGTGTGCACTTCCCCGGCTGTGCCATCACCACCGACGTCATCTGCGGCTTTGCCGGCGAGACCGAGGAGGACTTTGCGCAGACCGTCGCGTTCTGTCAACGCATCGGCTTTGCCCGCATGCACGTGTTTCCCTATTCTGAGCGAGAGGGCACGCCCGCTGTGCAATTTGACGGCGTAGTGCCGGTGTTTGAGCGCGAGCAGCGCACGCGCCGTTTGATCGCCGTGGGCCACGAGTTGGAGCGCGCCTATCTGGAGTCGCTCGTGGGGCAGACGGTCGAGGTAATGGCAGAAGAAGAGGGAGAAGGATACAGCCGCAGGTACGTGCGCGTGCGCGCGCCGGGCGCCGCTGCGGGCAGCATCGTGCAGGTTCGCATCACAGGTCTTGACGGACTGACTGCCGTCGGCGAGTTGGGTTAAACTGTATACAGTGTATAAATCAGGGAGGTAACGAAGCATGAACTGTCTGTTTTGTAAAATCATTGCGGGGGAGATTCCCTCTGCCATCGTCTATCAGGATGAAGACTGCGTCGCCATCCGCGACATCAATCCCCAGGCGCCTACCCATGTGCTGGTGATGCCGCGCAGGCATTTTTGTTGTCTGACCACCGCTGTAGCCGAGGATCCTGCGCTCGTTGGCCGTTTGATGCAGGCCTGCGTCAAGGTCGCACAGCTTGAAGGGCTGACGCAGGACGGTTATCGCGTCGTAACCAACATTGGCGAAAACGGTGCGCAGACCGTCAAGCATCTGCATCTGCATGTGCTGGGCGGAACAAAGATGAGCGAGAAAATGTCCTAAAACGTTTACATGAAAATTAATAATGTATGTTTATACGCACAAACGCAATATGAGTTGCTTTTACGCTAAAATTAGCGTATAATAAACGGAAACATATTGCAGGTTTCGACGCATAAAACTGCAAAATATTGCGGGAAAGGGGACGGGGCAAGACGCGCGCATGCGCTGGGACTCCGTTCTTTTCCGTACAGTACATAGGAGGCTGGAAGCAATGAAGATTACAGATGTTAAAATCGAAAAGTTCTCCGCGCCGCTGGCCGAGCCCTTCCGCGTCGCCTTTGGCGTGATCGAGGACTCCGATTCCTGGAATGTAAAGATCATGACGGATGAGGGCATTTACGGCCTGGGTTCCGCCGCACCCCTGGGCTTTGTCACGGGAGAGACGATGGAAACCTGCTACCTGGTGATGAAGATGTTCGCTCAGGCTTTCATCGGCTTTGACCCCATGGACATCGCCGGCGCACACAAGCTGATGGATTCCATGATTCACGCCAATGGCTCCGCCAAATGCGCTTTCGACTTGGCGCTGTATGACATCATCGGCAAGAAGCAGGGCCTGCCCGTCTATAAGGTGCTGGGCGGTACCGATCCTGTTGTCCACAACGACATCACCATCGGCATCAATCCCCCTGAAAAGATGGCAGCCGATGCCGATAAGTATGTCAACCAGAAGGGCTTTAAGATCCTCAAGGTCAAGACCGGCATTAACCTGGCGGACGATATCCGCGCGCTGCAGCTCATCCGCAAGGTTTCCGGCCCCGACGTGCGCATCCGCATCGACGCCAACCAGGGCTATAATGTCGAGACCGCGCTCAAGGCGCTGACCGAGTTTGAAAAGTTGGGCGTGGACGCCGCCGAGCAGTTCCTGCCCTGGTGGGACTTTGAGGGCATGGCCGAGATCAAGGCCCGCAACACCACCTCCGTCAAGATCATGATGGACGAGTCTATCCACAACATCTACGACGCCCGCCGCGCTGCCAAGCTCAACGCAGCGGATTACTTCAACATCAAGCTGATGAAGTGCGGCGGCCTGTACTACGGCGCGCAGATCGCGGACATCGCCGAGGAAAACGGCGTCAAGTGCATGGTGGGCTGCATGCAGGAGAACAAGATCTCCATCACCGCGGGTGTGTCGCTCGTGGCGGCCAAGAAGGCCATCGTTGAGGCCGATTGCGACAGCTTCATGTTCTATGTGGGCGATGACGACGGCATCGCCGGCGGCTTTGACCGCGCCGGCGGCGTGTTCACACTGCTGGACAAGCCCGGCCTGGGCATTGACCTGGACTTCTAAAAAAGGAGAAGAAAAATGAGCATCAATATAGAGAAAGTCCGCAAGAGCATTACCGAAGAACTGGCCAAGTGGGATCAGCCCTCCATCGCCGTAGGTATTGTCAAGGATGGCCAGGTGCTGATGAATGAGGGAATTGGTTACGCCAGCATTGAGAAGGATCAGAAGGCCAATTCCGATACCCTCTACCAGATCGGCTCCTGCTCCAAGGCCTTTACTGCGGCGGCCGCTGCCGTGCTGGTGGATCAGGGTAAGCTCGAATGGGATAAGCCCGTTCACGATTATATGCCTTGGATCAAATTCCAGGACGACTATACCACCATGCACGCCACCACGCGTGACCTGCTCTGCCACCGCACGGGCCTGCCGCGCCATGACGCCTACTGGATCGACGGTCCCTGTACCCGCCGCGACATGGTGGAGAATCTGCGCAATATGCAGCCCTGCTGGCCCATACGCACCACTTGGTGCTACCAGAACACCTGCTTTGTGGCCGTGGGCATGCTCATTGAGGAGCTGTCCGGCATGACGTGGGAGGAGTTCGTCAAAAAGGAGATCCTCGAACCCCTGGGCATGACGCGCACCACCTTCTACGTCGATGCCATCGCAAACGACCCCAACCACGCGCAGCCCTATTCCCGCAAGATTCCCACCGACACCACCGGCATCCAGATCTATGATTTCCTCAAGAGCGATCGCGAGGACATGTCCAAAGGCATCGGCGCGCCCTACGGCCCTGCCGGCTCCATCATGTCCACCGTCGATGATATGCTCAAGTGGGTGCAGTTCAATCTGGACGAGGGCAAGGCGGGCGATAAGCAGATCATCTCCGAGGCCAACATGAAGGAGCTGCACAAGGCCAATATGCTGATGGATCAGCCCCTCATCATGTCCTGCAAGGAGATCGACTTCCCCTCCTACGGCATGGGCTGGTTCGTCGAAACCTTCCGCGGCCACGTCATGGTGGAGCACGGCGGCAATATCAATGGCTTCACCGCCCTGGTTACCATGATTCCCGACCAGAAGCTGGGCATTGTCAACCTCGTCAACTTTGACAGCTCCTTTGCCACCTATTCCACCACCTACGGCATCATCGACGCCGTGCTGGGCATTGAGGACGGCGATTGGGACAACCGCTTCCGCGGCTTTGTGGATGATGTGATCAAATCCCAGTCCGCGGGCATCGCGCAGCTCAACGGCGAAAAGATCGAGGGCACCCATCCCACCCGCGCGCTTGCGGACTTTGCGGGCACCTACCGCAACGCCTGCTACGGCGATATCCGCATCACCGTGGAGGACGATACCCTCTATTTCGACTACAACAAGAAGAAGTCCCCCTGCACGCACTTCCACTACGATACCTTCCAGATTTCCGACGCACAGGCGCTCTTTGATGGCATGAATTTCACCTTCTGCACCGGCAAGACCGGCAAGGTGGACGGCCTGTCCTTCGGCATCGTGCTCAATCCCCTGGCCAAGGACGAGTTCTTCACCCGCGTCGAGGCGTAAGCCCATGGGAGGGGAGAGAATCGACGCGCTTCTTGCGCGCGCGCAGCGGCAGATTAGGGCCTGGGACGTCCCGGGCCTCGCGCTGGGCGTGCTGCAAAACGGGGAAACCCTGCTGTGCACGGGTCTGGGTGAGCGCGACGAAACCGGCGCGCCCTGGGACGGCAGTACGTTGTTTGAAATCGGCAGCTGCACAAAGGCCTTTACGGCCGCAGTCGCGATGATCCTGCAGGAGCGCGGCGTGCTCGATCTGGACGCCCCCGTGGCGGTCTACCTGCCCGAGTTCCGGCTCATGGACGAGTATGCCACTGCGCACGTCACCACGCGCGACCTGCTCAGCCATCGCTCGGGCCTGCCGCGCCATGAGTACGCTTGGTACCGCACGGACTTCACCCGCCAGCAGCTGGTGCACAATCTGCGCTATCTGCAGCCCAATCTGGAACTGCGCGGCGGATTTCAGTACAACAACCTGGGCTACGTGCTCGTGGGCTACTTGATCGAGCAGCTGACGGGCTCCACCTGGGAGGATCTTGTGCGCAAGGAGTTGCTGCGGCTCCTGCACATGGATCGCACCAGTCTGTGGATCGACGAAGCGCTGGCAAAGGGTAACTGCGCGCAGCCCTTCGATCGCCCTGAGCTGTACGGCCAGGTGGGATTCACCCGCATTCCATTCTACCGCACGCCGGTGGAGGATTGGGAGGCTGGCGTGGGCGCGCCTTATGGCCCTGCGGGTTCCATCTTTTCCTGCGCGAGGGATATGCTCAAATGGGCGGCTTTCCAGCTGGGCGACGGAACCACGCCCGACGGCGCCCGCATCCTGTCGCCTGAGGGCATGGCGCAGCTGCACAAGCCGCACACTATTGTCCACGGTGGCAAGCAGGGCAACGGCCGCAGCCTGGCCAGCTACTGTCTGGGCTGGCAGACTTTCCTGTACGCAGGCCACAAGGTGCTCACCCATAACGGCGGCATTGATGGCTTCACCACTTCGCTCTATCTCGTGCCTGACCTGCAGATGGCCGTCGTCAGCAATGTCAACCTGACCACCTGCATGCTGTGCGAGGCCGCGGCAAATGACGCGGTCAATGTCTTCCTCGGCGTCGAAACCGATGCCTACAATGCGTTCCGCAAGCTCAATCAGAGCATGTTTGAGGAGCTGAAGGCGTATGCGGCCTCGGTGCGCGGCACGCCCGTGCCCGGCACATCGCCCAGCCGCGCGTTGAGCGACTTTGCGGGCACCTACCGCACCCCCGGCTACAATGACCTCATCGTCCTGGAGCGGAACGGCGCGCTGGAGCTGCAGTTCATCGGCTACACGGTGCCGCTCAAGCACTTCCACTATGATATATTTGAACTGGACGGCTACATCGGCGAGCTCCCCCCGGGCCTTACGGTGCAGTTCCTCTCTGGCCCGGACGGCGCGGTCGACCGCCTGTCCATCCCGCTCGTAGCCGATCCCGGCGTCGATCCCATTTGCTTTGGAAAGGTGGTTCGTTAAATGGATTTTGCAGCCAAGCTCTCCCCGATCATCGAAGAGCAGCTTAAGATATGGGAAATTCCATCGGTGTCCGTTTGCGTTGTCAAGGACGGCAAGACCCTGCTGTGCGATGGCTTCGGCCTGCGCGACAACGACAAGAACAAGGCCGACTGCGACACCCTCTACCAGATCGCCAGCTGCTCTAAGGCCTTCACAGCGACCGCCGCAGCGCTTCTTGCCACTGAAGGCAAGCTGGATTTTGACACGCCCATCATCGAATACATGCCTGATTTCCGGTTGAGCGATCGCTACGCGACGGAGAACCTGACGGTGCGCGACTTCCTGTCCCATAGATCCGGTCTTCCGCGCCATGAGTACGCCTGGTACGGCACTGGATTCTCCCGTCAGCAGCTGATGCGCAACCTCAAGGACCTGCCGCTGAGCGCGCCCATCCGCTACCGTTTCCAGTATTCCAACTTCAACTATTTGATCGTGGGCTGCCTCATCGAGCGCATCTCCGGCATGGAGTTTGAGGAGTTCCTCACAGAAAAATTGTTAAAGCCCATCGGCATGACGCGCTCCGTAGCCCGTTCCGCCTATATGCGTGCGGACGCCAACCACGCGCTGCCTTTTGCGCACGAGGAGGACTATGGCACCACCGGCATCCGTGCCATCCCCTTCTATCGCAGCCCTGCGGAGAATGAGGACGCGCTCGTGGGCGATCCCACTGCGGCGGCGGGCTGCATCTGTTCTTGCGCCAGCGATATGGCCAAGTGGCTGCAGTTCAACCTGAACAAGGGCAAAGTAGGGGATCGGCAGCTTGTGCGCGAGGATCTGATGGAGCTGATCACCTCGTCACACATGGATACCGGCGACGGCGGCGCCTTTGAACCCCAGCGCACCATGACCAGCTACGGCCTGGGCTGGAGCATCTACAGCTACCGCGGACACAAGATGATGGAGCACGGCGGCAACATCAACGGCTTTACGTCGTCCACCGCCTTTGTGCCTGATCAGGGGCTGGGTGTGTTCGTCAGTCTGAATATGGACGTCGCGCTGCTGACCGATGCGCTGGTGCAGTACGTCGTCGACGAGGTGCTGGGCGCACCCGACGCGGACTGGTTCCGCCGCATCAAGAAATACAACGAGGATATGTTCGAGAACGTCAAGGCCTTCTTCGCCTCGATGGGCGGCGAGCAGAAGGACGACACCGTGCCCTCGCACCCCATCGCGGACTATGCAGGCACCTACGAGGCCCCCGGTTACCGGCGTTTCCTCATCACCGAGGAAAATGGCAAGCTCACTGCGGATTTCAATACCTTTGTGGTGGGCCTCAAGCACCATAACTACGATAGCTTCACCACGGACAAGACCGTCGGCGAGTTGCCGCCGGGACTGTTGCTGACCTTTGCGGCCGATCCCAAGGGAGAGATCCGCACGCTGTCTGTGATGCTTGGCTCGGAAAAGGGACTGAAGCCCATCGTCTTTACCAAGGCAAAGTGAGAGAAGGAGAGTGAACCGCGATGACGGATCAGGAATTTTTTGAAAGCTTCCGTGAGAAGGCGGAAGCGGGCCTGAAGCTCTGGGAGAGTCCCTCGGTGTCCGTGGGCGTGATCAAGGATGGCCAGGTCGTGCTCTGCGAGGGCTACGGCCTGCGCGACGTGGAGGCCGGCCTTCCTGCCGATAAGCACACCCTCTATCAGATCGGCTCCTGCTCCAAGGCCTTTACCTGTGCGCTGGCGGCCAAGCTGGTTGACGCCGGCAAGCTGGATTGGGATACCCCCATCAAGGCCTACGTGCCCGAGATCAGCTTCTATGATGATTATGTCACCCAGCATGTCACTCTGCGCGACCTGGTCAGCCACCGTACAGGCCTGCCGCGCCACGAGTACAGCTGGTATGGTACCGACTACACCAAGGCGGAGCTGCTGCGCAACCTCAAGTACCTTGAGCCCAATCAGCCCGTGCGCCAAAGGTTCCAGTACAATAACCAGTGCTACATTCTTACCGGTTACATCTGTGAGCGTGTCACCGGAAAGTCTTTCGAGCAGCTGCTGGACGAGTACCTCTTTGGCCCGCTGCACATGACGCACTCCAACGCCTTCATCGCGGACATCACCGCCGATGCCGACCACGCGGAGCCCTACGACCGCACCGATCCCAACGTCGCCTTAAAGGGCATGAAGAAGATCCCCTTCTACAAGATGCCCGTCGAGGACAAGGAAAAAGGCATTGGCGCGCCGCTGGGGCCGGCCGGCTCCATCAACTCCTGCGTGGAGGACATGCTCAACTGGGTGCAGATGCACCTGGAGAACGGCAAATTCCAGGGCGAGCAGATCATCAGCGAGGCCAATACGGCGCAGCTGCACAAGCCCAACATGATTTTGAACGCCCCGCTGGACATGCCCATGCCCGAAACCTGCCTGTGGCGCTACTCCATGGGCTGGTTCATTGAGAACTTCCGCGGCATCAAGGTCTACCACCACGGCGGCAACATCAACGGCTTTTCGGGCTTCACCTGCTTTGTGCCCGAGCTGAACCTGGGCGTTGTGGCCTATACCAATATGAACGCCAGCTATCTGCACTTCGCGCTGGCCCGTACCGTCATCGACCATTATCTGGGCGTGCACGATACCGACTGGGTGCAGCGCTACTATGACTTCGTGGCGGAGCGCGCGGGCAAAACCCAGGATGCGCTCAAGGCCTTTACCGGTGAAAAGGTGGAGGGCACCGTGACCTCGCACAGCCTTGCCGAGTTTGCGGGCACCTACAAGCGCCCCGGCTACAACCCCGCCGTCATTACGCTCGAGCAGGGCAGCCTGTATCTGAATTTTGCCGAGTGCAAGGTGCGCATGAAGCACTTTCATTACGATACTTTTGTACTCGACGAAGTGGTGGGTGAGTTGCCCGCGGGCATTCCCGTGCACTTCTATACCGCCGAGGTGGGCGGGGCAGTCAGCGCGCTGAGCATGCCGCTGTGCACGGAGCCCGGCGCTGCGCTCGTTCGCTTTGCGCGCGTGTAAGCGGAGGCTATAATGGGAAAATACATCCTCAAACGCCTGCTCTACATGATTCCGATGATGTTCTGCGTGATCCTGATGGTGTTCCTCATCATGGCCTTCACCCCCGGCGATCCGGCCACCAATGTGCTGCCGCTGACCGCCGAACCCGAGGTCAAAGCCGCCTTCAATGAACGCGTGGGATATTCGGACAATCTGTTTGAGCGCTTCGGCAACTACATGAACGGCCTGCTCCACGGCAATGTGCTGTCCTATACCACGCAGGAGAACATATTCGGGGAACTCGCGCTGCGCTTTCCCATTACCATTCGCGTGGGCCTGCTTGCGTTTTGCATCTCCGCGGTCATTGGCGTTTCGCTGGGTATCATGAGCGCCATCAAGCAGTACTCCTTTCTGGATACTACTGTGACGATCTTTGCCGTGCTCTTCGCGTCCATTCCGTCCTTTTTCGTTGCGATGATGCTGATCCTCTACTTTGCGGTGTACAAGGGCATGCTGCCCAGCTTTGGCCTGGAGGCGGGCTGGCGCTCCTACGTGCTGCCGCTGGCCACGCTGGTACTGTCCAGTATCCCCATGCTCAGCCGCCTGACGCGCTCTGCAATGCTGGACGCCATGAGCCAGGATTACATCCGCACCGCAAGGGCCAAGGGCTGCGCCGAAAAACGCGTCATCTGGAAGCATGCGCTTAAGAATGCTTCCATGCCGGTGCTGACGCTGCTCATTACCGGCCTTGCAGCCACCATGGGCGGCTCGGTCATCGTCGAGCAGATCTTTACCATTCCCGGAATCGGCACCTACATGCTCACGGGCGTAAACGATAAGAACGTGCCTGTGGTGATGACCTGCGCGTTGGTGCTGTCCTTCATCTTCATGGCGGCCATGGTGATGCTGGACGTCTGTTACGCGCTGATCGACCCCAAGATTGGAGCAAGGTACAAGAAATGAACGAAAAAAAGCTCAAAAACCTGGCGCATCACAGCCGGAACAGCTTGGCCGCAGACGTATTCAAACGCTTTATGCATAATAAGGCCGCCGTCGTGGGCGCGGTGCTGCTGTTTATCATTCTGCTCTGCATTCTCTTTGCAGATCTTGTAGCGCCCTATTCCATGGTCACCGCCTACGATTCGTCCGCGCGCCTATCTCCGCCCAGCGCCGAGCATTGGTTTGGCACCGATAATCTGGGCCGCGACCTGTTTGCGCGCGTGCTGCACGGCAGCCGCATCTCGGTTGGCATCGGTGCGGGTGCTACGCTCGTCTCGCTCGCCATCAGCGCCGTCATTGCCTCCTTCTGCGCGATGAGCAAAAAAGCGGATTTCTTTATCATGCGCGTCATTGACGTGGTCAACTGTGTGCCCTCCATCCTATTGGCGATGATGTTCCTGGCCATCATGGGCGGCAGCGTGCTGAACATGATGATTACGCTGACCATTGTCTCCGTGCCCAGCTTTGTGCTGCACATCCGCTCGGTGATTCTGGGCGTGGTGGAGCAGGATTACATTCACGCTGCGCGCGTCTCCGGCTCCAGTCCCGTCAAAATCGTGGTCAAGCATGTATTGCCCAACGCCATTAATCCCATCATCGTCGAGGCTACCATGATGATTTCCTCGATGATGCTCTCTGCCGCAGGGCTTTCCTTCATCGGCATCGGCGTCACGCCGCCGTCGCCCGAATGGGGCGCGATGCTCAACTATGCGCAGGGCTATTTGCGCACAGCGCCTTATATGGCCATCATCCCCGGCCTTGCCATTGCGCTGACAGCGCTGTCCATCAACTTGGTGGGCGATGGCCTGCGCGATGCCTTCGACCCCAAGACGGGCAGATAGGAGGAGAGGTATGGAACAACAGAATCAAACGCTGCTGCAGGTCAATAACCTCTCGGTGGATTTCAAGGTCGATCGCAAGCATTCCCTGCACGCGGTGCGCAGCATCTCTTTTGAGGTCAAGCGCGGCGAAACGCTGGGCATTGTGGGGGAGAGCGGGTGCGGAAAATCCGTCACCTGTATGTCGATCCTGCGGCTGAACCCGGAGCGCCGTACGCTCTATCCCACGGGGGAGATCCTCTTTGAAGGCAAGGATCTGCTCAAAATGTCGCCCAGGCAGCTCAGTGCCATTCGCGGCAACGACATCTCCATGGTCTTTCAGGAGCCCATGACGGCGCTCAACCCGCTGTTTACCATTGGCGACCAGCTGATGGAGGCTCTGCGCGTGCATAATCCGCACATGGAGAAGGCGGAAGCCTATGAGCAGTGCCTCAAAGCCGTCGAAAACGTCAAGATCCCCAACCCTGAACGTATCATGAAAACCTATCCCTTTACGCTTTCGGGCGGCATGCGTCAGCGCGTGATGATCGCCATGGCCATGGTGACCAAGCCTCAGCTGCTCATCTGTGACGAGCCAACTACTGCGCTGGATGTCACCATTCAGGCCCAGGTGCTGGATCTGATGAATCAGCTCAAGCACGAGGTGGGCACATCCATCATCTTCATCACGCATGATCTGGGCGTCATCTCCGAGATGGCCGACCGCGTCATCATTATGTACGGCGGCCGCATCTGCGAGGAGGCTCCGGTGGACGAGCTGTTTAGCCATCCGCTGCATCCGTACACACGCGGTCTCATCGATTCGCATCCCAGCCCCGATTACACCGGCGATCGCCTCAAAGTCATTCCGGGCAGCGTCCCCACGCTGCAGGGCATGCCTTCCGGCTGCCCCTTCAACAATCGCTGTCCTTATGCCGCCGCGGACTGCGGCGATGTGTTTCCCGCGTTTGAAACGGCGCAGCCGGGTCATTGCTTGGCCTGCTATCATTGGAAGGAGGAAAAGTAGTTGGCAAAGCTCAAGAGCGACTTCTCCAAAGACGAAAACGAATACCAGCGCAGCAACAACTATTTCCTCGAGGCGCGGGATCTGACCATGCACTTTCCCGCCAAGACCGACTCCCTGGGACGCCCCACCAGCTTCATCCATGCGGCGGACAGCGTCAACTTCGCGGTACCCAAGGGCAAAACCATGGGCGTTGTGGGCGAAAGCGGCTGCGGCAAGTCCACCGTGGGCAAGATGCTGCTGGGCATCTACAAACCCACTTCCGGCTCCATACTCTATGAGGGCCGCGATATCACCAAACTATCCGCGCGCGAGCGCAGGCCGTATGTCAAGAAAATGCAGCTCGTCTGGCAGGATCCCTATTCCTCGCTAGACCCGCGGCTGAGGGCAGGCGACATCATCGCCGAGGGCATGGACAATTTTCATCTCGCTTCCTCCCGCTCTGAGCGCGAGGCCAAGGTAGAGCGGCTGATGAAGATATGCGGTCTGTTCCCCGAGCAAGCCAACAACTACCCGCACCAGTTCTCCGGCGGCCAGCGC
>DKYK01000022.1:32013-81226 GCA_002492415.1 Christensenella sp. UBA7102
TCTCCGGCGGCCAGCGCCAGCGCATCTGTATTGCGCGCGCGCTGTCCACCGATCCCGAGTTCATCGTGTGTGACGAGGCGGTTTCTGCGCTGGATGTCTCCATTCAGGCGCAGATCATCAATCTGCTCAAAGACCTGCAGGACGAACTCAAGCTGACCTATCTGTTCATCTCGCACGATCTGAATATCGTGCATTTCATCAGCGATGAGATTCTGGTGATGTATCTTGGACAGATCGTTGAGCGCGGCACGATGGAGAGCGTCTACCGAAACCGCGCGCATCCCTACACACAGGCGCTCTTCTCGGCCACGCCGGCCTTTACCGCGGAGGAGAAGAGGAATAAGCAGCGCATCCTGCTCGAGGGCGACGTGCCCTCTCCGGTGGATCCTCCGGCGGGTTGCCGTTTCTGCGGCCGCTGCCCGTATGCGACGGCTAAGTGCGCAGAGGAACCCCAGTGGTACGAGGTGGAGGAAAACCACATCGTCAAGTGCCATCTATTTGCGTGACAATCTGAGCGCCGTTCAAACGCGCTTTGATCGTTGCCCGGACAATATTGCCCGGCGCAGAGTATATAAGGAAAGGTGAGACTCATGAAAAAGCTCAAATCTGGTATCGCCCTATTGCTGGTCGTGCTGCTTGCTATGGGCTGTGTGGCGTGCTCCAGCAGCACTCCGGCAAACAGCGCAGATCCGCAGAATCCCGATCAGCCTGCAGCAGATGCAGGTAAGACCAAGCCTTCCACCAGCGGTAAGGCGGATAATTCCCTGACGATTCCCATCAACGATCCGCCTACCACGCTGGATCCTGATCTGTTCCTGCTTTCCACGGAGGACAGCGTCATTTCTCAGATTTACGAGCCGCTCTTCTACATCGATAATGACGGCAATTATATGTGGTGTGTGGCCGAGGGCGTGACCGAGAACGACGACGGCTCCGTCACCTTCACCCTCCGGGACGGCCTGACTTTCCACTCCGGCGATGCGCTGCAGATGGAGGATATCCAGTATTCCTTTGATCGCTGCCAGTACTCCACGCTGTGCTCCGTCCTGAGCCAGACTGTAGTGCTGGAGCCCGTGGACGAGAAGTCCTTCACCATGTCCTTCCCCATGGCGGATCAGGGCTATGGCTATGATGCCCTCAAGCCCTACATTCAGCTCATGAAGATTCTCAACAAGTCCTACTGCGAGGAGCACATCTCCGCGTTGGACGAGGATCTGAAGTTTAACGCCGACGGCACCGGCCCCTACAAGTTTGCTGAGAAGAAGGATAACGGCGACGTTACCCTGACCCGCAGTGAGAACTACTACCAGGATGTCGCCATTGAGACGCTGAAGTTCAAGTTCATCTCCGGCAACTATGAGACGGCTTTTGAGGCGGGCGACATCGATTTTGCTCTCTACACCGCCTCCAACTTCAAACTCCTGGATCAGTATTCCAATGTCAATACCGAGACCTACTCGGTCAACAACGTCACCATGCTCATCAACAACTGTGTTGAGGGCTCTCCCACCGCCGATCCCAATGTGCGCCAAGCCATCGCCTATGCGCTGAACCGCGACGATATTACCGTCATCGGCACAAGCGATGCCGGCTCGCCTGCCTACAATCTGGCCAATCCTCAGATCAAGTACTGGCAGGAAGGGATCTGCACCGAGTACCAGCCGGACATTGACAAGGCCAACGAGCTGCTCGCGCAGGCCGGTTATTCTGCCAGTAACAAGTGTGAGCTGACCCTCATCGTCATGGGTTCTCAGACGAACTGGGTTTCTGCCTGCGAGGTCATGAAGGAAACCATGGAGCAGGCCAACTTCATTGTCAACATCGAGCAGGTGGCTGATACCTCCCGCTTCTTCACCTATGACTTTGATCTCGGCATGATTTCCATCGCGCTGACTACCAATTTCAACTCCTACGCCGATCTGTTCAACATGGAATCGGGCCTGGACCTTGCCGGCATCACCGATCAGACCGTGACCGACGCCTTTGCTGCCATGGTGGATGAAGAAACTACCCATGCCGCGATGAAGGCTGCGACTGAGTCCAACGCCTACATTCCGCTGTTCTACAATATGTACTTCTACGCGTTTGACGGCGGCCTGAATCATGGCCCGCTGTATAACGAGTTCTCCGGTTTCCTGTTCCGCGATTTCTCCTGGAAAGACTAATCGCTGAATTTCACCCTCTGCGGGGAACGCTTCCACAGAAGCGTTCCCTGTATGTATGACTGAAAAACAAAACGCGCACCGCACGAAAGAGCCCTCTCGTGTGGCGCGCGTTATTTTGGCTAATTCGGGGCTCACAGATCCAGCCGATTACCCTCCTGATAGACCGCGCTGATGTGTTCCAGCGCCTTAATGTCCTCGTGCGGCTTGCCCTGGACCGCGATGACGTCTGCAATGTAGTTTGCGCGGAGCAGGCCCAGCTGGTCGCCCATGCCCAGCGCTTCGGCGCCATTCTTGGTCGCGCATTCAATGGCTTGCAGCGGCGTAATGCCGTAGCGCACCATGTAGTCGCATTCCATCCAAACAGGGGTGGCCTTGGGGTGGTCGCAGCAGTCCGTGTCCGTGCCGCAGGCAATGCGCACGCCCGTGTCGTACAATGCCTTGAAGTTCTCGCGATAGCAGGCGTTGGCCTCTTCCAGGTAGCGATAAACCTCGTTAGCATTGGTCAGCCCCATCTGGGTGTAGAGCTGGTAGCAGTAGTCGAACACATAGATGGTGGGCACCCAAGTTTGGTCATGGGCCTTCATCTGCTGTGCCTGCGCGATGGTCAGGTGTGTGCCGTGCTCGATGGTGTCGCAGCCGCCGTCGATGCTCATTTGAATGGAGGGATCATAGCCCGCGTGAGAAGCCACGCGCAGCCCCAAACGGTGCGCCTCGTCCACTGCGGCGTCGATTTCTTCCTGGCTCATCTCCAGCCCGCGATAGCCGTGGCTGGTCAGTATCTTGATGCAGTTTGCGCCTTCGCGTGCATTGACGCGCACGGCTTTGCGCACTTCCCACTCGCCGTCGCATTCCACTACACTGCCATCCAGTCCGCTGCCATGGCCGCCGGTCATGCAGATGCCGTTGCCCGCCGTAAACACACGCGGCGCCTTCAGGAAGCCATACTTGCGGCCTTTGACGACGGCTACGCCCATAAAATGAGGAGAGGCGAGGTCGCGGATGGTGGTCACGCCCGAGCGCAGCGTATCCAGCATGCGCTGTGCCACAAAGAAACCCTGTATCGCAGGGTATTTCTCAAAATCCGGGGTCTCGGCGCGGCCATAGATGTAGGCCAGATGATTGTGCAAGTCAATCATGCCGGGCATCAGCGTGCAGCCGGGATGCGTCTGGACTTCCTGATCAGGATGGGCTGCGATGAGCTGCGCGGCAGCTCCAACCTCCAGAATTTTGTCTCCATCGATCAGCACGCCGCCTTGCTCAATGACGGTTGCGCCGTCGCCCGTAACCAAATAATCAGCAGACAGAATCATGATGTTATACGCTTCCTTTCAGAATAACTCCACGACCATTATAAAGCCTGGCACGAAGACGCACAAGCGGAAACAATCCGTTCACAGAAAATTTCTTCAAAAAAACTGAGAAACCTCTGGAATTATGGAAAGAGCTGTGCTATACTTGATGTGTTCACCACATTGGCATGGTGAGTGTGCGCTGTCCGATGGCGAATGTTTGTTTTTTGTAAAGACATGCTTTTTGCTTGACATAGCGATCGGGTTGACGGTATAATAATGTGTACACAATCATTGCCCGGTGTGGCATCACGGTATGCGCGAGGGGAGGGAAAGCAATGTCTGAAATCCGCGTTGGGGAAAACGAATCCCTTGAGAGCGCTCTCAAGCGTTTTAAGCGCAAGTGTGCCCGGTCCGGCGTACTGGCCGAGGTCCGCAAGCGTGAGCATTACGAGAAGCCCAGTGTCAAGCGCAAGAAAAAGGCTGAGGCAGCAAGGAAGCGCAAGTATTGATTTTCGCTTTCGACGTAAAAAGGACGGTCTGTGCAGATAAGCTGCACAGACCGTTTTTCTGCACGCTCCATGACATTTTGTGCACTCCAGGCGACATTTCGGGCATCGATGCGTTTACTTTTTCTTCTCGTATGGTACAATAAAAAAATCATACAACGTTTGGAGGTACGCTGTGCTGGAGACGTTTATGGCCGGCCAGTCCGGCGTGGAATGGGTCGGCGGCCTGCTGTTCGCTGTGGGCATGATGCTGATGATGAACGAAGCGGTCAGCCCCGGCTTGGGCGTGGGCGGCATCGTGGGACTGGCGCTGCACATTGGATGCTTTCTTCCGGGCGTGCTCGTGGGCGCGACGCCGTGGGCGGTGCTGCTGCTTGTTGCCGTGGGCGGCGCGCTGATGCTAATGGATTCCTTCATCACAGGGTTTGGCCCGCTTGCCGCAGTGGGGCTTGTGCTGCTGCTCGTCTCGCTGTGGATTGCAGCGGACGGCCCGACGGAGTTCTTTTTCACGCTCTGTGGCTGCGCGGTGCTCGTTGTGCTGTCCTTGCCGGTGACGTTGCACCGCCTGCCGCGCACCCGCATGATGCGCAAGATCCGCCTCGATGATACCGTTGCGCCCGAGCAGCCCGCCCGTGCACTGCCCACCACAGGGCGGACGGGCAGCGCCGTTACCGATCTAAAACCGCAGGGAATTGTTCGCATCGACGGGGAGCGCGTTCCCGCCCGCGCAGCCCAGTTTATCGAAAAAGGAGCGCCGGTGCGCGTCACCGGTAGATCCAGCGGCAGCATCACCGTTGAACGCATCCAATAAAAGACCACAGGTTCCGATTTGGAGCCTGTGGTCTTGATTCGTATCGCCTTTTACAGCAGGAACAGAGCCATAACGCCGCTGAGCAGCGCCAGCGTCAGCAGCAGCGCACAGTACCGCGCAATCAGCTTGCCGCGGAACGCCTGGGACAGCAGCGCCCATTCCGCGATGGAGAACAGCATGGTCGACAGCAGGAAGGTCAGCGCTACCGCAGGGGAGTAAGCATAGGCGGTCTGCACGATGGACAGAATCGAGAACACATCCGAGTGCAGGCATCCGCCGATGAGCATAGCCAGCGGCAGTGCCAGCGCATTGCCCGACAATGCCGCTTCGATCCACTGCTGCGGCACGAAAACCGCAATGGCGGAAGAAACCAGCACGCCGATGAGCAGGAACAGCCACACGTTGCGGAAGGTCAATCGAGCAGAGCACAGCGCCTTGTTCAGCCGCGTCCCCACCGTGTTTTCATCGTGGTGATGATGGTGCGCCGCGCGCAGCCGGTCCAGACGCACCAGCTGCTCCCCCGTCGGCCCCAGTACCGCTGCGTTTACCAGGCAGATGATTAGTCCGCACGCTGCGTACATCACTGCAAATCGGAGGTCAAATCGTGCAAATATCGCAGAGAGCGCCGTCAGGTTCAGACAGCTCGCGCTCGTCAGAAACACCAGGCAGAAGGACAGCGGCACGCCCGACACCAGAAAGCCCATCATAATCGGGATGATGGAGCAGCTGCAAAAGGGCGAGAGCATGCCCAGAACCAGCGCCAGCACATAGCCGGGCAGCCCACGCAGCTTTTTCAGTTTTCCCTTCATGCGGTCATAGGGGATGTAGGTCTGAAGATAGCTCACTGCGGTCACCACCAGCAGCAGTAAGACTGCGATTTCAAGAAAATCCGTTAGAGAATGGGTTAAAAAGTGTGTCCAACTCTCGGAAAGGCCTGCGCGCGCAAGCAGTTCCTCCAGGGGCTCCTCGATCCACGCGCCAAACAAGCCGAAATGTTGATGTGTATGCTCCATGAATGCTCCTTTTCCGCCGGGGTGCTGTGTGCGATTGCGTTTCCGGCAATCAAATCAAGTTTAGCATACTAGGCAAGAAAATCAACCCCATTATGTAAAAAGTAACACAGAAAATCAAAGAAAAGAGACGAAAATATATGAACGATTGCGCATATATAAATGGAAACGACGGCGCAGCATAAATAGCTCTGATTTGCGCTGCATGGAAAAAATGCGGTATACTGGATGTGTGACAGAAGGAGGCGATATCATGCCCATTGAGATCCTTCGAGGCGATATTACGCGCCTTGCTGTGGATGCCATCGTCGATGCGGCAAATCCGTCGCTGCTCGGCGGAGGCGGCGTGGATGGCGCGATTCATCGCGCAGCTGGTCCAGAGTTGCTCGCGGAATGTCGCATGCTGGGTGGTTGCAGGACGGGTCAAGCCAAGCTGACGCGAGGATACAAGCTGCCCTGCCGCTATGTCATCCATACCGTAGGTCCTGTGTGGCATGGCGGGCTCGTTGGGGAACGCAGGCTGCTCTCTTCCTGTTACACAAACAGCCTGCGCTTGGCTGCGCAGCACAGCTGTAGCAGCGTCGCCTTTCCGCTGATCTCGGCTGGCGCCTACGGCTATCCAAAAGATCAGGCCTTCCGCGTTGCGCTGGATGCCATCCGTGACTTTCTTGCAAGCACGGAACGGGAAATTCTCGTCATCCTCGTGCTGTGGGAACGGGCCGACTTCTTCGGAGCTGATTCGCTGCACAAGAATGTCAGGCGGTATCTCGACGCGCACTACGACGATGCTTTGGACGGCAATCGTTCCATCGCGGCGCAAGAGATCGCGCCCATGCCGCAGATGCGCGCGATGCCCGCAGCGATGCCGTCGCTGGAGGACGCCCTGCGCGATGTAGAGGAGAGCTTCACACAGATGCTGCTGCGCATGATCGACGAAAAGGGTATGACTGACCCGGAGTGCTACAAGCGCGCCAACCTGGACCGTAAGCTGTTCTCAAAAATCCGCGGAGACATCCACTACAAGCCCCGCAAGCCCACGGCGCTGGCCCTCGCCATCGCGCTGCGCCTTACGCTGCCTGAGACGAAAGAGCTATTGGCCAGAGCGGGCTACGCGCTAACCCACAGCAGCCGCTCCGATATCATCGTGGAATACTTCATCCTGCAGGGCAAGTACGATATACTGGAGATCAACGAGGCGCTGTTCAGCTTCGACGAGCCGCTGTTGGGCGGCCGTGCCGTCTGATAACATTTGCGCAAAAGCATTTTTCAGGAAAAGCCGCACACAGCGTCCTTGTTTTGCTGTAAAATGAGCATAAACAAAAGGGGCACGTGAGGGAACGGGTTTGGAAAAGCCGGCGGCCCAATAGGAAGGGTGGATGACTGCCGTGCAGACCCACTACGCGCGGCAGATCGGGCGAAAGATGGGGCTTCGAGGGCAGCCCGTGCCTTTCACGCGGCCGTAACGCACCCGCTGTCGGCAAAGCGAAACCAGTTGTCCTGCCTCAACCGGAGAAAACGAGAACGCCGCTGAGCAAGCGGGAGATCCTGTTCAACCTCCTCTACATGGGAGAGATCCTCACCTACGTGTTCGCTGTATTCGGCGGCATCTGCATCCTTTCGGTCATCATGGAACCGTTTGTCGCCTCATAAGCGACCCAAACCGCGCTCAAACCTCCTATACTGTGTGCAAGAAAGCAAGGCAGTATGCCGGCACAGTACAGGAGGTTTTGACATGAAAAAGGGATGGACGGAGCTGGCATTTATACTTGACCGCAGCGGCTCCATGCACGGCCTGGAGGGCGATACCATCGGCGGCTTCAATTCCATGCTGGAGAAGCAGCGCCGCACGGAGGGGGAGGCCCTCGTGTCCACCGTGCTCTTTGACGACAGCAGCGAAGTGATCCACGACCGCGTCAGCCTGCGCAATATCGCCGACCTGACGCAGGCACAGTATACCGTGCGCGGCTGTACAGCGCTCTGCGACGCGGTGGGCGGCGCCATCCGCCACATCGGCAGCGTGCACAAATCTGCCCGCTCGGAGGATGTGCCCGAGCACACGCTGTTCATCATCACCACAGACGGCATGGAGAACGCAAGCCGCCGCTTTACTGCGGATGAGGTCCGCGCAATGATCAAACGCCAGAAGAAATATGGTTGGGAGTTTTTATTCCTCGGCGCGAATATGGACGCGGCGGCCAGTGCGCGCAGCATCGGCATTGACGGGGAGCGCGCGGTGAGCTACCACAGCGATTCCACCGGTACGCGGCTGAATTACGACGTCCTGGGCGAGACTGTCGCCTGCATGCGCGCCAGCGCCGCCATCCCAGGCGACTGGAAAAGACGCATAGAGGAGGACTTCAGCCGCCGCAAATCGTTTTTTCCACTCGTGCGATACCAAAATGCAGCGGACCCGCCCTTGCGTTTCATGCAAAGGCGGGTCCGTTTTCACAAGAAGGTCAGCCTTCCAGCGCGCGAATCTCTCGGTTTGCGCGGAAAAACAGGCATATCAGCATCCCCAGTACGCCCAGAAGAAAGTACGTCAGGGCAGCTCCCGCACCCTTTTCCGCACCAAACAGCGTCACGAGCGGACTGCCCGCGTCCTGTCTCGCCATCATTGGCTCAAATACTTGATCTACAGCCCAGCCGCCTACGAGGTACCCCACGGGGATTGTGAAGAACTGCAGCGCGTTTCGCACGGAATACACACGTCCCTGCAGTTCCACCGGTATGCGCTCGCGCATCAGTGCGCCCAGGTTTGCGCTCATCAGCGGGATGAAGATCCAGCCCAGCGCCGCGCCCACGCACCACACCGGTACGCTGCGTCCGAACGCCAGCAGAAAGTTCTCCGTGGACATGGAAAACAGCAGTGCGTTGCAGATGACGCGCACGCGGCTCTTCGGGGCGGGCAGCATCGCCGCCAGAAGGCTACCGGCCAGCGTCGCCATGCCCGTGACCGTGCCCAACGCGCCATACCCGGCCTCGCCCGCGCGGTTGATGGCCAAGGCAGGCAAGGCCGCATTGTACATCGACGCCACCAGGTTGATGGCCGCAAGAAATAGAATCAGCATCAAAATCCCGCGATTGTTTCCCAGATACTTCAGCCCCTGCCGCAGCGCCTGCGAAAACCTTTCTTTCTTTTCCTGCGCCCGGGAGGAGGGGATGCGGATGAGCAGCAGCAGGCTCAACGCCGCCGCCGCAAACGTCAGAAGGTCGAACAGCAGCACGCTCTCCAGTCCCGCTAGCGCGATCATCGCCGCTGCCAAAGCAGGCGTTGCGATGCTTACCACGGAGGAAGACACCTGCTGTAGGCTGCTGGCGCGCTGCACCTGTTCACGGGGTGTCAACAAGCTCACCGCCACTTCAGAGGCGGGCTGCTGCACGGTATTCATCAATCCGTTGACGGCGTTGATGACGTACAGATGCCAGATGCGCAGATTGCCAGTTTTCAGCAATATGAGCACCAAAACCGTCGTCAGAGCCGCCAGCGCATCGCAGGCCAGCAGCGTCGTCTTTTTGTTCCATCGGTCGGAAAGCGTCCCTGCGAATATGCTCATCGCCACATAGGGCGCATAAGTGCATACCGACAACAGCGCTGTGGACAGTGCCGAACCTTCAGCCTGATACGACCAGACCACCAGCGCAAACGCTGTCATGGAATTGCCTAGGGCGGAGAATGCCTGGGTAAGCCACAGTGTCAGAAAGCCGCGCATTCCGCGCAGCGAGAAATTCAGTTTGTTCATGGAACTTTGCTCCTTTTCTGCGAAAATACTTTTTTGTGAGCAAAGTCCTCAAGGGACGGAATATTTCGCTCCGTGCAGTCCGCCCGAATCAGACTCTGCGCGGAGCAAAGGCGATGCAGAGTTTCATGATGAAATATCCTCCTCGTGTTGATAATCCCATTATAGCATGGGTCCTATACAGTGTCAAACGCAGTTGCCTGCGCCGCTAATGCGTGCTATACTTAAACCACAATCGATAATAACAGCGCTTCACAGGAGGTTTTTGATATGGAACTGAGCATTGTCAGCTTCAACATCCGCTGCTGCGACGATCCCGACGGTTATTCCATTGCTGAACGTGCGCCTCGCCTTGCGCAGGTAATCCATGCGCAGCATCCCGATCTGATCGCGCTGCAGGAGTACCGCCCCGCGTGGGAGGAGCACATCGCAAGGAACTTCGGCGGTGAGTACGAGCTGTTCAACAAGTATCGCAACGAGACGGACGACATGGAATCCAGTCCCATTTTGTGGAAAAAGGACGCATTTTCCTGCGAAAGAACAGGCTATTTTTGGCTTTCCGATACGCCGGAGGTCGAGTCGCGCGGGTGGGATGAGCTGTACAACTGCTACCGCATGTGCGTCTGGGCGGTACTCAAGCACAACGCATCCGGCTGCAGATTCATCTTCATGAACACCCATTTCGGCTTCGGAGACAGCGGCCAGACAGCCAGCGCCCGGCTGATTTCCCAGTATGCGCAATGCATCTCCAACCTGCCCACCTTCGTCTGCGGCGACTTCAACATGACGCCTGCCAGTGCCGGCTACGCGGAGATGACGCGCCATTTCACCGATGCAAATGCCGTCACCGCCCGCGATTGGCGTGCCACCTACCACGCCTACGGCCCCGCGCTGGGCGGCGACGAGCACATCGACTACTGCTTCACCAATCCTCAAATCACCCCCAAATCCGTCCGGGTTCTGGACGAAAAAGTGGAGGAGAAGTACCCATCCGACCACTTCGGCCTGCACATTTTGCTGGAGATTTAGCACCCCAAACGGTGCGAAAACAGCCCCTCCGAAACATTTCGGAGGGGCTGTTTTGATGGCGTCTACGGGGCTTAATTGAATGCTTGCTCGACGGTTTCCTGCTCAAATTGACGGGTGTAGAGCGTGTAATAGTGGCCTTTTTTGCCCATCAATTCGTCATGTGTGCCCTGCTCGATGATCTTACCATCATCCACCACCAGGATGATGTCCGCCTGACGGATGGTGGAGAGGCGGTGTGCGATGACAAAGGAAGTGCGACCCTTCATCAGATGCTCGATGGCGTTCTGGATCAGATGCTCGGTCAGCGTGTCGATGGAGGAAGTGGCCTCGTCCAGTATGAAGATGCGGGGATTGGCCAGCACCGCGCGTGCAAAGGAGATCAGCTGCTTGCCGCCTGTGGACAGCAGGTCTCCGCCCTCGCCCACGTCGCTGTCGTAACCTTTGTCCATGGCGTCAATGATGGTGTCTGCCGAAACGGCTTTGCACGCAGCCTCGATTTCCTCCATCGTGGCGTCAGGGTTGCCGTAACGCAGGTTTTCCAGCACCGTGCCCGAGAACAGGTGCGGCGTCTGCAGCACATAGCCGATGTTGGAATGCAGCCACAGCTGAGAACGCTCGCGCGCGTCGCGCCCATCGATGAGCACGCGGCCTGAGGTAGGCTCGAAGAAGCGGCACACCAGGTTTACCAGCGTGGACTTGCCCGCGCCCGTTTCACCCACGATGGCCACATTCGTGCCCTGCGGGATCTTGAGGTTGAAGTGCTCAAGTATGTACTCATCGCCGTCAGGATACTTGAAGGAGACATCCTCGAACTCCACGTCGCCGTGCAGCTCTTCCCAATTTTCCTTCTTGGGATCGAAGGTATCGCCATATTTCTCGACGACTTCAGGGCTGTCCTCAACATCGGAGCGGGTGGCCAAAAGGTTTGTGAAGCGCTCGATGTTGACCTGTACGTTGATCAGCTCGGAAATCAGGCGCACCAGCGTCTGGATGGGCTCCATCAGGCCCAGCGCATAGTTCATGAACACCGACAGCGTGCCGATCTGCATCAGCGCCTCGCTTGTCATCACGAGGCTGCCGCCGCGCCACAGCACCAGCGCCATGGCAAAGGAGGCGGTAAACATCACAATGGAGATGAAGGTGGCGCGGTAGCGCGCCGTACGGATGGAGGTGTGCTTCATATCCTGGGTGGTTTCGCCGAAATCACGGGCCATTTTATCCTCGATGACCAGCGTCTTGGTGGTCTTGGCGCCCGTGATACCCTCGTTGAAATTGGCGGTGATCTGCGAGTTGATCTCACGCACGCGGCGGTTGAGCACGGTCAGCTTGCCTTGGAACAGCGCAGCGATCAGCGTGATGACGGGCGTGAGCGCGACCACCCACAGCGCCAGCTTCCAGTTCATCATGAACATCACGATAATGACGCCGATGAGGTAGGAGGAGTTCCACACCACGTCCATCAGGCCCCAGGCCAGAATGGAACCGATGCGGTTGGTATCGGACATGACGCGGGCATGAATATAACCCACGGAGTTTTGGTTGAAATAAGAGAAGGAGAGCGTTTGCAGGTGGTTGAAGCTGGCACGCTTCAAGTCGCGGCCCACATACATCTCAATTTGGCAGGCCTGATAGGCGTCGTAAGCTGCCGAGATAATCTGTACCAGGATGACGGCGACGTACAGCGCGATGAAGCCGCCCAGGCCCTCCAACGTGTTCTTGCCGATGAAGTTGTTGATGGCATACTCCTGGAACAGCGGCAGACAGATGTCGATGATGCCGTTGAGCAGCACCAGCAGCGACATTGTGATGATGATGACCCGATAGGGCTTCATGAAGGGGAACAGCCGCGGGATGCCGAACCACGGCAACTTGATTTGCTTCTGTTTTTCTGTATTCATACTCATGCGGACACCTCGCTGCCGCTCATCTGCATCTCAAAGATGCTGCGGTAGATGCCTTCCTGGGCCATCAGCTCCTCGTGTGTGCCGATCTGGCGCACCTTGCCCTTGTCCAGGACCAGTATGCAGTCAGCGCTCATGAGCGTGGTGACGCGGTGCGAGATGAGCACCACGGTGGAGGAGCCCAGGTTGGTCTTGAGCTGTGTGCGGATCTTCAGGTCCGTATCGGCATCAACCGCCGAGAGGGAATCGTCGAATACCATGATGGGAGCGCGCTGAGTGAGCATGCGCGCGATGGCTGTGCGCTGTTTCTGACCGCCCGAAAGCGTCACACCGCGTTCACCCACGATGGTGTCATAGCCCTTGGAAAAATCGGTGATGGCCTCGTCCACACAGGCAATGGACGCCGCGCGGCGGATCTCATCCATGGGCATGTTGGCCCTGGTAATACCGATGTTCTGGCCGATGGTGCGGCTGAACAGGAAGGGCTCCTGCAGGCACATGCCGATATTGCTGCGCAGGTAGTCACCCTTGATGTCTTTAATATCCACGCCGCCGATGGTGATGCGGCCGCAGCCCTCTGGGATGTCATACAGGCGGTTGAGCAAGTACATCAGCGTGCTCTTGCCCGAGGAAGTGGAGCCCAGAATCGCAAAGGTCTTGCCGGCGGGAATGGTGAAGGATACGTCGTCGAGCACCTTTCCGCCCTCGTCGTAGGAGAAGGTCACATGGTCGAACACGATATCGCCGTGCATGTCGGGCTCGACGGGATGGGGCATGTCGTGCTCCTCCTGACAGGACATGATGTAATTGATGCGGTCGATGGACACGCCCGCCTTGGACATGTCCGCAATGACGCGGCCCAGCTGGCGCACCGGCCAGGTCAGCAGCGAATTGTAGGAGATGAAAGCGATGAATTCGCCCGCAGTCATTTCGCCGTGGACGCACAACACGCTGCCAATGACGATGATGAGCATCACCTGCAGGCAGGAGACCAGGTCGCCCGTGCCCCAGAAGATGGACAGCAGTTTGCACAGCCTCATCCACAGATTGGTGTAGATGTTGTTCTGCTTTTCAAACCGGTCTTTTTCGTACTTCTCGCGACCAAACGCGCGTACCACGCGCACGCCGGTCAGATTTTCCTGCGCGATGGTGGACAGCACGCCTTCGCTCTCGTCGCACTCGGTAAAGCGGGTGCTGATCTTGCGGTGAAACACCAGCGAGTAACACATGATGACGGGAAAGGTCACCATGGCGACGATGGAGAGCTTGAAGTTCATGGATACCATGAAGGTAAGCGACAGCGCCAGCAGGATGCAGATACGCACCACATTCATGAACTGATCCGTGACGAAATTGCGCACGGTATCTACATCGCTGGTGCAGCGCTGGATGATGTCGCCCGTCTGGTTTTTCATGTGCCAGGCAAAGGGCAGGCGCTGGATGTGCGCAAAGAGCATGTTGCGAATGCGGCAGGTAAAGGTCTCTGAGGCCTTGGCGTTGCTGACGATGTTGATATAGCGGAACAGCGCGGTGCACAGCGCCACCAGCACTACACCCTCGGCCAGCAGGATGAGATGGGAGCGCAGCATGTCCACGCCGCCCACCTGCTGCACCACTGCGCGCAGATAAGCGGGCACGTTGAGCGGCTCGCTGCCCAGCACGCTGTCCACCGTCAGGCGGATGATCTGCGGTGTGATCATTTCCATCAGCGAAACCATCATCGAGCCCAACATGGCCAGCAGATAATAGCGTTTGCTGCCTTTCAAAAACAGAAAGATCAGCTGCGCCCGGCTCATTTTTTGGGTTTGCGTTTGCATAATTCCTCCGTTGATGTTGTCCCGCAAGGAAACGATCCTCCACCTCGCCAAATGCAAATCGTATGTATTTTTGCACCTTTCTTCCACCATATTTTTCATTGCGCGGACACAAGAACATTCTAGCAGAAAATGCCGCATGGGTCAATTCCCGCGCGGGGAGAATGGCCGGGTTTTGTGAGGGAAAAAGCGTTAAAAAATCCCCGGCCGGAAGGCGTCCGGCCGGGGATTAAAAGCGGCGGTTACTGGATGGAGGCGTGGAACTCCTGCAGGGAGTGCAGCGGCTTCTTATTGGCGCTTCGAACGGCGCGGATGCCCGCGATGGTGGCTTTGGCGGCTGCCATGGTGGTCACGTAGAAGATGCGGCCGCGAATGGCGGCTTTACGGATGACGGAATCGTCCTTGGCGCCCTTTTTGTCGTTAGGGGTGTTGACGATGATGTCGATTTCGTTGCGAGCGATCAGATCGACGGCATGGGGCTGACCGTGGTGCAGCTTGTGCACATGTGTGACGGGCAGGCCCAACGACTCAATGACCGCCGCGGTACCGCCAGTGGCGTAGAGCTTGAAGCCCAGCTCGGCAAAGCCGCGCGCAATCTCAGGCAGCTCGTCCTTATCGCGGTCGTTGACGGAGATGAACACGTTGCCCGAAGTGGCGATGCGGGTCTGCGTGGCCTCCTGCGCCTTGAAATAGGCCTCGCCGAAGTTGTCGCTCATGCCCAGCACCTCACCGGTGGAGCGCATCTCCGGTCCCAGCAGCGGATCGACCTCCTGGAACATGTTGAAGGGGAATACGGCCTCTTTGACGCCGTAGTAGGGGATGTGCTTGTTCGTAAGCTGCGGCACGGGGGAGGGCTTACCCGTCAGCGGCGCAGTAATGATCTCGGTGGCCAGCGGCACCATCTGGATGTCGCACACCTTGGAGACCAGCGGCACGGTGCGCGAGGCGCGGGGGTTGGCCTCCAGCACATAGACTTTGCCGTCTTCGATGGCGTACTGCATGTTCATCAGGCCGCGCACGTCCATCTCTTTGGCGATCTTCATGGTGTAGGAGCGAATCAGCTCGACGTTTTCTTTGGAAATGTTGAGCGAGGGCAGGATGCAGGCCGAATCGCCCGAGTGGATGCCCGCAAGCTCGATGTGCTCCATCACGGCGGGCACGAACACGTTTGTGCCGTCGGAGATGGCGTCGGCTTCGCATTCGGTGGCGTTGTGCAGGAAGCGGTCGATGAGGATGGGACGGTCGGGCGTGACGCCAACGGCCTGATTCATGTAGTAGACCAGTGATTCCTCGTCATGAACCACCTCCATGCCGCGGCCGCCCAGCACGTAGGAAGGGCGCACCATCACAGGATAGCCGATGCGGTTGGCGATGGACACGGCGTCCTGAACCGTTACCGCCATGCCGGATTCGGGCATGGGAATGCCCAGCTTGTCCATCATCGCGCGGAAAAGATCGCGGTCCTCGGCCATGTCGATGGTTTCGGGCGTGGTGCCCAGTATGTTGACGCCATTCTTCTTGAGCGCGGCGGCTAGGTTGAGCGGCGTCTGACCGCCGAACTGCGCGATGACGCCCACAGGCTTTTCCTTTTCATGGATGGCCAGCACGTCTTCCAGCGTCAGCGGTTCAAAGTAGAGCTTGTCGGAGGTGTCGTAGTCGGTGGAGACGGTCTCAGGGTTACAGTTGACCATGATGGTGTCAAAACCCAGTTTCTTGAGAGCCTTGGCTGCGTGCACGCAGCAGTAGTCGAACTCGATCCCCTGGCCGATGCGGTTGGGACCGGAACCCAGGATCATGACCTTGGGCCGGTCGTTGGAGACAGGGGAGAGGTCCTTTTTGATGTTATAAGAAGAGTAATAATAGTTGCTGTCCGGGGTGCTGGAAACATGCACGCCCTCCCAGGCCTCGCAGATGCCGTAGTCCTTGCGCGCGGAGCGGATTGCATCCTCGGAGATATCGAGAATCTTGGCAAGGTAGCGGTCGGAAAAGCCGTCCTGCTTGGCCTGGCGCAGCGCGCTTTCAGCGGGCACGGCGCCCTTGTGCTGCAGAAGCTGCTCTTCTTCGTCCACCAGCTCCTTCATCTGGCCGATGAAGTACGCCTTGATTTTGGTCATGTCCTCCAACTGCTCGACGGTCGCGCCCTTGCGCAGCGCCTCGTACATGATGAACTGACGCTCAGAGGTGGGCTTTTCCAGCATCTTTAGCAGCTCGGGCAGGGACTTTTCGTGGAAGTCCTTGGCGTAGCCCAAGCCGTAACGGCCGGTCTCCAGCGAGCGGATGGCTTTTTGGAAGGCTTCTTTATAGGTCTTGCCGATGGACATGACCTCGCCCACGGCGCGCATCTGCGTGCCCAGCTTGTCCTCGGCCTTCTTGAACTTTTCAAACGCCCAGCGAGCGAACTTGATGACGACGTAATCGCCATCGGGCACATAATGCTTGAGGGTGCCGTACTTGCCACAGGGGATATCTTCCAGCGTAAGGCCGGTGGCCAGCATCGCGGAGACCAGCGCGATGGGGAAGCCTGTCGCTTTGGAAGCCAGCGCCGAGGAGCGCGAGGTGCGCGGGTTGATCTCAATGACAATGATGCGGCCGGTTTCGGGGTTGCGCGCAAACTGCACGTTGGTGCCGCCAATGACCTGAATCGCCTCGACGATGGAGTAGGCCTGACGCTGCAGCTCAGCCTGCACATCCTTGGAGATGGTGAGCATGGGCGCCGAGCAGAAGGAGTCGCCCGTGTGCACGCCCAGCGGGTCGATGTTTTCGATAAAGCAGACGGTGATCATGTTGCCGTTCTTATCGCGTACGACCTCCAGCTCCAGCTCCTCCCAGCCCAGCACGCATTCCTCTACCAGCACCTGGCCGACGAGGGAGGCCTGCAGGCCGCGGGCGCAGACGGTGGCCAGTTCCAGTGGGTCATACACAATGCCGCCGCCCGTGCCGCCCATGGTGTAGGCGGGGCGCAGCACGACGGGATAGTGCAGCTTTTCGGCGATGGCGAGCGCTTCGTCCACGGAATAGGCCACTTCAGAGGTCGCCATGTCGATGCCCAGGCTGTTCATGGTCTTTTTGAACTCAATGCGATCCTCACCGCGCTCAATAGCGTCCACCTGCACGCCGATCACCTTGACGCCGTACTTGTCCAGTACGCCCAGCTTGTTCAGCTCCGAGCACAGGTTCAGACCGCTCTGCCCGCCCAGGTTGGGCAGCAGCATGTCGGGCCGTTCTTTTTCGATGATCTCCGTCAGCCGCTGTGCGTTGAGCGGCTCAATATACGTCACATCCGCGATGCCTGGATCGGTCATGATGGTGGCCGGGTTGGAGTTGACCAGCACGATCTCATACCCCAGTGCTCGCAGCGCCTTGCAGGCCTGCGTACCGGAATAGTCAAACTCGCACGCCTGGCCGATGATGATGGGACCGGAGCCGATGATGAGTACCTTCTTCGATTCAGCCATGTTTCTTTTATTCCCCTTTTTGCGTCCTGCCGAGTTGGTAAAACAATTCACACGCTTTCAGTATAGCATAATCAGAATGAGTTGTGGGAAGTTTTGTGTGGATTTATGCGTAAATTTACATAGATTGGGATCCCGTTTGCTGGATATCGTGGACACAGCGCCGCCAGGCCAGCAGCACCAGCCCAAGGCCGGCGACAAGAAAGACCGCAAAGACGAGGAACATATTCTGCAGCCCCAACACCGCGGGTTCCGACAGCCAGCCCGCAAGGAGACTGGCCAGAATATGGGAAAAACCCGCCGTCACCATCGCAAGCAGCGTCTGCGCGGTGGATTTGAGTTGCGCGGGGAAGCGCTCGTGGATCAGCTGTGCAGAGCAATAATAGTTTGTGATGTAGGTCACCGACTGCATCAGCTGGCCCGCGATCAGCATGGGCAGCGCCCAGCGCCCGCAGGCGCCCGCTGCAAAGGTGAACAGCAGCCGCAGCGCCATAAAGAGAGTCGAGGCAATGATGATGCGTGCGCCGGAGATTTTCTTCATCACCTTGTCGATGAGTAGCAACGAGGGGATCTCCGCAATGGCGGCAATGGCGGAGAGCAGGCCGCACAGGTTATTGTCAAAGCCCAGGCTGCTGGCATACAGCGGCAGATAGGTGTAAGCGCCCATGCCCACGGATACAAAGAAATTGGCGATGAGCAGAAAGAGGATCACCGGGTCGCGCAGCAGAGGGGCTAGCGCTGTTTTTTCACGCGGCGCCGAAGAGACTGCCTGCCGCTGTGCCTGTGCGGGGAAGAACAGCGCCATGACCGCGGCGAGCGCGCACAGCAGCGCAAAAACGACGAAGGTGGAGCCCAGATGCGCAGAGAACAGCGAGCCCAGCAAAATGGGCATCAGCGAATAGCCGATGGTGCCGCACAGGCGAATGGGCGCAAAGCGATAGTTTCTGCTGGAGCAGAACTCCAGCGCCATGGCGTCGCTCATGGGGAGCACCGCCATATTGAATACCACGAACAGCAGCGCCACGGTCAGTATATAGGGGAAAGAAGCGCCGAACAGGTACAGCACCGCGCAGACGCCCGAGGCCAACAACGCCAGCATGAGCACACCCTTACGGTTGGTGCGGTCGGCCAGCCGGCCCCACGCGGTCTGCAGCAGCAGCGTGGCCAGCGGCCCGATTGCGGAGATGACACCGATTTGCCCGGTGGAGAGCCCTTGCTGCTTGTAGTACAACGTAATGTAGGGATTCATGGCGCCGCTACCCATGTAGATGAGCGCAAACATTGCTCCAACGGCGAGCAGTTGCCGGTGAGCCTTTAGCTTGGAAAGCAATTTCATTTTTTTGACCACCCTTATTTCTATATTTGTCAGGTTCATCATATCAGCGGCAGAGAATAAAAACAAGTGCGCACCAGAAATTAACAGAAACTGAATCCGCGCACAACGTAATTTTCCGATAGTATGGTTGACATAACTATTTTTTGTTAATACAATAAAATCATTATGATATTGTTTGAAAGGCGCGGGATGAATGAAAAGAGGAAAGTGCTTTCTGCTGGGCGCACTGTGCCTGGCGTTGACGCTGACTGCGGCCTGCACGTCGGGCGCGGAGAGAGCGCGGGATAATGCAGAGGTAAGTCTGCGTTTTTTGCACATCTGGCCCGAGCACAGCGAGGTGATGGAAGCCATCGTCCGGGACATTGAGGAGCAGAACGATGGCTTGCAGGTGGACATAGACTGCGTGGAATGGGCTGATCTGGAGCGCACGCTGAGCACTGCCTATGCTTCAGACAGCATGTACGACGTGTTTTTTATGTATGGGAACCATGTGGGCAGCATGCAGAAGCAGGATCGGCTGCTTCTGCTGGACGAATACATGAACGAGGAATGGGCACAGCGCTTTGAGGATGGTGCGCTGGACGAGTACCGCGTGGACGGTCAGCTCTATGGCATTCCATACCGCGGCAGCGGCGTGGTGGTGATCTACAACCGCGATCTGTTCAAACGCATGGGCTGGCGCACACCGGGCTCTATGGAGGAGCTGTCCGCGCTGATGCAGCTGGCGCTGGTGGACGGATATATCCCAATGTCCGCTGCAGGTAGGCCGAACGGCTTTGAGTTGGATTCGCTGCGCAGCATCATTACCCAGTATATTTCGCGGGACGCGGGATTGCTGGACGACCCCGAGTTGCAGACTGGGCGCAAAACCGACTGGCAAGGGGAGCTGGCAGCCGGCGCGCAGGCCGTCAAGACGTGGGCCAACAGGGGATTTTTCGGAGCTAATCCTTTGACAGTGGATCAAGAAACGGCGATGGACCGCTTTTTGAGTGGTAAGGCCACAATGCTGTTGTGCAATACCAACGAATTATACCAGCTGCGCACGCAGTCCACCTATATGCCCTTTGAGCTGGGAGGATTCCTGATTCCCGGGTTCAAGGGAGGAGACCCGCTGCTCTCGGGCGCAAGCTATCAGGACGGCTTTGCGGTATGGTCGGGCACACAACACGCTGAGCAGGCGGTGGCGCTGCTCAAAGGATTGACCAGCCCGGAAGCTTCCGATGTGTGGGCCGAGAATACGATGTCCGTCATGGCGACGAAGAATGAAGCGCTTGAGGATGAACTGCTGAAGGAATTCGATGCGTACTTCAATCTCGCAGGACGACAGCATGTGTCCCCGGATTATGTGCTGGGAGATTCCGACAGCCTCAAGGCACAGCTATTTGTGGATTTTATGACCAGCGACATGACCGCGGACGCCTATGAGAAAAACTTTGAAACCATTACCAAAAACGCGATAGCAGCGGCAGAGCGGTAAGCCCTGCGCGGGAAGGCGGGCACGCAGAAGCGCCGCCTTCTTTTTTTCGCGCAGGGAGCGCTTGATTTGTTCAAAACGCTATGTTATGATGATACCACACGGTAAGATACGCAGATTCAAAACATGCGGAGAGCAATGCGAATAGGGAGAAAGAGAACCGGAGGAGTTCGCATGGAGAACAGAGCGCTGACACGGGAAGAACTTCGGGATGTCATCGAGGGAAGGGGAAACGCCTTCCGTATCCCCATGACCTTTGATTTCTGGCGGGGCGCCATGGATTTCGATGTGGAAAAATATCCCGGGGATATTCAAACCGTATCCATCAATACGCCCGCGCCGACTGAAGGCCATGAGCTGGACCCGGATTTCAAATGGATCCATCTGGACCGCGTGCATGACAGTGAAAATGCTGCACTCGATGCGCAATGCTACTTTGATATGGAGGACGTGGATGAGGTGATCACTCGATTCCCCTCGCCGCATTCGCCCGCGGTATACGTCAACGCCAAGCCGCGCGCGGCGGGAGATCACGCCTATCGGCTTGCAAACTGGTGGTATTGTCTGTTTGAGCGCCATTGGAGCCTTCGCGGCATGGAAAACGCGCTGTGCGACTATTACGAGTATCCGGACGAGGTTCATAGGCTTTACCGTGCCCTGACGGATTTTTACAAGGCGATCATCGTTCGGATGGGGGACGAGTATGGCTGCGACGGTATCTTTACCTCGGACGATATCGGCACCCAGAATGCGCCGTTCTTTTCACTGGAGATTTTCCGCGAATTTTTCAAGCCGTATTATAAGGAATTGATTGACACGGCCCATGCGCATGGCATGCACTTCTGGCTGCACACCTGCGGCAATATCGAGCGGTTCATTCCGGAATTGATCGATATTGGGTTGGACGTTCTGCACCCAATTCAGAAATACACGATGGATGAACGGACGATTGCGCAGCGTTATGGCGACAAGATCTGCATCTGGGCGGGGTTTGACGTGCAGCGCACCATTCCTTACGGCACGTGTGCGGACTGCGAGCGGGAAGTAAAGTATCTCATTGATACGTATGCGCGAAAGGATGGGCGTCTGATCCTGACCTTCGGCAACAACCTGACGCCGGACACGCCTCCGGAAAGTCTGGAGGCCGTCATGAAAACGGCGCTCGAATACGGGATGCAAAAGGTTCACGCCCTGAATGAAGAGAACTCATAAAAAGAACGGCTTCGAATGCGGATCAATGGCATTCGGAGCCGTTTTGATGGTCAGAGCGCAGGAAGGACAACATAGAAAACGCTGTCCGGCAGAGGGGGAATTGAACCTTTGGATTCAATGTGGTATAATAAACTCAAACGCTATACAGAAAGGGCGTGTGCCTATGCTCTATACGAGAAATAAACCGCATAAGAGAAAGCCGAACTGGAGAAACATACTGCTCACGGCGCTGTGCGTCGTGCTGTTGGCCAGCAGTGTGACGCTGCTCGTCAAGTCCATTCCCGCATGGGTGAACCGGGGCGACTCGACGCAGATAAACAACAGTCCAACGTCTGCAAATACGCTGCAGCCCTCGCAGACGCCTGAAACCACGCCAAATGCCACGGCGACGCCCACTCCGGAGGATACTGGCGAGCCGGAACCTACCGCAGCGCCGCAGCGCGGCAGCGGTGTGCAGCGCATCACCATCGGCGCGGTGGGAGACATCTCCATGCACGAGCATGAACTGCAGGCTGCAAAATCCGGGGACAACTATGATTTTTCCGCATTTTTTTCCCGCATTCAGCCCTATCTGAGCTGGCAGGACGCGGTGATCGGCAACCTGGAGACCGTCATCACACAGGATAAGTTTGACGCGCTGCGTTCGCCTGCACAGCTGCTGGACGGCTTGAAAACGGCAGGTGTCAGCGTGCTGACGCTGGCCAATGAGCACATTCTCGATGCAGACATCGCGGGCGCGCAGGGCACGGTCAGCGCAGTCAAGGCAGCGGGGATGACGCCGGTTGGCGCATATACCTCAGGGGCGGACTATGTCGCCCCGGTGATTCTGACCAAGGACGACCTGCGCATTGCGGTGCTGGACTATACGGAAGCCACTGACAAGACGCCCGAGGGCGCGTCGGACACCGTGAAGTACCTGACCGAGACCGCGTTTGATAACGACATGAAGCAGATCAACGCGGACGAGCTGGGCGTGGACTTCATCGTCGTCTGCGTGCACTGGGGCACCGAGGACGACAAAGCTGTCACCGACAGCCAGAAAGCCTGGGCGCAGACATTCGCCGATGCGGGCGTGGACGTGGTGCTGGGCACCGGCACGCACTACTTGCAGGAGTTGACGTACGTCCAAGGCCAGAGCGGCAAGCGCACGCTGGTGGCCTACGGCCTGGGCAACTTCCTTGCCGGCACACGCACGGACGGAAGGGATGCGGGCGCGATCCTGAACTTTACGCTGAAGAAAGATTTTGATTCCGGCGAGACGGCCATCGAGGATGTCGTCTACACGCCCACCTGGGTGCTCAAGTACTCGTCGGAGGGCAAGTATTCCTTTGAGATTATGTCGGCAGTGGAGTACAGCCAGAAAAAATACCAGAATATGTCTCTGGCTGACCGTGATCGCGTCAAGAAGGTGCTAGCTGAGGTGGAGGCGGCGCTGGGCGCCGGAGCGGGCAAGGCGGATACCGCCGTCCGCACCATGACCGACGGCGTGAGCACTGTGGTGCAGCCCGAGGCATAAGCAGGAGTTGGGCTGTGATTGACAAGCGCACACAGGAATCTGTTAAAGTAAGGGCTATCCTAAAATAAGAGGGGCTTGATGAAGGACGCGATGCGCGGGCAGGCTTGGTTCATCTCCGGTCGATTTACGCCGGGCGACGGGCTTCCATTGTCATATCCTTAAAGGCGGATCACGCGATCAACAGGGCAAAGTTTAAGACAGTGCGGGCCGGTCCATTCAACCGTCCGCGCTGTCTTTTTATCTTCTTTGGAGGTGAAGATCATGGGTTTTCTCAGGGAGTACTGCGAGAGCTGGGAGGAGGACACCCGGTGGAAACGGGGAGACGATCTTCCAGTGCGCGTTCGGCGCGGGTGCGTGCACTACCTGTCCACAGATCTCAGCGTCTGCTACCTTGCCGACACCATAAACGCCATGGACGGTGCGCTGTTCGCGCAGTACATGCGTTACACCTCTTCGTCTGCAAGCGGCCTGACATGGCGGACGGCGGGCCTTTCAGTCACGTCCTCGATGTCTCCCGGAAGGGGACGTAATGTAAAAAGACGATGCGCCATGCATCGTCTTTTTGCAAATGTTGGTTACGGCATCAGCAGCTCGCGCACGAGATCGTAGCGAATGGTGCCCTTGTAGTTGGCGGGCAGCTCAAGAGTGACGCAGACAAGGCGGTTATAGTCCGCGCCTTTGACAAAGGCGATGAACCAGGCGAGCTCACGCGTCTTGTCGTTACCGATTTCAGCGGTGCCGGTCTTGCCGCAGATGGTCAGACCGGAGATTTCCGCCTTGCGTCCAGACCCTTCTTCCACCACGCGCTCGAGCATGGGCACGATGGTATCCACAGCGTGTTGAGAAATCACGTCCTGCCTCCAGGCAACGGAAGGGAATTCCTCGACCACCTCATAGCTGTCGCCCACCATGCTGCGCGTGGCCTTGACCAGGCGAGGCTGTATGATGTCGCCGCCGTTGGCCATGCTGGAGAAAATGCACGCCATTTGCAGTGGAGAGATCTGCAGCTCGCCCTGACCGTAGCCGGTGGACGCGAGCAGATGGCGATTTTCGTAGTTACCGCTTTTCAGATAGCTGGGCATGGAGACGCGCAGATCAAAGGGGATGCGCTCGTCAAAGCCGATCTTCTTTAAGAAGGGCTCCAGAACATCCCAGCCCGCCTTGAGCGCGACATCGGCAAAGTAGATGTTGTCCGACTTGGTGATGGCGTTGCTCATATTGACGGGCCCGGAGTAGTTGGATACGCGCGTGATGGGCGGGTAGGGCCAATAGCCTTTGGGCGTCCACTGTCGTTTGACAATTTCGCCGGTGAATTCGTAATTCTCATTGACCACGCCGTTATCCAGGCACATTGCAGCGATGAAGGGCTTGATTGTGGAGCCGGGAATGTACGAACCCTGCACTGCGCGGTTGTACAGTGGGCTGTTGGATTCCTCATCCACGTAAGAAGCCAGCGTGTCGGGATCGGAATTGATGACAAAGAGATTGGGGTCAAAGTCTGGAAAGCTGGAAATGGCAAGAACGTCGCCCGTGGTGGGGTCCAGCACGACAGCAGCGCCCGCGTTGCCTTCTTCCGCCAGCGTCGCCAATATGTCCTCGGCGCGCTTTTGCAGGTCGTAATCCAGCGTTACTTCCAGGTCCAGGCCGTCCACCGCGTCCTTGCGCGCGACGGTGCCCAGGCGCTGGCCGTCCTTGGCATACAGATCCAGAGAATACCCCTTCGTACCGCACAGCGTACTCTCATAGGCGGCTTCCAGGCCGGTACGACCCACATAGGAAGAGATGTCGTACTTCTCCGGATCCAGCGCGTCCAGCTCTTCTGCCGTGATGGCGGAGGCATAGCCCATGGAGTGGGCAAAGAAGCTTCCCTGCGGGTAGTAGCGAATGGGCGTGATGGAGGTGCGATCGACCTTGACGCCGGGCATCGTGCACAGCGCGCGCTCCGTCGCATCCGAGATCCCCCCTGGCGCAAAGACCTTGATTACGACGGAATCGTACTTTTCCGCGGTGGAGGAGGTGAGTTTTTTTTCTACCTCCGTCGTGGTCATGGAGAGTATGGAGGCCAGCGCGGTGACAGTATAGCTGTAGTCCTCGATGAGCGAGGGCTGAACATATACGCTCTCGCCATAAGAATTGATTGCATAGGCGTTGTGCTGGCTGTCCAGTATCTCGCCGCGGGCGGGGCGCAGCGTGCGCAGCCGAACCTCGGTCGAGGAGGTCAGCGCGGTAAAAATCACCGCGGGAGTCCAATTCATATAGAAGGTCTGATCGTTCTCGGAGTAGTCCAGGTTGAACACCACAGCCTGCGTAAATTCACCCAGCAGCGGGCTGACATAGGTCAGCGTCGCTTCCTGCATATAGCGCTTACCCGCCTCCATCGTCAGGGCGCCATAGGCGATACGCAATTCCGTCAAGCTTATCGCATCGTATATGTTCTGATGGCGCTGCGTGTAGTCGACCAGCGATATGGCCTCCTGCGTATCCGGCGCGAGCATGGCATAGCAGGAGCCGAAGTCATAGGCGTTGAGCTTCTGAATGTACTCGTTCAAAAAAGGCTTGGGATCCTGCTCAGGCTGCTGCGTGGGCTGAGAGGCGAGCTTATTCAAATCAATGGTGGTAGTGCTGGTTCCGCAACCTGAGAGCAGGCAGAGCAGGAGCACAATGGCGGCATATCGAAGCAAAAAACTTATTTTTTTCATGTTTATTCTTCCTCATCGCACAAAGTCTGTCGTCGGGATTTGACGCTACACTGTATATTATGACGTAAAACCTCCCTTCTGTAAAGACAGGAAATCGCTACAGAATTGTTTCATTTTTACCTCATAATATATAGATGCAGAGAAAGAAGCTGCGAGCAGGCGATGGAATTGAGATGCGGCGCCACTGCCATGAAGGAATGCTCTGCAATGGATAAAATAACGCAAGAAGCACGCCATCAACGAGTAATGAAATGACCTACGCAAGAACAATGCGGAGTAAGCGCCGCATTGAAGCGGCAGCGCTTGAAGCAAAAAATCGTGTACAAGCGGCACAAGAGATACGACGGATAGCTCGGAATTGGATGGTTGTCGCTGTCATAAGAAAACGCTCAATCATCCCGCAATCGTATTAGAAAAGTCGTGGTTCGCGGCACTGGAAGTGTCGGAAACCAACGACTTTTCTGCATCAGGGGGGATTGTTTTGTTGAGGGCTTACTGTAATTGTGTGAAAATTCGGCAATCATCAGCCTGTGAAATCCACAGACAGAGCCATTTTTCATCTACGCGGCTTCTTCATCCGGATTTAGTATAATGGCACACAATTTGTTGAGAAGAAGAATTCTTTCCGGCACGGGCAGCAGAGAGAACAGGACCACAACGGAAAAAGCAGAGAAGCCATATTTTCCGTTTTGAAGGGCCGAGCAAGCTCTGGGAGAAATTCCCAGCTTTTCTGCCAGTTTTTCCTGCGTGATTCCCGATGAATAATAAATTGTGTTTAGAGCATTTCGCAGACAGGTGTTCATTTGTGTCTTACGTTTGGATTTGTTCATCAGTAAAACCTCCTGAAATAGAATCAGGAAAATCTTACCAGCGACAGAAGTATACATCCATGAAGCACACTTCTTGCTATGCAATTTTATATGCCTTTTTGTGCAGTAGGTGCGCGGCTTGCAAGATACAGGGCGAAAAATCAGGAAAGTTGTCTGCAAGACTATCCGCTCAGAATTGTTTCGTTTTGACCTGAAATTTGACTTATGTGCATAAATAACGTAAAATAAGAACGGAAAAATATTTTCGCAGGAAAGAGAGGCAATGCAATGGCTAATATCGGTACGCAGAACCGAGTGCCGAAGCCCGATCGGAAAAAGAACCGGAGAGGCCGCCTTGTACGCGTGTGGAACCGATTGGTGCAGTGGGTAGAGACAGGGCTGTATTGGGCACTGTATGCCCTCAGAGCCGCGCGGGCATTCTGCCGCGGAATGTTTAGCATCATAGAGCAGATGCAGCCTACGGTGCGCGCGCTGTGCATCGCGGTGGCATGCGTGGCGGTGCTGGGCGGTGTGCTGAGCATCCGGCCTGCGCTGCAGCTGATGACCGCAAAGAAGGTCACGCTCAGCGACGATGGCCTTGCGGTAGAGGTGCGGACGCATTCGGGCACCGTGGCAGACCTGCTGATGGAATACAACATTGTGCTGGGTGAGGGCGACGTGGTTTATCCCGAACTCGCCGATCCTGTGGCGGGCGGGTGCGAAGTGCTGGTGCGCCGCGCTGTGCCGGTAAGCGTCAGCGCAGATGGACAGACGCGTCGCATCTCGCTGCTTAACGGCACGGTGGGAAAGGCGCTCTATCTTGCGGGCGTCACGGTGGACGCAGACGACATCGTTACCCCCGCGCTTACGGAGCCCGTGACCTCGGGCATGGAGATCACGGTCAGCCGTGTGCAGATCAGCACGGAGGTAGAGCAGCGCAGGCTTAAATATCGCGTCACCTACCAGGACGACGACGACCTGTATATCGGGACCGAGGAAATGGTTAAACAGGGCAGCGAGGGCGTTAAAGAAGTGACGCTGCGCGTGGTAACAGTGGATGGAGTGGAAACCGAACGCACCGTGGTCAGCGAGGAAGTGGTTGAGCCGGCGCAGAATCGCGTCGTAGCGCAGGGCACAAAGCCCACGCCGACGCCCAAACCCACCGCCACGCCCAAGAAGACGGCATCCACCACCAAGAAGGCAACCAATACCCCGAAGCCCACCAAGAGCGCTGCGCCTAAAAAGACGCCCGACCCCGACAAAAAGCAAGCCAGCGATGTGACGGACAACACCATCACGGTGGATGGGAAGACCTACACGTATGAAAAGACGCTCTCCGTGATGATCACTGCTTATACGCATACCGGGCGCAAGACCTCCACGGGCGTGTGGCCCAGCGTGGGCACCGTGGCGGTGGATAAGAGCGTCATTCCCTACGGCACCAAGCTTTACATTCCCGGATATGGCTTTGGCGTGGCGCAGGATACCGGCGTGTCAGGAAACCACATCGACGTCTTCTTTGACACGGAAGCCGAGTGCAATCAATTTGGCCGCAAACGCGATCGCACCATTTATATTTTGGGAGACTAACAGGCAAAGGAACGGAAAAGATGACGACAAGTGAGATCATGACGTTGCTCCAGGCGCGTGGCTTTCGGTTTACGCACAGCCTGGGACAGAATTTCCTCGTGGACGAGGACATATTGGAAGAAATCGTGGAGCGGGCTGCGGTTTCCGGCCGCAATGTACTGGAAATCGGCGCGGGCGCGGGCTGCCTGACGCAGGCGCTTGCACGGCGGGCAAAGCGTGTGCTGGCCATTGAGATCGATGAGAAGCTGATGCCGGTGCTGGAAACGGTGCTGGGGCCCTGCAAAAATGTGCGGTGCGTGCAAGGCGACGCGCTCAAGCTGGACCTTGAGGCATTGACGAGGGATGCTTTTGACGGCGAAGCCTTTGACGTAGTGGCGAATCTACCATATTATATCACCACGCCCGTGCTCTTTCGTCTGCTGGAGGGAGAACTGCCGCTGGAGCGCATCTGTGTGATGCTGCAGAAGGAGGCGGTCGCGCGCGTCACAGCGCGGCCCGGTGTGAAGGAATATGGGCCGCTGGCCATCCAGTGCGCCTACCGTGCGGACATCGAAACCATTGTGCATGCCGCGCCACACTGCTTTGTGCCGCAGCCGCATGTGGAGTCCGAGGTCATTGCACTGGATCTGCGTCCTTATCCTGTTCAGGTGGAGGAAAAGGCGTTCATGCGCCTGGTTAAGTCCTGTTTCCTGATGCGACGCAAGACGCTGGTCAATAACCTGATGGCCTATGGCCTTGCCAGGAACGAGGCGGAAGATGCGGTGCGAGCCTGTTCATTACCTCCCTCTGTGCGCGCGGAGGCGCTGGATCTGGACCAGTTTCTTTCTTTATTCTGTAAAATTTCCCTCCAGGGTGATTCAACGGAAGAAGAAAAGGGTAAATAAAGTTAACACAAAAACGAATGGAGGAACGATCTATGGAAAACATCAAGGGAACCAAGACCGAAGCAAACCTGCTGGCCGCCTTCTCCGGGGAGTCCCAGGCCCGCAATAAGTACACCTACTACGCGTCAGCCGCCCGCAAGGAAGGCTATGTGCAGATCGCCAAGTTCTTCGAGGAGACTGCTGGAAACGAGAAGGAGCACGCCAAGATCTGGTTCAAGCTCCTGCACGACGGCGCTGTTCCCGCTACCGCTGAGAACCTCAAGGACGCCGCCGCAGGCGAGAACTACGAGTGGACCGAGATGTACGCGCAGTTCGCCAAGGAAGCGAAGGAAGAGGGGTTTATCCGCATCGCCGCGCTCTTTGAGATGGTGGGCGCCATCGAAAAAGAGCATGAGGAGCGCTACAACAAGTTGCTGCAGAACCTCGAGGCGGGCCAGGTGTTTGCCCGCGGCGACGAGATGATGTGGATTTGCTCCAACTGCGGCCACATCCACTTCGGCAAGAACGCGCCCCAGGTCTGTCCCGTTTGCGCGCATCCGCAGGCTTACTTTGAGCTGCGCGCGACCAATTACTGATCAATCTAATAAGAAAAGCCGCTGTCCGCAAGCGCGGATAGCGGCTTTTGTCATGCCGAAATCAGGCGGCCTTGACGCCGGTGATGGCCTTGGTGCGCCATTTGCCAATGCGGAAGGCGACGGTGGTGATGAGGGCGCCCATCACCCAGGAGATGAGCAGAGAGAAGAACAGCGCCTCGGGAGAACCGGTGGGGTACTCGGGCGTGCGCGTGAAATACGCCCAGATGTAGGCGATGGGCACACGCAGCGCTACGGTGGTGATCAGCGAGATCCACATGGGAGTCATGGTGTCGCCCGCGCCGCGCATGATGCCGGAGAGTACCTGCGTCACAGCCATTGCAATGTAACCGACCGCGATGGTGCGCATCATCTGCATGCCAAGGGCGACGACCGCGCCGGTTTGGGTGAACATGTGCATCAGGTTTTCGCCAAAGAGCAGGATGCAGGCGGTCAGCACTACTGCGCAGCCCACTGCCAGCTTCAGGCCGTCGCGGGTGCCGCGATGCACGCGGTCGGTGAGTCCGGCGCCCATGTTCTGCCCGGCAAAAGTGGTCATGGCGGTGCCAAAGGTGAAGTTGGGCATCATCGCAAAGCCGTCCACGCGCATGACGACGGTGTTGCAGGCGATGACGTTGGTGCCCATGGAGTTGGTCAGGCTCTGCACCACGATCATGGACAGGGAGAAGATGGCCTGCGTGATGCCCGAGGGCAGACCGAGACGGGCGAGTTCCAGCGCGTAGGACTTATCCAGCTTGAGCGTTTCGCGCGTCAGATGCACCACGTTCTTCATGCGGAATAGGCGCACCAGGCACAGAATCGCAGAGATGAGCTGCGAGAGGATGGTCGCCCAAGCGACGCCTGCGACGCCCAGCCGGAACGTGATGACAAACAGCAGGTCCAATGCAATGTTCAATCCACAGGCCACCAGCAGGAACAGCAGGGGGGAGATGGAATCGCCTAACCCGCGCAGCACACCCGAGATGATGTTGTAAAAACCGCTGCCGATGATGCCGATAAAGATGATGATCATGTAATCACAGGCCATGTCGTACACCTCGGGCGGCGTGTTGAGCACGGACATCAGAGGCCGGGTGAGCAGCACGCCCGCGATCATCATCGCAAAGCCAGACAAAAAGGTCAGCGTGATGCAGTTGCCCATTGTTTTGGACAGCTGCTCCTGCTGCTTCGCGCCAAAGTATTGGGATACCATGATGCCCGCGCCCGTTGAGATGCCCACGAACAGCACAATGAGCAGGTTGATGACCGGTCCACTCGCACCGACGGCAGCGAGTGCGTTATCGCCTACGTATTTGCCTACCACGATGCTGTCTACCGTGGAATAGAGCTGCTGGGCAAGGTTGCCGATCAGCAGCGGGATGGAGAATTGGACGATGTTGCGCATGGGATTTCCCACCGTCATGTCCTGTACATCGAATAGTTTTGTCAATCCCTTTGACATACTTTTGAAACCACTCCCGTTCCATATTTATCAATATGTTTCTATTCTACCGTAAATAAAAAGTGATTGCAACACTGTTTTAGGACGGCTTTTTTTAAGAAAAGCGTTATTGGAAGATTGACTTGGCTAGATGTACGGCAGTTAGAAAGAAAGCATGGAAAAGGCCGAAGGCGTGTTGTGCGCTGTTCTCACCTTGATAAAAGCAGGCTGCTGTTGTAAAATGCTAGGCTATATAAAGCGCCGAGTAAGGGGGAAAGAGCATGAGCTGGATGGACGAGGTTAATCTGAGATTGAACAGAAAAAACAAAGTGTTATTTTCAAAGGACAGTCCGTTTCTGTGCGACTTAAATACGCTGATTCGGCAGCAGAATCACCGGACCATAGTGCTGTGGGCGTTGGAGTTTGCTGAAGAAATCGTTTGGGAACTGGCGGAAAAGTATCCGGAGGAGAGCAGGCCGAGAAGCGCGCTGGAAGCGGCGAGACTCTGGGCGTCGGGGAAGATTAAAATGCCGGAAGCCCAAAGGGAGATTTTGAATTGCCACGCGCTGGCAAAGGAATTGCCGTCCCCGCAAGACCGCGCGCGATGCCACGCAGTGGGCCAGGCGTGCAGTACGGTACACACGATCGGACATGCGATCGGCCTGCCTCTATACGAGCTGACGGCGATCATCCATCGGGTTGGGGTGGCCCATTGCGCAATCCCTGTAAAAACCCGGAAGCGGGAGTACATGGAAAGACTGCTCTACTGGCAAGACCATTGTGAAGGCCATCCGGGGGATTGGGCCGATTTTATGCTGAGATAAGCTGGGCGGCTGCTTTGCAATTTGCTTGGCTTTCTGCTATACTGATGCAAAACACGAAAGGGGAAAAGAGACATGGAAATCAAACGCCTGGAGACGGCGCGGCTCATTCTGCGCCCGTGGACGATGGAGGACGCGCAGGATCTGTACGACTACGCAAAATCCCCCGTTGTCGGCCCAGCGGCAGGCTGGAAGCCGCATGAGAGCATCGAGGAATCGCGGCATATCCTGCAAAACATGTTTCTGCCCAGCCAGGAGTGCTGGGCGATGCAGTTTAAAGGCGATGGGCACGTCGTGGGCTCCATCGGCCTGCATGAGGATGGCTCACGCGAAAAAGGGCTGCCCGTGCGCATGCTGGGGTATGTGATGGCCGAGCGCTGCTGGGGGCAGGGACTGATGCAGGAGGGCTGTCGGGAGGTATTGCGCTACGGTTTTGAGGAGACGGGCCTTGCGCTGATTTCGGTGTATCACTTTCCCTTCAACGACCGCTCGCGCCGCACCATCGAAGCGCTGGGCTTCAAAAAGGAAGGAACGCGCCGCATGGTGTGCAAGCTCTACGACGGCACGGTGGTTGACGAAGTATCCTATTCGCTGACGAGCGCGGAGTTTGAGGAAATCTATAAAAAGCGGGGGTGAGAGATGGCGCTGCCCGCCCGAACATGGTATACTATATTTCGTAAGGGAACCCATTTTTTACATAACGAAAAAGGAGAGAGACCGATATGCTGACCCAAGCCAAGAAAGAGTTTATCGAGTTTATGATGTCCTGCGATGTGCTGCGCTTTGGCGACTTTGTAACCAAGTCCGGCCGCAGAACCCCCTATTTCGTCAACACCGGCCTGTACCGCACCGGCGCGCAGATCGCCAAGTTAGGCGATTTTTACGCCGCCTGCGTCAAGGAGACGTGCGGAGAGGAATTTGATGCAATGTTTGGCCCTGCCTACAAGGGCATCCCGCTGGTGACCACAACCTCGGCATCCCTGGCACGCAATTTTGGCATCGATAAGCCCTTCTTCTTCAACCGCAAGGAGGCGAAGGACCACGGCGAGGGCGGCAGCCTTGTGGGCTACAAGCCCAAGGACGGCGACCGCGTCATCATCATTGAGGACGTGATCACCGCGGGCACCGCTGTGCGCGAGACCATGCCCATCCTGATGAACGCCGCCAAGGTCACTGCGCCGCACATGTTCATCTCCGTCAACCGCTGCGAAGTGGGACAGAATCCCGGCAAGACCGCTGTGATGGAGGTTATGGAGGAGTATGGCATCCAAGTGCATTCCATTGTGGATGCAAAAGACATCCATGAATACCTCAAGACCCGCCCCGAGTATGCCGATGTACTGCGGCTGATGGAAGATTACATGGCGCAGTACTGCGTGTTCTGAAAAGCAAAAATAAAGCAGGGGGAGGAAAGCAAGTATGTTTTATCCCGAAAACAAGAAAGCTCAGCTGGATCCCGCCACGTTTTTGAACCCGCCGTGCGAATATCGTGCAGCGCCTTTCTGGGCATGGAACTGCGCGCTGGACGAGGATCAGCTGCTGCGCCAGATTGAGCAGATGAAGCAAATGGGCATGGGCGGCTTCCACATGCATGTGCGCACGGGCATGGCCACGCCCTATCTGTCCGATGCGTTCATGCAGCTCATCCGAGCCTGCACGGACAAGGCCCGCAAGGAAAAGATGCGCGCCTATCTCTACGATGAGGATCGATGGCCGTCGGGCGCTGCGGGCGGCTTTGTGACCAAGGACAAGCAATACCGCGCGCGGCACCTGCTGTTTACGCCGGTTTCTTACGAAGAAAACCGTGAAGCAGAGGCCAGGCTGGACTCCTCTGCGCGTTCCAACCGCACAGGCAACGGAAAGCTGCTGGCGCGCTATGGCGTGTCACTCAACGCGGCGGGCGAGCTGGACGCCTATCGCCGCCTGTGCCCGGACGACGAGCCCACGCCAGGCGAGACGGTATGGTACGCTTATCTGGAGACCGCGGACGAGAGTCCCTGGTATAACAACCAGACCTACGTAAATACTTTGGACAAAAAAGCCATTGAAAAATTTGTGGAGATCACCCACGAACGCTATAAGCAGGGCGTGGGCGATGAGTTTGGCAAAACCGTGCCCTCCATCTTCACCGACGAGCCGCAGTTTCCCCACAAGACGGCGCTTGGGTTTGCAAAGGAGAAGCGAGACGTGGTGCTGCCCTGGACGGACGACCTGCCCGACACCTTCCGCGCGGCCTATGGCAGCGATCTGCTGGATGGTCTGCCCGAGCTGTATTGGGAGCTTCCCGGCGGTCGCATATCCGTGACGCGCTACCATTATCACGACCACATCGCCGAACGGTTTGCAGCGGCGTTTGCGGACACCTGCGGCGCCTGGTGCCGTGAAAACGGTATTTTGCTCACCGGCCACATGATGGAAGAGCCCACGCTCAAGTCGCAGACCGCGGCGCTGGGCGAGGCCATGCGCTCCTACCGCGCATTTGGGCTGCCCGGTATCGATATGCTGTGCGACTGGCGCGAGTACACTACTGCCAAGCAGGCGCAGTCTGCTTCGCATCAGTTCGGCTGCCCGGGCGTACTGTCCGAGCTGTACGGCGTGACCAACTGGGACTTCGACTTCCGCGGCCACAAGCTGGCCGGCGACTGGCAGGCGGCGCTGGGCGTGACGGTGCGCGTGCCGCACCTGACATGGGTGTCCATGGCGGGCGAAGCCAAGCGCGATTATCCCGCGTCCATTGGCTATCAAAGCCCGTGGTACAAGGAATATCCGATGGTGGAAGATCATTTTGCACGGGTCAACGCCGTGCTCACCCGAGGCAGACCCGAGGTGCGCGTGGGCGTCATTCATCCGGTGGAGAGCTACTGGCTGCACTGGGGCCCCGCCGAACAGACGGCGCTGGTGCGCGAGGAGATGGACGAGCGATTCCAGTCCATGGCCCAGTGGCTGCTCTACGGTCTGATCGACTACGATTACATCTGTGAGTCCCTGCTGCCATCGCAGTGCGACAAAGCGGGCGCGCCGCTGAACGTAGGCTGCATGGCCTATGATGTTGTGCTCGTGCCGGATTGCCAGACGCTGCGCGCTACTACGGTCGAGCGGCTGGAAGCCTTTGCGGATGCGGGCGGTAAGCTGATTTTTGCTGGACGCATCCCCAGCCTGGTGGACGCTGTGCCCAGCGACCGCGTGCAGAAGCTGGCGCAGCGCGCGCAGGTGATTGGTTTTGACAAAGGAGAGATCCTGGCTGCACTGGAGGGCGTGCGCGCCATAGATGTGCGCACGGACGCTGGATTCCGCACGGAAAATCTGCTGCATCAGCTGCGCAGAGAGGGTGAGACGCAGTATCTGTTCCTCTGTCATGGCACAAAACCGGTCAATCCGGATGTCTGCACGGAGGAGAACATCGTGGTGCGCATTCGTGGGCAGTGGAAGCCAACGCTGCTGGATACCGCCACGGGCGAAATATGTCCCATCGCTGCGCGGTACGAGAACGACGAGACCGTGATACCGTACGCACTCTATGCGCACGACAGCTTGCTGCTGCGGTTGGAGCCGGGGCAGGCGCAGTGTGTGCAGTCGGAGAAGCGCGCAGGAGACTTCGACTATTATACCATCAAAAAACCTGTCGCCGTCGAGCTTTCCGAGCCGAATGTGCTGCTGTTGGACACCGCGCAGTATGCCTTTGATGACGGCCAATGGCAAGAGGAAGAGGAGCTGCTGCGCGCCGACAATGCTTTCCGCGCGCATCTGGGCTATCCTTCCCGCATGGATCATGTGGCGCAGCCATGGGTTGTGCCCGATTTGCCCATTGAGCATAGTCTGCGCCTGCGCTTTACCGTGCATAGCGAGATCCCGGTTTTGGCGCCCAAACTGGCGCTGGAAGATGCTGAACGCGTGACCATTGTGGTAAACGGCGCGCCCGTCAAGAGCGCGGCGGACGGCTGGTTCGTGGACGAGTGCATCAGGACCGTGCCGCTGCCCGACATGCCCGTCGGCGATAGCGTCATTGAGCTGGAAATCCCGTTCAATCAGCGCACTAACGTGGAGTGGTGTTATCTGCTGGGCGACTTTGGCGTGCGCGTACAGGGCGCGGAAAAAACCATCACGCAGCCCGTGCGCGAGCTGGGCTTTGGGGACTGGACGAGTCAGGGCCTGCCCTTCTACTGCGGCAATGTGACCTACAAGCTGCCTGTGGAGACAGAAAAAGACGAATTGCGCGTGCGCGTGCCGCAGTACCGCGGCACGGTGCTGGGCATGGAGCTGAATGGCAAGCGCGTGGGTGATTTGGCATATGCGCCTTACGAGTTCACTTACCGGCTGACACCGGGAAAGCACGTGATTGGCATCACGGTGTACGGCAACCGCATCAACGGCTTTGGCTGCGTACATAACTGCAATGATTCCACCACTTGGTTCGGACCGGACAGCTGGCGCACGACGGGGATTGAGTGGAGCTACGAGTACCGCCTGCGCAAGACAGGACTGCTCGTCAGCCCCCAGATTGAGAAATAAGGAGAGAAAACACATGAAGAAATATGTGTTGGGCATCGACATTGGCACGTCGGGCACCAAGACCATATTGGTAGACGATCAGGGCTGTGTCGCGGCCTCTAAAACCATTGAGTACCCGATGGAAACCCCTAAGCCCGGATGGACGCAGCAGGATCCCGCCGACTGGTGGAATGCCGCGGTGGGCTCGGTAAAGGCTGTATTGGAGAAGGCACAGGTGCCCACGGAGGATATATTGGCCATCGGGCTATCGGGCCAGATGCACGGCATGGTGGCACTGGATGAGCACAACGAAGTCGTGCGGCCCGCGATCCTGTGGAACGACCAGCGCACCGGCAAGCAGTGTGAGGAGATTACCGCAGCTGCGGGCGGGCTGGACGCGCTGCTTAGGCTGACCAATAACCGCATGCTGACGGGTTACACCGGCGGCAAGATTCTCTGGATGCGTGAAAACGAGCCAGAGAACTATGCAAAGACCCGCGTGGTGTTCAACCCGAAGGACTATATTCGTTATAAGCTCACCGGGCGCATCGCAACGGAAGTCTCCGACGCCTCGGGTACCGGCCTGTTCAATGTCAGAGAGCGCACTTGGTCCTATGCGCTGATGGATAAACTGAATCTGCCCCGCAGCCTGTTCCCCGAATGTGTGGAATCCTACGAGGTCGCGGGCACGGTCACCGAAGAGGTGGCGGCGCTCACGGGCCTGCGCGCAGGGCTGCCCGTGACGGCGGGCGGCGGCGATGCGGTGATCCAGACCACGGGAACGGGCCTTGTGCGCCAGGGCGTGCTGGGCGTGGTCATTGGCACCTCGGGCGTGGTGGCGATGGGCCTGGATGGCTACAAGGAGAATAAAGGCGGCGAGCTGCAGGTGTTCTGCAACAACGCAAAGCACCTCTGGCACGCGATGGGCGTGACGCTTGCCGCCGGCGGATCCTACCGCTGGTACCGCGACACGCTGTGCAAGGAGGAGATGGCCGAGGCGGCGCGCACGGGACGCAATGTCTACGACATCATGGGCGAGGCGGCGGAGAAGGTCGCACCCGGCTGCGGTGGGCTGATTTTCCTGCCATACCTGTCCGGTGAGCGCTGCCCGCACAACGACTCCGATGCCCGCGGCGTGTTCTATGGCCTGGGTCTGGAGCACAGCAAAGGCGCGATGACCCGAGCGGTGATGGAGGGCGTCACCTTTTCGCTGCGTGACGTGTCCGAGCGCATTTACGCGATGGACGAGGGTATCCAGCCGGAAAAGGTCATCATTTCGGGAGGCGGCGCGATGAGCCCGCTGTGGAGGCAGATTGCGGCGGATGTGTTCAACCTGCCGGTGGTCACGGTGTCCGGCTCGGGCGAGGGCGGCGCGTACGGCGCGGCGCTGGTCGCAGGCGTGGGTGTGGGACTCTGGCCCGACCTTGTGGAGGCGTCCAAGGTGCTGCACGAGGAGACCGTCACTCTGCCCATCCCCGAGAACGTGGAGGTATACAACAAAGTTTACGCGTTGTATGATAAGCTCTACCTCGCGCTCAAGGACAGCTTCTGCGAGCTGACGCGCATCAAGTAAAACACCGTTTTTTGTAATATTTGACAAGCAGGCGTGTTCTGTTGTAGAATTTAACTTCGGGACGCAGAATGAATCTGCACCGGATTGGATTGTTCACAGGGCGCGCCTGTTTTTTGCGCGTTTGTGCTTTACGGAGGAATGAATCGATGAGCAATAGCTATAACGCGGGGGATCTGCAGGTGCTCAAAGGCCTGGATGCCGTGCGCATGCGCCCGGGCATGTACATCGGCACCACGGGCTCGCGCGGCCTGCACCATCTTTTGTGGGAGATCGTGGACAACTCCATCGATGAGGCGGCAAACGGCTATGGAGACACCGTCCACGTCACGCTGCACAAGGACGGCAGCGCCACCGTAGAGGACAATGGCCGCGGCATGCCGCCGGACATCCACCCGCAGCTGGGTATCTCGGGCGTGGAGGTCATCTACACGCAGCTGCATGCGGGCGGCAAGTTCTCCGGAAAGAACTATGCCTATTCGGGCGGACTGCATGGCGTGGGCGCCTCTGTAGTCAATGCGCTGTCGGAATGGCTGGTCTGCGAGGTCTACGTCGACTACACGGCCTACCGGCAGGAGTTCGCCTCCGTCTGGGACGAACAGGAGAAAAAGATCATCTCCGGCAAGCCCATGGGGCCGCTCAAAAAACTGGGCAATACCCGCAAAAAAGGCAGCAAGACTACCTTTTTGCCGGATAAGCGCGTCTTTGAAGATACGGTGTTCAACCACGAGACTGTGGCGCGCCGCATGCGAGAGCTGGCCTATCTCAACCGGGGCACCAAACTCATTTTGACCGACGAGCGCCTGCCGCAGCAGGAGCGCGAGGTGGCGTACTGCTATGAGGGCGGCATCGTGGACTATGTGCGCTACCTCAATCAGGACAAGGACGCGCTGCACGAGGATGTGATCTATCTGGAGGGTGGAAAGGACGATTTCTTCTTCCGCTGCGCTTTCCAGCTGACGGACAGCTACACCGAGAGCATGTTCTCCTACGTCAACTCTATCCCCACCGGCGAGGGCGGCACCCACGAGACGGGCTTTAAGGCCGCCTACACCCGCGCGATGAACGAGTACGCGCGCCGCGTAGGCATCTTAAAGGAAAAGGACGCAAACCTGACTGGCGACGACTACCGCGAGGGCATGACGGTGGTGCTGACCACGTTTGTCAAGAATCCGCAGTTTGAGGGACAGACCAAGGGCAGGCTGGGCAACAGCGAGGTGCGCCCGTTGATCGAGGGGCTGGTCTATGACCAGCTGAACCTCTACCTGGAGCACCTGAACCATCAGGAGACTGCGACCAAGCTGCTGGAAAAGGCGTGCGCGGCGGCATCGGTGCGCGAGGCGGCGCGCAAGGCAAAAGACATCGCGCGGCAGAAGTCTTCGTTAGAAGCGGCGCCCCTGGTGGGCAAGCTGGCCTCCTGCACGGGCCGCAGGGCAGAGGAGAACGAGCTGTTTATCGTGGAGGGCGACTCGGCCGGAGGTTCCGCCAAACAGGGGCGAGACCGCAGGTTTCAGGCCATCCTGCCGCTGCGCGGCAAACCCCTCAACGCCGAGAAAAAACGCCTGGATCAGGTGTTGATGAACGAGGAATTTCGGTCGTTGATCACCGCTCTGGGCACGGGCATCGGCGAGGATTTCAAGCTCTCGGCACTCAAGTACAACCGCATCATCATACTGGCTGATGCCGACCAGGACGGCGCGCACATCCGCGCGATTCTGCTGACCTTTTTCTTTAGGTATATGAAGGAACTGATCCTGGACGGGCACGTCTATATCGGCACGCCGCCGCTCTATCTGGTCAAGAAAGGGCAGATGAGTGAGTACGTCTATGACGACAGGGCGCTACCGGCTGCCGTCAAGCGCATGGGCAAGGGTTATTCCATCCAGCGCTACAAGGGCCTTGGCGAGATGAATCCCGAGCAGCTGTGGGATACCACGATGAATCCTGCGCACCGCACGCTGGTGCAGGTGACGCTGGAGGACGCGGCGCAGGCCGAGCGCATGGTCACGATCCTGATGGGGGACAAGGTGGAGCCGCGCAGGCTCTACATCTCCGACCACGCGGATTTTAACAAAGAGGATAAGTTTGAAGGGTGGGTGAGCGGCTGACATGGCGCGCAGAAAGAAGGACGACAGTACGCTGGAGCGCAACGAGATTATACTGCAAAAGCCGATGGAGGAGATCATGCACGAGAGCATGATCCCCTATGCTGAGCACGTAATCCTTGAGCGCGCGCTGCCCCGCGTGGAGGATGGTCTCAAGCCCGTACAGCGCCGCATACTCTACACCATGCTGGAGCTGGGCAACACCCCCGACAAGCCTCACCGCAAGTGCGCGCGCATCGTGGGCGACTGTTTGGGCAAATATCATCCGCACGGCGATACGTCGGTATATGATGCGATGGTGCGCATGGCGCAGGACTTCAATATGCGCGCGCTGTTGGTGGATGGACACGGCAACTTCGGCTCTGTGGACGGCGACAGCGCGGCGGCCATGCGTTACACCGAGGCGCGCATGGCGCCCCTTGCGATGGAACTGCTGCGCGATCTGGATAAGGATACTGTGCCCTTCTCGCTGAACTTTGACGATACGCTCAAAGAACCCGATCTGCTGCCCGGGCGATTCCCCAACCTGTTGGTCAACGGCGCATCGGGCATCGCGGTGGGACTTGCCACCAATATCCCCACGCACAACTTAGGCGAAACCATCGATGCGGTGGTGGCCATGATGGACAATCTGGACATCTCGCTGGACGAGCTGATGAAGATTATTCCCGGTCCGGACTTTCCAACGGGAGGGCTGCTGCTCAAAACCGACGAGATTCGCAAGGCGTATGAGACGGGCCGCGGACGCCTGCAGCTGCGCGCGAAGGTGCACGTGGAGGAGGCATCGAGCGGCAAGAAGAACATCGTAATCACCGAGCTTCCCTATCAAGTCAACAAGTCTGCGATGCTGGAAAAAATACTGCGCCTGTCGGAGGAGAAAAAGGGAATTCTCGCGGGAATTTCCGACATTCGCGACGAGTCCGATCGTACGGGCATGCGCGCTGTCATCGAACTTAAGCGCGATGTGGACGCGGATAAGGTGCTTAACCACCTTTACCGCGTGAGCGACCTGCAGGTGACCTTCGGCGTCAACATGGTGGCCATCGCCGACGGCAAGCCCTGCCAGCTTAGCCTGCGCGAGATGCTTGCGCGGTATATCGCGCACCAGAAGCGCGTGATCACGCGGCGCACGCAGTACGAGCTCAATCAGGCCAGGGCGCGCGAACACATCCTGGCGGGACTCATGATCGCCGTGGACCAGCTCGACGCTGTCATCGCGCTCATCCGCGCCTCGAAGAATCCAAAGGAGGCGCGCACGGGGCTGATGGAAAAGTTTGGCTTGAGCGAGGTTCAAGCACAGGCCATACTGGACATGCGCCTGCAGCGCCTGACGGGTCTGGAGATTCTGGCGCTGAAAAAGGAGTATGCGGAGCTGCTCAAGCAGATTGCACGGCTGGAAAGCATCCTCAAGAGCGAAAAAAAGCTCATAAAGGTTATTCGGGACGAGATCACAGAGATTCGCGAGCGCTATGCCGATTCGCGCCGCACGGAGCTGATCGAGGATCAGCCCGTCGTCCAAGACGAGGAGGAGAACATCAGCTACGCGGAGCCCTGCGTCGTGGTGCGCACCCGCGCGGGATTCCTCAAGCGTATGCAGCCCAAGGCGTTCCAGAAACGCGAGGAGGTGGAGGATGCGCTGCAGGATGCGTTCAACCTCAAAACCGATGAGCGGCTGATGCTCTTTACTAACTTGGGCGCCTGCTTTACCATCACCGCCGACCAGATTCCAGAGGGAAAGTGGAAGGACCGCGGTCTTGCGCCCACGGGCTTGCTGGCCGGCCTGGAGCAGAATGAGCAGGTGGTGTGCATGATGGCCCGGCAGAGCGCTGGGGAGAGCCTGGTATTCGTCACCAAGCGCGGCATGGTAAAACGCACCTTGAGCGCGGAATACGGCGCAAGAAAGGGAAAGGTCGCAGGGATATCGCTCAAAAAGGGAGACGAACTGCTCGATGTACTGCCCTTTGAGACGGGCAAGAACCTGCTGCTGATCACACGCAAGGCGATGTCACTGCGCATGGACGCGGAGGAAATTCCTGTCAACGGCCGCGCAACTTCGGGCGTAAAGGGAATGGGCGTGGAGTTGGACGATGCGCTCGCATTTGCGGCGTTTGTGCCCGAAGCGGGGGAGATGGTGCTTGTCTCCGACCGCGGGTATGCAAAGCGCTGCCTGCTGGTGGACTTTGAGATGCAAAAGCGCGGAGGAAAGGGTGTCAAGTGCTTTGCGTTCAACAAAAACGGTGCGAACGGGGCGGAACTTGTATGTGCGCTGTCCGTCACCGAGCCGTATACGCTGGATGTGGTTCAGATCGATCGGACGATTACGCCCATCAACACGGAAGAGATCATGATCGAGAGCAAAAACGGGCGCGGGAAGCCCTACATTGTGGCGTTGATGGACAATGTGGTGGTGCGGTGCTACCGGGAGGAGAAATAAAATGGATGAGCGGATCAAACAATATATCAACACCCCCATACCCGCTCCATTGCCCGACGATGGCTTTGCGCCGGGCGATGCGCAGGAGTGCGGTGAGCCGGTGTTGGACATTACGGGCCGCAATGGACGCATCAGATATGACGCGAGTTACTGGAAGGCGGAGGTTCCCGGAGCGCTGACGCATTGCTATGTACGCGCTGGCGTGTATGACCGGCTGTGTGCGGCACTTTCCCTTTTGCCTAGGGAGTATTCCTTTCTGATCTACGACACGCTGCGGCCGTTGCGCGTGCAGCAGGCGCTGTATGACGATTATTACGAGAAGATGCGCGTGCAGCATCCGGATGCGTCGCCCGAAGAACTGGAGAGCATCACCGATGAATTCGTGGCGGTGCCGAAAATGAACCGATTGCGCCCCTCGTCGCACCAATCGGGCGGCGCGGTGGATTTGACGCTGTGCTGCGGCGGTCAGACGCTGGACATGGGCACGGTGTTTGACGAATTTGCGCCCGTCGCGCACACGGATTATTTCGAGCGTCAGGGGATGGATGAAAAAATACGCAACAATCGCCGCCTGCTCTATCATGTGATGCGGGAAGCCGGTTTTACCAATTACGAGAGCGAGTGGTGGCATTACGATTGGGGCGATCACTCTTGGGCGCGGCGTAAACACTGCGGCGCCCTCTATACCTTCAGCGATATGTCGGGACTCCGCTAGAAGCATAAATACACATTGATTATTCAGATGGGATTGCAACTCTAAAAAGTTTTGGGTGCAATCCTTGCATTTTTTGGGACGCTCGGTTGCAGATTTTTGGACCAAAGGACGGAACTCTGGAAAGAGAAGCGTGTGCGAAGATGCAGCGCATAGAAGAGAATTAATTGAATCTGTAGGGATAATTTCTGGGAATCAAGAGAAAAACGATGGAAAAGCGGCGTTTACTTTGTTGAAGTGCAAATTCAGAGTTCATGAATTTGATGAATGTGCATTCCGGGAAGAATTTGCATACTTTACAAATTTACAGTTGCAAATTTTTTCATTCTGTGGTATCGTATGCAAAGAAGTTCATTTTAACGGCGGCAGCGGAAAAAACGCGAGGGCTGCTGCAGAAAAAATGACGCCCCAAAAAACGCTTCCGAAGCGGGCGGGGGATGATCATCCCCGGCCCTTTGCATATCATTTTGCAAGGCATCGGAAAAATCTTGTGAGGAGGAACCGAAAAATGAAGAAGTTTCTTGCTCTGGTGCTGTGCGTTGCGATGGTTCTGACCATGGCTGCCTGCTCCAGCACGGCTAAGCCCAGCGAGACTCCCGCCAGCGACGCCAACCCCGGCGCTGCGGATAATCAGGAGCCTGCAGTGGATTCTGGCGAGCCCATGGTCTACAAGGCGTTGTATGGCTCCGAGGTTTCTACGCTGAACTATCTGATCGCCTCTCAGCAGTGGGATCAGACCGTGGCGGCCAACATCATCGACTCCATCGTCGAGAATGATTCTTTTGGCAACATCATTCCCGGCCTGGCCGAGACTTGGGAAAATTCCGAGGATGGCCTGACCTGGACCTTCCATCTGCGCCAGGGTGTTAAATGGTATGACTATCAGGGCAACGAGGTTGCAGAGCTAACCGCCAACGACTTTGTCTCCGCGCTCAAGTATGTCATGACTGCCGAGAACGAGTCGCTGACCTACAGCCAGGTGGCCTGCATCAAGAATGCCGAGGCTTATTACAACAAGGAAATTACCGACTTTAACGAGGTCGGCGTAAAGGCTGTGGACGATTATACCCTTGAGTATACCCTTGAGCAGGCCACGCCGTACTTCCTGTCCGGCCTGACCTACACCCCCTGGTTCCCCGCCTATGGCCCGCTGCTCGATGAGCTGGGCGCTGACTTTGGCATCTCCAACGACAAGCTGTATTACTGTGGCGCATATATTCTGAGCGAGTATGAGCCGCAGGTGAAGCACACCTACGTCAAGAACGCAAATAACTGGGATGCAGACAAGATCTACATCGACCGCATTGAACGAGTCTACAACGCTGAGGCTGCTACGCTGGCGCCCCAGATGGTGCTCCGCGGCGAGGTGGATTTTGCGGAGATCTCCACCGACATCGTGGACGACTGGAAGACCAACCATCCCGAGTACCTGTCCAAGGAACGCCTGGACGTGATGTGGTCCTACTTCTACTGCTTCAACTTCAATCCCACTTATGATGACTCCTACCGCCCTGATGATTGGCTGAAAGCTGTTCATAACGAGAATTTCCGCCACTCCATCATGAGCGCGTTCGACCGCGAGTATTCCATCCGCGCCATCGAGCCGGATGATCCCGCGTCCATCATGCAGAACACCATCACGCCCGCTACTTTCTGCAGCGACGGCACTACGGACTTTGCTGCACAGACCGTCTTCCAGAACAACGACCAGTACTTCTTCAATGCCGACAAGGCGCTGGAGTACAAGGCGGCCGCCATGGAGGAGCTGAGCGCGCAGGGCGTGACCTTCCCCATCCAAATGGTGATGACCTACAAGTCTGGCGACACCGACTGGGAGAACGAATACGTGCTCGTCAAGCAGCAGATCGAAGGCGTGTTGGGCAGCGATTACGTTGAGGTCGTGCTGTGGGCAGGTCCTTCTGAGAACTTCCTGTCCGAGACCCGCAGAGGCGGCAAGTACAGCTTCATGCGCTGCAATTGGGGCGCGGACTATATCGATCCGCAGACTTGGACCGATCCCTTTGACGGCAGCGACAACCTGGATCCTGATACCGGCGTGTGCATCGGCAACTCCTACAACCGCATGGATGCTTACTACTACGATGAGAGCAAGGCCGCTCAGTACCCGGAGACCGCAGCCATTTTGACCGAGTACTACACCAAGGTGGAAGAAGCCAAGGCCGAGGCCACCGATATGGCCAAGCGTCATCAGCTCTTTGCCGAGGCGGAGGACATCCTCATTGAGCATGCGCTCGTCGTGCCCTATTACATCTCTCCCGCAACCTACCAGGCGACCAAGCTGAATATTTTCGAGGGCCAGTATAGTCCCTCGGGCATTTCCAGCACCCGCTTCAAGGGTCAGAAGGTGTACGATCACTTCATCACCATGGAGGAGTACGAGGCGGCGTACGAGGCCTGGATCGCTGAAATCGAGAAATAAGAAGACACCACGCTTCCATGAATTTCGTGCAAAGAACCCCCGGGTCCGTCTGGGGGTTCCTTGCGCAATTCTTATTGTCCTTGCGCCATGGGCGCGCAACAATTTATGAGACGGCGGTGCGCGTCGTGGGTAGGCGCATCCCCTAAAGCAGAAAAAGGGGTTGACAAAATGCTCAAGTATCTGGCCAAGCGTTTGGGGCGCTCGTTCATCACACTGATCATCATTTTGACCATCGTATTTGTTCTGATGCGCCAAATGCCGATCGAGGGCTATTTTCCAAACTTTGATAAAATGACGAAGGAACAGATTCAGAATGGTCTGGAACTGATGGGCATGGACAAGCCCATGCCGGTTCAGGTGCTGAATTTCTTCAAGGATCTCTTTACAAAGGGAGATCTGGGCACGTCGCGTATTTACCGTAACAACGTGCCGGTGACGGAGATCCTAGCGCCCAAGCTGCCGGTATCCGTAAAACTGGGCTCGCTTGCATTGATTGTGGCGCTGCTGGTGGGAATTCCCATGGGCACGCTGATGGCCAAATATAAAGGCGGATTGTTCGATCACCTGGGCACCGCTTTCATCGTTTTCATCGAAGCGGTGCCGGCGGCGGTATACTATCTGTTCATCCAGCTCTATGGCACGGAATTTTTGGGCATCAGTCTGATTTTTGACATGAACGATCCCAAGGCGTGGATCTTGCCCGTGTTCTCGCTTTCTCTTGGCAACATCGCCTATTACGCCATGTGGCTTCGCCGCTACATGGTGGATGAGAGTACAAAGGACTATGTGCAGCTGGCCAAGATCAAGGGCGTTTCCAAGAACCGCATCATGTTCCAGCATGTGTTCCGCAACGCGTTTGTCCCGCTAGCGCAATACATTCCTACGTCCTTCCTCAACACCGTGGTGGGCTCCATTTATATCGAGTCGCTCTACGCCATTCCCGGCATGGGCGGTTTGCTCGTGGACGTGGTCAAAAAGCAGGACAACAACATGGTGCAGGGCATTGTGCTGGTGTTCGCCTGTGTGGGCGTGGTTGGCCTGGTGTTCGGCGATCTGCTGATGGTGCTGCTGGATCCGCGCATCAGCCTGGGCTCGAAAGGAGGAAATCGTTAATGGGTCTGCTCAAGCATCCGAAATTGGAGCAGTTGGAAAAGGAATGCTCCCAAAACCTCAAGGCCGCTCTGGGCGACAAGGAAGCGTTCTCCTTTGCAGAGTTCAATGAGCAGGAGGTAGAGCGCACGGGCTACTCCGATTATTCCTATTGGGGAAGCACGTTTCGCGCATTTTGCAAGAACAAACTAGCGGTCATCCTGGTCTTTGTCGTGCTTGCCATCCTGCTGTTTACCTTTATCCAACCCTATCTGCCGGGGCAGTACGACGCCTTTGCGGTCAACAACGATCCCGTCACGGGCATTCCGCTGCGCAACAAGGAGCCGAGCGCTGAGCACTGGCTTGGCACAAACTCCATCGGCCAGGACCTGTGGTCGAGAATCTGGCAGGGCACGCGCACCTCGCTGCTCATCGGCCTTGCAGTTGCGGGCATTGAAGCAGTGGTAGGCATTACCGTGGGTGTGTTGTGGGGCTATGTGCGCAAGCTGGACATCATTTTTACCGAGCTTTACAACATCCTGGATAACATTCCCTCCACCATCGTGCTGATCCTGGTCTCCTACATGCTCAAGCCCGGCGTGGGCACCATCATACTGGCCATGTCTTTGACCGGATGGATCGGCATGGCGCGCTTTATCCGCAACCAGATCATCATCATCCGTGACCGGGAGTACAACCTGGCCTCTCGCTGCCTGGGTACGCCGGTTTATCGCATCATACTGCGCAATTTGCTGCCGTACCTGGTATCCGTGGTCATGCTGCGCATGGCGCTGTCTATCCCCGCGGCCATCGGCAGCGAGGTGTTCATCACTTACATCGGACTGGGGCTGCCGGCGACCATTCCTTCGCTAGGTAACCTGATCAACGAGGGCCGCACGCTGATGATGAGCCCTAACCTGCGCTATCAGCTGATCTATCCCACCATCGTGCTGTCCATCGTCACCATTTCCTTCTATATTGTGGGCAATGCCTTCTCCGATGCGGCAGATCCCAAGAACCATCGCTAAGGAGGTGCACGTGAGATGAGCGAAAAGGAAAAAATACTTTCCATTCAGGACCTGAGCGTGCGCTTCAACCTCCGCGGTAGGGTGCTGCACGCCATCCGCGGCCTGTCGCTGGACGTGTACAGGGGCGAAAGCCTGGCCATCGTTGGTGAGAGCGGCTGCGGAAAATCCGTACTCAACAAGAATCTCATCGGCCTGTTGGACAACAATGGCTTCATTGACGGCGGTTCCATCCGGTACTACGGGCTGAAGAAGGACACGGCGCATCCGGAGCTGTACGGCGAGGATGATAACGGCGTTTATGCCGACCTGACCAAGTTCAAGAAGGAGAGAGATTGGCTCAAGATCCGCGGCAAAGAGGTCTGCATGATCCTGCAGGACCCCATGACCAGCCTCAATCCCTTAAAGACCATCGGTGCGCAGATCGCCGAGGCCATCCGCTTGCATCAGGGCCTGCGGGGCAGGGCACTGAAGGAAGCCGTACTGCAGATCATGCGCGATGTGCGCATTGACGACCCCGAGCGCCGCTACAAGCAGTATCCGCACGAGTTTTCCGGCGGCATGCGGCAGCGCGTGGTCATCGCCATCGCCATCGCATGCAAGCCTAAGATCCTCATCTGCGACGAGCCCACGACGGCGCTGGATGTCACCATCCAGGCGCAGGTGCTCTACCTGATCAAGGAGCTCAAGGCAAAGTACAACCTCACCGTTATTTTCATCACTCACGACCTGGGCGTTGTCGCCAACATTGCCGACCGCGTGGCGGTGATGTATGCGGGCGATATTGTGGAAATCGGCATGGCGGAGGAGATCTACTACGATCCCAAGCATCCCTATACCTGGGCGCTGCTCTCGTCCCTGCCGCAGCTGGGCGTAAAGGGGGAGGATCTGTTCTCCATCAAGGGCACGCCGCCCAACCTCTTTACCGAGATCCACGGCGATGCATTTGCCGCGCGCAACCAGCAGGCGCTCAAGATCGACTTTGTAGAACGCCCGCCGTATTTTGAGGTTTCCCCCACCCACAAGGCCAAGACTTGGTTGCTTGACCCGCGCGCGCCCAAGGTAGAACCTCCGCGCATCATACAAAAGCTAAAGAGCGAGGGAGGTGCCGTAAATGAATAACGAGAAGCGGGAAGTGCTGCTGCACGTAGAGGATTTGAAGGTTACCTTTGGCAGCCGGCGCAATCTGTTCACGGCAGTGGGCGGCGTCTCCTTTGACATCTACAAGGGCGAGACCTTCGGCTTGGTGGGCGAATCCGGCTCGGGCAAGACCACCATC
>DKYK01000022.1:81487-111973 GCA_002492415.1 Christensenella sp. UBA7102
CGGCTCGGGCAAGACCACCATCGGACGCGCCATTATTCGCATCCACCCCACGGCGGACGGCAAAATCATCTACCGCGGCCAACAGATCAATGGAAAGATTTCCAAGGAGCTGGATCGGGAGGTCACTCGCAAGCTGCAGATGATCTTTCAGGACCCTATGGCTTCGCTCAACGAGCGCGCCAAAGTGGATTACATCATCTCCGAGGGTCTCTACAATTTGGGTGGTATCTCCGCAGCAGAGCGCAAGGAGCGCGTGCAGAAAGCGCTTGCGGACGTGGGCCTGCTGCCCGAGTTTGCCAGCCGGTTCCCACACGAGTTCTCCGGCGGCCAGCGTCAGCGCATCGGTATCGCGCGCGCCCTGATTATGGAGCCAGAATTCATCATCGCAGACGAGCCGATTTCCGCGCTGGACGTGTCCATTCGCGCGCAGGTGCTGAATTTGCTGGCACAGCTGCAGAAGGAACGCGGGCTGACGTATCTGTTCATCTCACACGACCTGTCCGTGATGCGCTTCATCTGCGACCGCGTGGCGGTGATCCATAAAGGGCTGCTGGTGGAGCTGGCCGAATGCGAGAAGCTGTTCGCCCATCCATTGCATCCCTATACCCGTGCACTGCTGTCCGCCATCCCGCAGCCTGACCCCATTCATGAGCGCAACAAGAAGCTGGAGATCTATGATCCCAGCGCGCACGACTACTCGACGGATAAGCCTGTATGGGAAGAGATTGAAGAAGGGCATTTTGTGCTGGGCAACCAGAAGGAGCTGGCCGAGTATCGCTTAAGAATTGCCGATTGAGAGTGTGAGCGCTGTATACTGCAGGTCAAATACATCGGCTGAATACGAAAAAGGAACGTCCGAATGACTGCCATTCAGATCGGACGTTCCTTTTTATTGACAGCACTCATGGCGTGTTGTAAAATCAAAGCAGAAAAACGGCTGAATTTGTATGGAAAACCAAGAGACAAGGCGAGGAGAAGCATGAAAAAACTGATTATACCCGAACCGCTGAAGCCGGGCGACCGCGTAGCGCTGATCGCACCGTCGGGGCCGCTGCCAGAGGGAAGGGTGGAAAGAGCCGTGCGCGCTGTGGAGGCGTTGGGGCTGAAGCCCGCAGTCTATCCCAGCGTTCGAAGCCGACATGGATACCTGGCCGGCGGAGACGAACTCCGTGCGGCAGATGTGGGCAACGCTTTTACCGATCCGTCGGTGCGTGGCGTACTCTGTGCGCGCGGCGGTTATGGCGCGCAAAGACTGCATCGGCGCATCGACTGGGAGGCTGTGCGCCGCAACCCCAAGGTATTTTTAGGCTATAGCGACGTGACCTACCTGCATGCGGTGATGAATCAGTGGTTTGTCACATACCATGCGCCCATGCCCTCCACAGAGTGGTACCATGGGCTGGACGACTACACGGCGCGATGGGTGCGCACGGCGCTGTTCGGCGGGCAATGGGGCGAGCTGCCCAACTGCGAAGGCAGGTCGCGCCACACGCTCTCGCCTGGGCGGGCCGCGGGCAGGCTGGTGGGCGGTAATCTCTCACTGGTATCCTCGGCATTGGGTACGCCCTATGCGCTGGATGCGCGCGATTGCATACTGTTCCTGGAGGACGTGGGTGAGCAGCCTTACCGCATTGACGGCATGCTCAACCATCTGGTGCAGTCGGGTGCGCTGGACGGCTGTCGCGGCGTGATTTTGGGATACTTTACCGACTGTGCGGCGGAAAAACCTGACGAGAGCCTGACGCTTCGGCAGATCTTTGCAGAGCTGCTGGGGCCGCTGGGGATACCGGTGCTGACGGACGTCACCTGTGGGCACGAAGAGCCGACGCTCTCGCTGCCGCTGGGACGCATATGTGAGCTGGACGCGGACAAGCAGACCATACGGATATTGGAGGAGAACTAATATGGATTGGCAGCAGCAGGTACTGGATGAATTGGAGAGCGCACAGGCGCAGGTCACGGCGCTGATGGTTAACGCGGACACGGGTGAAGCGATGATCAATCTGGACATGGAAAAACCCGTGATATCGGCGTCCACCATCAAGGTGGCCATCATGCTGCACGCGTTGGAGCGCGTAGAGCAGGGCACCCTGACGCTGGATCAGCAGCTGTTCATCCCGGCAAGCGAGATCCTTCCCGACACCACGGTGTTTGAGTACGGCGCGCAGAGCATGTCGCTGGATGAGCTCATCCGCTGGATGATCATTGAATCGGACAACACGGCGACGAACGCGCTGATACGCCTGCTGGGAATGGACCGTATCAACGAATACTGTCAGTGGCTGGGCCTGACCGCCACGCGCGTCGAGCGGCTGATGCTGGATTTTGACGCGATGGAGCGTGGCCTGAACAACTATACCAGCGCCAAGGATCAGTGCAATATGTTCCTTGCGCTCTATCATCACAGCATACTCACCCCCGAGCTGTGTGCCTGGGCAATAGACGTACTGCAGGGCCAGCGCCACAAAGCGGATTTCCTGCGCTACATTCCGGAGAACATCCGGGTAGCGCATAAGACGGGAAGCCTGGATAACCTCGACCACGACAGTGGAATTTTCCTGCTGGATGACATCCATTTTTATCTGGGCGTGTTCGTCTCCGACGCGCCGTCCAACGCCTATGCACAGCAGCTGCTGGGACGCGTGGGCAAGATGGTCTACGACGAGTTCAAGTAAGGAGGGCGGCAGATGCTTGCGATCATTCAAACCGGTATCGCACCGCTGATGACGCAGCCCACCGCCGCCTGTGAGTGCGCGGACGAGGCGCTCTACGGCATGCGGGTAAGCGTAATGGAGCGGGCGGGCGACTGGGTGCGTGTGCGTACGCATTACGGCTACGATGGCTGGGTGAACGCCGCGTACCTGATGGAGCATGAGGGACGCGTTGCTGCGTTTGACGCGGCGGAAAAGCGCGTGGTGCTGCGTCCGTTCATCGACCTGATGCACGAGCCCAAGGTGCAATCCTGGCCGCTGTGCTCCGTTCCGCGCGGCGCGGTGCTGGCGGTGACGGGGAAGGAGAGTGAGCGCCACTGGGTACAGGTGATGCTCTGCGACGGGCGGCTTGCCTGGACGCGCGGCACCAATCTGGGGCCATATCTCACCTCCTGGAAGAAAGAGGATGAGGCCGCTTTGCGCCGCATCTTTGTGGATAACGCGATGGCCTATCTGGGTACGCAGTACCGCTGGGGCGGCAAGACACCGCTGGGTATCGATTGTTCCGGCCTGTGCTCGATGGCCTATCTGATGGCCGGGGTGGTCATTCATCGCGACGCCTCCATTCAGCCGGAATTCTGCATGCACAAGATCGACTACAAGGACATCCAAATGGGGGATTTGATGTTCTTCCCTGGGCATGTGGCGATGTACATCGAGGACGGCAGGTTTATCCATTCCACATCGCATGTCGGCGATGAAGGCGTGGTGCTGGCCACGCTCGATCCCCACGATCCCGCTTGCCGCAAGGATTTGTTGGAGACAATGAAATACTGTGGGAGCATATTTTGATGGAACGCATATTCTATAATGCAAGATTGCACGCGCGCAGCGGCGTACTGCCGCAGACGGCGCTTGCGGTGGAGAGGGGCCGCATCTGCGCACTGGATTCGGATGAAGCGCTTCTCGCCCACGCGGAGAAGGGCACGGAGTGCGTAGACCTTGGAGGGCGCACGGTATACGCGGGCTTTGCCGATACGCACATGCACCTGCTGCACTTTGGCGTGACGCTGACCGAGGCGGAGCTCAAGGACGCGCGCTCTGTGGAGGAAGTTAAGCGCATCATCCGCGAATTTATCGATAAAAACCATGTTCCAGCGGGTACAGCGGTGTACGCGCACGGCTGGAACCAGGACCTGTTTGACGACCGCCATATCCCAACGCGACAGGATCTGGACGAGGTGTCCATGGAGCACCCTATCGTCGCCTCGCGCATCTGTGGACATCTGGCAACAGGAAATACCGCCGCGCTTGCGCACTTTGACATCACGGCGCAGACGCGCGTGCCCGGCGGCGAGGTACTGCTGGACAAAAACGGCGTCCCCAACGGCGTGCTGACGGAGAACGCCGTCAATCTGTTCTACCAAAGCGGTAGCGACGTGCCCGTGGAGCGCGTAATGGACATCTTGCGCACCTCCAGCGCCTACGCAGCCTCGCGCGGTATTACCAGCGTACATTCGGATGACCTTCATGCCATGACGGGTTGCTCCGCGCAGACGGTGATCGAAGCGTATCGCCGCCTTGCGGAGGCGGATGAGCTGTCCGTGCGCGTCAACGAGCAATGCCAGCTGCTGAACGACGATGAGTTCAACTGGTTTTTTGACGCAGGCTACGGTGTGTGCAAGACTTTCGGCACATTCAGGCTCAACAGCCGCAAGATTATTGCCGACGGATCACTGGGTGGTCACACGGCTTACCTGCGCGAGCCTTATGCCGATGACCCGGTTACTTGCGGCGTTTTGTGCTACACCGCACAGGAGTTGGATAAAATGGTGCTGCAGGCGCACGAGCGCAACGTGCCTGTGGCCGTGCACGCCATCGGCGACAGGGCGATGGAACTGGTGCTGGACGCCATCGAAAAGGCGCAGAAGGCGCGACCCGACCTGCATCCCCGCCACGGTGTGGTGCATTGTCAGATTACCGACGAGGGATTGCTGGACCGGTTCCGCAATCTGGGCGTGCAGGCATACGTGCAGCCCGTGTTCCTGGAATATGATGCGCACATCGCTACGGCGCGCGTGGGCGAGAGACTTGCGGCCACCAGCTACAACTGGAAGTCGCTGCTTGAGCGCGGCGTCAATGTCTCCGGCGGGTCGGATTGCCCGGTGGAGAGCATGGACAGCCTGCCCAACCTCTACTGCGCGATGACGCGCATGGATTTTGAAGGAAAGCCAGAGGGAGGCTTCCATCCGGAACAGAACCTGACCGCACAGCAGGCGTTGGAGTTGTTTACCTGCAACGCGGCTGCGGCCAGCGGCGACGAGGATCATCGGGGGGACCTGCGCGTAGGCTTTGACGCGGACCTTACGATACTGGAGCGCGATTTCTTCGACGTGCCTGCAAGACAGGTCAAGGATATTCCCGTCTATATGACGGTGATGAACGGAAAAATCCGCTACCGCGCGGGTGCATAAAACCAGGGCGTTGCAGCATACGCATAGAGCAAAACCACTACGAGATGGAGGAACTGCCCTATGCGCAAGCTGCAAAGCCCCTTTTTTTCGCAGGCGGCCGATTGGCTGGGCAGGCATCTGCAGACCATTACACAGGCCTGCCTGGTGCTCTGCCTGGCGCTGATCTCCGTCGCCTACATCCGCTTGTTCAATCCTACGGCCTTCGAGAGCGCATTCTCGCCCGCGAGCCGCCCGCTGCCGGTGTACAATGTCAGCACTGAGGAAAAGAAGGTCGCCATCTCCTTTGACGCGGCATGGGGTGAGGAAAAAACCGACGAGATCCTGAAAATATTGGAGGAACACAACGTCAAGACCACGTTTTTCCTGGTGGGCTACTGGGTGGATAAGTATCCTGAGCGCGTCAAGCAGATCTATGACGCGGGGCATGAGATCGGTAACCATTCCAATACCCATCCGCACATGAGCGAATTGAGCAACGAGCAGATCGCACAGGAGTTATCCACGCTGTCGAAGAAGGTTGAGGCCATTACCGGGACAGCAACTACGCTTTTCCGCCCGCCTTATGGCGACTACGACGATCAAGTGGTGTTGCAGGCGCGCAAAGACGGCTATGAGGTCATCCAATGGAATGTGGATTCGCTGGACTGGAAAAACCTGGGCGTCGATCCCATGATCAAGCAGGTGACCAAGGAGATCAACCCCGGTGACATCATACTGTTCCACAACAACTCGCAGTACATCACCCAGGCGCTGCCCACAATACTGGACTATATCCAGTCACAAGGCTATGAGATCGTGCCCGTCTCTCAACTCGTGCTCAAAGGCGAATACTGGATTGATCATACGGGCTGCCAGCATGCCGGAAATGCGGGTGATGCAAATGGATAACGCCGCCCAGCTCAGTGGAGAGATTGTATCCCCTCCGGTATTTTCCCATGAGAGCCATGGCATGCGGCTGTACCAATGCCGCATTGCGGTGCCGCGGCTATCCGGTGTGCAGGACACCGTGGTGCTGCTCGTGCCCGAGGCGCTGGTGGAGCGCATGCAGGGAACCGTGCACGTACGCGGTCAGCTGCGCGGTTACACGCGTCAGGATGCGGATAAGCGCCGGCTCAAGTTGATGGTGTTGGTGCGCGCGCTGGATCGCGAAGCACTGCAGGAAAACAATTTGATCGAGCTGACCGGAGAGCTTGCGCGCGAGGTCTATTACCGCAGGACGCCGCTGGGCCGCGAGATTGCCGACCTGATGCTCAAGGTGTCCCGGCCCTATACCGGTACCGATTATATCCCCTGTGTAGTGTGGGGGCGATGCGCAAGGTTCTGCTCACACCTAAGAAAAGGCGCCAGGCTCAAGGTTTCCGGGCGCATGCAGAGCCGGGAGTACGTAAAGCTCACCGAGAATGGAGAGGAAAAGCGCACCGCCTATGAACTGTCCATCGGCAAGCTGACGGTGTTGGATAAAAAGTAGAGAACCCTGTACTGGCCCGCTTAGGCGGGTTATTTTTTTGTGTAAGCAACTTTTGCTATGCGAAAAGAGGTAAATGTGATACAATAAAGAGTATAAAAAGATGGGGGGTTCTGCACATATGAAAATCGTGCGTGCAAAGTGGAACGAAGAGTGTTTTTATGCCGTGCTGGACGGCGACGTACTGCGCCCGCTCAAGGGTGAACCCTTTGAGCAGATTGTAGAGGATGGACGGCGCATTGCGCTTGAGAAGGCGCAGCTGCTCGCACCCTGCCGCCCGGGCAAGGTCGTGGCAGTGGGTCTAAATTATTTAGATCACATCAAGGAAATGAACGATCCCATGCCCGACGAGCCGGTGATCTTCATCAAACCCGCCTCCGCCGTGATCGGGCCGGATGAGGCCATCGTCTGCCCGCGGCGTTCCAGCCGCGTGGATTATGAGGCGGAGCTTGCGGCGGTAATTGGTAAGCGCTGCAAGGGTGTGACCGCCGAAGAAGCGCCTGAATACATACTGGGCTACACTTGTCTCAACGACGTTACCGCCCGTGATCTTCAGCCCATCGACGGGCAGTGGACGCGCGCCAAGGGATTTGATACCTTTGCGCCCATTGGCCCGTGCATCGAGACGGAGCTGAACCCGAACCACGCGTCGATTCAGTCGAAGCTCAACGGTGAAGTCCGTCAGGACGGCAACACCTCTATGATGATGCGCTCGGTTAGCGAACTTGTGGCGTTTATCTCCGGCGTGATGACGCTGGAGCCGGGCGACGTGGTGACGACCGGCACCCCCGAGGGCGTCGGCCCTATGCAGCCGGGGGACACCGTGCAGGTCTGCATCGAGGGCATCGGCACGCTTTCCAATCCCGTAACGGCGGAATAAACGCGCACTGGGAGGTATGGATCATGTATCAATCTAAGCTGAGCAACCAACAGATCGACCATCTGTTTGAGGCGATCCTGACGCTGGAGACGGTGGAGGACTGTTACCGCTTTTTTGAGGATCTGTGTACCATACACGAGCTGCAGTCGCTGGCACAGCGCATGGAGGTTGCCCGGCAGCTCGATGAAAAAAAGACCTATAGCCTCATTGCGGAGGATACCGGCGCGTCCACGGCTACCATAAGCCGGGTGTCCCGGTGCTTGGTCTATGGCGCGGACGGCTACCGCAGGGCGCTGGATCGCATCAAGGAAAAGAATGCGCAGGCGGACGCACAGCAGGCGCCCGCGCAGGACGAGGAGTAAGCAGAGAATGAACGATCAGGAGCTTCGCCGAGCGCTGTTGGAAAAGGAATATGCACGTCTCAACCCTCAACAGCGCCAGGCGGTATTTCACATAGAGGGGCCGCTGCTGGTGCTGGCAGGCGCGGGTTCGGGCAAGACCTCGGTGCTCACCCAGCGCATCGCCTACATGATGCGCTTTGGCAACGCCTATCATAGCACGGAAGTCCCTGCATACGCGCAGGGGGAGCGCGCGCACCTGGAAGAGTGCCTGCGCGTCGGCCTGGACGAGTATGGCGCTTCGCTGCTGGCTGCGCAGCCTGTAGATCCCTATAACATATTGGCCATCACCTTTACCAACAAGGCCTCCCGCGAAATGCGTGAGCGCATTGAAAAGCTGGTGGGCGACAGAGCGTCTAAGCTGTGGGTGTCCACCTTCCACGCCACCTGCTGCCGCATTCTGCGCCACGATATAGAAAAACTGGGATATTCCAACAACTTTACCATCTACGATGACGAGGATCAGATGTCCATCATCAAGGATGTGCTCAAGCAGCTTGATCTTTCGGATAAGGTCTATCCGCCGCGCGAGATGAAGGCTAAAATCGGCGACGCGAAGATGAATATGCTCTCGCCTGACGAATACTTTGCGCAGAGCGATAAGGACTTTCGCATGCAGAAGATCACGGACGTCTACCGTCTTTACGAAGAACGTCTGCGCCACAACAATGCGCTGGATTTCGACGACCTGCTGCTCAAGACGCTGGAGCTGTTCGTCAGCGCGCCGCCGGTGCTGGAGTATTATCGCAGGCGATTTAAGTACATACTGGTGGATGAGTATCAGGACACCAACCACGTGCAGTATGAGTTCATTCATGCGCTGACGGGCGGGCAGAATAATCTGTGCGTCGTGGGCGACGACGACCAATCCATCTATGGCTGGCGTGGTGCGGATATTTCCAACATACTGGATTTTGAAAAAGATTACAAGGGCTGCAAAACCATCAAGCTGGAGCAGAACTATCGCTCCACCAACAGCATATTGGGAGCAGCCAACGCCGTTATCGCCAACAATATGGGGAGAAAGGACAAAAACCTGTGGTCGGAGCGCGGCGAAGGTCAGCCCATCATCGTGGCAGGGCTGCCAGATGAGCAGAGCGAGGCGGGATTTGTCTGCCGCGAGATCCTGCGCATGCACGCCGAAGGCATGAAATACCAGGAAATGGCAATCCTATATCGCACCAATGCGCAGTCCCGCGTGCCGGAAGAGCACTTGATTTTCTCCGGCATTCCCTACCGCGTCTATGGAGGGCAGAAGTTCTACGACCGCAAGGAGATCAAGGATGTGCTGGCCTATCTGCGCCTGTCCGTCAACCCGAACGACGACATCGCGCTACGCCGTATCATCAACGAGCCGCGCAGAGGCATTGGCGACGCGACAGTGGAAGCGCTCGCCGATTGGGCCCAGCGCAACGGCGATTCCATGCTGGGCGCTGCGATGGAAGCGGGCGAGGTGGAGGGACTGAACAGCCGCGCCGCCTCTGCCGTGCAGAAGTTCGCCGACCTGATGGCGGATCTGTTTGCGCACAAGGAGACGCTGTCGGTGACCGACTACGCCGATTACGTGGTGGATAAGACCGGCATCCGCGCACAATATGGAAAGCTGGACGATGAATCCCAGCAGCGGCTGGAGAACATAAAGGAATTCGTGGGCGCCATCGCCGAATACGAAAAGACTGCGGAAGCCCCCTCGCTGGAGGACTATCTGGAGCAGGCTGCGCTGGTGACGGATGTGGACGGGCTGATGGAGGACAGTGGGTCGGTCACTCTGATGACCATGCACTCGGCCAAGGGATTGGAATTTGAGGCCGTATTTGTGCTGGGCATGGAGGATGGGCTGTTCCCTTCGTCGAGGTCCTTTACTGACGAAACACGTCTGGAAGAGGAGCGCAGGCTGTGCTATGTAGCCATTACACGTGCCAAGGATCAGCTTTTCCTGACACATGTGCAAAAGCGCATGCTTTACGGAACGCCCCAGTACAATCGCGCCTCGCGCTTTCTACGAGAACTACCGGAGGCGCTGGTGCAGACGGTGGATCAGACCGTCGAGCGCCGCAGAGAGAGCAAACCCAAGGAGCGCACGCCAGTCTCCTTTTCACGCGGCGGATTCGCGCCTAAGGTCAACCATGCAGCCGCGCCCGCAGTCAAGATCGAGCAGGGTCAGCTGCGCGCAGGCGACGCGGTGCAGCACCGCAAGTTCGGCCGCGGCACCGTCATCTCGATCAATGGGTCTGTTGCCCAGGTAGCCTTCGCAGGCCAGGGCATCAAGGAGCTGGACACTCAATTTGCACCGATGGAGAAGATTTAGATGGACAACCGTATGCGCGAGCTCGTCGATGAGCTCAACCGGCACGCCTATCGCTACTATGTACTGGATGACCCCATTATATCGGACAAACAGTACGACCAGCTCTTTGATGAGTTGACGGCGCTGGAAGCGCAGTTGGGCGTCAGTTTGCCCGATAGCCCGACCCACCGCGTGGGCGGCGAACCGCTCAAGGAGTTTACGCAGCACCGGCACATTGCCCGGCTTTGGTCGCTGGACAAGGCACAGTCCACAGAGGCGGTGCGCGCCTGGGCGGAGCGGCTGACCAAAGCGCTTCCCGGCGAACAGCTGGAATACTCGCTGGAGTATAAGTTCGACGGGCTGACGCTCAACCTGACCTATGAGGGAGGGCAACTGGTGCAGGCCGCTACCCGCGGCAACGGAGAGGTGGGCGAGGAGATTCTCGAGCAAGTGCGCACTATCAAGTCTGTGCCGCTGTCCATTCCCTTTCAGGGAAAGATGGAGGTGCAGGGAGAGGGCATTATGCTGCTGTCCGCGTTGGAGAAATACAACCAGACCGCGGAGGAGCCGCTCAAGAATGCGCGCAACGCCGCCGCCGGCGCGCTGCGCAACCTGGACCCCAAGGTCACGGCCAAACGCAATCTGGACGCGTTTTTTTACAACGTGGGCTATATCGAGGGCGCACAGCTTCGCAATCACCATGAAATGCGTGCATTTCTGGAGGAGAATCGCTTCAAGACCAGCCCGTACACCAAGTATTTTACAGACATCGAAGAACTGATCGACGCGCTGGACGAGATCGAGACGCATCGCTCCTCGCTGGATTATCTGATCGACGGGGCGGTCATCAAGCTGACGAATTTTACGCAACGCGAGCGGCTGGGTTATACTGATCGTTTCCCACGCTGGGCCATTGCGTTTAAGTTTGAGGCCGAGGAGATGACCACGCGCCTGCTCTCCGTCAAGTGGGAGGTGGGGCGCACGGGCAAGCTCACGCCCGCTGCGCAGCTGGAGCCTGTGGACATTGGCGGCGTAACGGTGAAGGCTGCAACGCTCAACAACGCGGGCGACATTGCACGCAAGAAGCTTAAAAACGGCTGCATGGTGTTCATTCGCCGCTCCAACGACGTCATCCCGGAGGTAATGGGGCGCACGGACGAGATTCAGCCGGACGAGCGGGAAATCGAGATTCCCGCCGTCTGTCCCGCCTGCGGCGCGCCGGTGGAGGAGCGCGGGGCGCATCTGTTTTGCACCAACCCTGATTGTCCGCCGCGCATTGTCAACCGCCTGGCGCACTTTGCAGGCCGTGAAGCGATGGATATCGATGGCTTCTCCGAAAAAACGGCGGAGATGTTGGTCGAGCAGGGCATCCTCTACGATGCGGCGGACATGATGGCGCTGACGGAGGATCGACTTGTGGGGCTGCCTCTATTCAAGGACAAGCGCATTGAAAACCTGATTTCCGCTATTCAGAAGAGCAAGGACCGTCCGCTGGACGCGTTCCTGTTTGCGCTGGGCATCCCCAATGTGGGCCGCAAGACGGCGCGGGATCTTGCGCAGGCTTTCGGTTCGCTGGACGCGCTGATGGAGGCAACAGAGGAAGAGCTCGTCGCCATACCCGACGTGGGCGACATCGTTGCAGCCTCCATCACGAGCTTTTTCGCATCGGAAAAGGGGAAGAGCCTGGTGGAGCGGCTGCTTGCGGCGGGCTGCACACCCAGATGGGAGAGCGTTACGCTAGGCGATGCGTTCGCGGGCAAAACCGTAGTGCTCACGGGCACGCTGCCCTCCATGGGCAGAAAGGCGGCGGGCGACCTGATCGCGGCGCACGGCGGAAAGGTGACGGGGTCGGTCTCAAAGAAGACGGACTATGTGGTAGCAGGTGAGGAAGCGGGTTCCAAGCTGGAAAAGGCGCTCAAGCTGGGCGTGCCCGTGCTGGATGAAGCTGCCTTTCTCGATATGCTGAACAAAGATAAAAATGCGTAAATTCAGCCCATAGTCGCCGAAATATGCTATAATCAATAAATAACGCTGATAAAGGGGGAAGTTTCCCTTGCTGAGTATGACGGGATATGGCCGCGGGGCGCGGATTGTGGACGGACGCGACCTGACCATCGAGATTAAGAGCGTCAATCATCGGTTTCTCGATTTGGCCTTTCGCATGCCGCGTTCTTTTGCTTATCTGGAGGACAGCCTACGCCAACTGATGCAGAGCCGCCTCTCACGTGGGCATATCGATGTGTTCGTGACCTACCGCAACCTGCGTGACGACAGCAAATCCGTCGCAGTGGACCATGCGTTGTTGCATGCCTACCGCGGCGCGATGCGTGAGATGTCCGAGTTGACTGGCTTGGAGGACAATGCCCGCCTGATCGATTATGCTCGCCTGCCCGACGTTCTGCGGGTGGACGAGGCGGATGAGGATCGTGACGCACTCAAGGCTCTCGCACTGGACTGCATGAACGACGCCATCGACGAACTGCTCACGATGCGGTGCAAAGAGGGCGAGCGCATGGGCGCGGACATTGAGACGCGCCTTGGCAATATCGAAGCGCTGACCGTGAGCGTTGCTGCGCGCGCGCCACAGGTGGTGGAAGAGTATCGGATCCGCCTGACCCAGCGCGTTACGGAGATCATGGAAGGCCAGCCCATCGATCTTGCGCGCATTACGCAGGAGGTCGCACTCTACACGGATCGCATCAACATCGATGAGGAAATCGCCCGTATGTACAGTCATCTCAAAAGTATGCGCGACGCAATGGCTTCTGATACTGCGGTGGGACGCAAGCTGGACTTTATCGTGCAGGAGATGAACCGCGAGGCTAATACCATGGGCAGCAAAGCCAGCGACATGGAGTTGGTTTCCCACGTGGTCAACTTAAAATCAGAAATTGAAAAGATCCGTGAACAGGTGCAGAACATCGAGTAGAGATCTGTGGAGGTGCGCATGGGCATCCGGCTCATCAATATCGGCTTTGGCAATTTTGTGTCGGCACAGCGGCTGATTTCCATCGTCAGTCCTGACGCTGCACCCGTCAAGCGCATTGTACAGGACGCGCGCGAAAACAAGACGCTGGTGGACGCCTCCTGCGGCCGCCGTACGCGCGCTGTGCTCGTCATGGATAGCGGGCATGTCGTGCTCTCCGCACTGCAGCCTGAAACGGTGGCGCACCGCCTGGACGATGGCAGAGAGCCGGACACCTGCGAGGAGGAGGAAAGCGATGAATAATGGGAAACTGATCGTCATATCCGGTCCGGCCGGCATCGGCAAGGGCACGGTCTGCAAAGAACTGATCAAGCGCGATGATTCGCTCGCGCTGTCCGTTTCATGGACCACACGGGAGATCCGTAAAAACGAAATCGCCGACGTGACGTATTTCTACCGCAGCGAGGAGCAGTTCGAGGAGATGGTGCGCAATGGCGGCTTTCTCGAATACGCCGGAATCTACGGCAACCATTATGGAACGCCGCGCGATTACGTGGCGGCAAAGATGGCCGAGGGAAAGAACGTGATCCTGGAGATCGAGACGCAGGGCGCGATGAAGGTCATGCAGGCGGAAAAGGACGTGCTGTCCATCTATCTGTTGCCGCCCAGCATGAAAGAGCTGCGCGACCGTCTCATCAACCGCGGGCGCGAGGACATCAAAAAGGCCAACAAGCGTTTCCGCGCGGCCTTTGACGAGATCAACCTGGCGAAGGATTATCAATACGTCATTATCAACCAGGATTTGGAAAAAACCTGTGACGCGATATTGGACATCATTCATGACAGACCCTATAAAACCCTGGAGAACATTGAAGAAGTCATTCGTAAGCTGAAGGAGGAAGTTTAATATGATCATCGATCCGCCCATCACATCCCTTGCAAAGCGAGCTGACTGCCGTTATTCCTTGATTGTGGAGGTGTCCAAGCGCGCCCGCCAGTTGGTCGCAGGCGCTGAGCCATTGATCGCCACCACCGAAACCAAGCCCGTTTCCATTGCCGTACGCGAGGTGGACCAGGGCCTGATTGCGTACAACAGAGCCGATGACTGACCGACCGAAAGGACTGCCTGCCGATGCTGAAGAATAAAAACATCGTATTGGGCGTGACGGGCGGTATCGCCGCCTACCGTGCGGCGCAGATCGCGCGAGACATGAGCAAAAAGGGCGCGCATGTCTACTGCATACTGACGAAGAATGCACTGAATTTTATCACACAGCAGACTATGGAGACCTTGACGGGAAACCCTGCTGTGGTGGACATGTTTGCACGGCCGGATAAATGGGAAGTGGAACACATTTCGCTCGCCAAGCGGGCAGATGTGTTCCTTGTTGCACCTGCCAGCGCCAATTTTCTGGGAAAAATGGCTGCGGGTGTGGCAGATGATATGCTCACCACCACCGTCATGGCCACAAAGGCGCCCGTGGTGATCGCCCCGGCAATGAATGTCAACATGTACGAAAACCCCGTGACGCAGCGCAACATGCGGACGCTGCGCGAGCTGCTTGGCGTCACGTTTGTCGAGCCCAGCGTGGGTCTGCTCGCCTGCAACGACGTAGGCAAGGGACACATCGCAGCCGACGCGGACATCATCGCCGCAGTGGAGCGCGCGCTAGGTAAAAAGGATTTCGCGGGCAAGCGCGTGCTCGTTACCGCAGGCCCCACGCGCGAGGCCCTCGACCCGGTGCGGTACCTGACCAACAAGTCCTCAGGGAAGATGGGCTACGCCATTGCGGCAGCCGCCGCGCGCCGCGGTGCGGCTGTGACGCTGATCTCCGGTCCTGTCGCGCTGGAAAAGCCGGACGGCGTCCATCGCGTGTTCATCGAGAGCACGCAGGAGCTCTACCGCGAGATGGAAGCGCGATGCGAAGAGCAGGACGTCATCATTCAGGCCGCCGCGCCCGCCGACTACCGCCCCGCGCAGGTGGCAGAGCAAAAAATCAAAAAGACAGGCGATGAGCCCTTTGACATCCATCTGGTGCAGAACCCCGATGTGGCCGCGATGGTGGGACAGCATAAGCGTCCAGGACAAATTCTGGTGGGCTTTGCCGCCGAGACGCAGAATCTTTCTACGAATGCGGGGAAAAAATTGCTTAAAAAGAATCTGGATTTCATCGTGGGCAACGATGTGACCCGCCCTGGCGCGGGATTTGACGTGGACACCAATATCGTCACCTTCTATGATGCGAGGGGTGAGACTTCGCTGCCCCAACTGCTCAAAAGCGAGGTTGCGGACAGGATACTCGACCGGGTGCTGGAGCTTATGTAAGGGAGTGGAGCCATACGTTCGCGCAGGTCATTGTGGACATCAACAATGTCGAAGTGGACAAGGTGTTCACCTATGAGATACCGAAGGATATGGAGTTGTGCGCAGGCGTTCGCGTTCGCGTACCCTTTGGCCCGCGGACGCTGACCGGCATGGTGACGGGCACGAGCGAGAGCACAACGGTTTCCCGGGAAAAGCTGCGCCCGGTACTGGCCCGTATCGACGAGGAGCCGGCGGTGTTGCCGGAGCTGATGGCGCTGGCGGGGGTTCTCCGCGATCGCTACCGCACTACGATGGCGGCAGCGCTGCGCTGCATACTGCCTGCGCAGGTGCGCAGCGGAAAGGTACAGCCCTTGACGCGCCTTGCCGTGCAGTTGACATGCAGCGCGGACGAGGCCCGTCGCAAGTGCGTCCGCTCGAAAAAACAGCAGGAGTTGATCGCGCTGCTCGAAGCCGCTCCCGAGGGGATGCGTATTTCGCACATTGACATGGATGGAGCACTCGCGGTGGCCCGCGCGCTGGAAAAAAAGGGAGTGGCGCGCGTATTTCCCATACAGGTGCGCCGCATTCCTTACGAAAAACTGGAGCACGAGCTGGATGCCTATGCGCTGACCCCCTCGCAGCAGCGCGCGGTGGACGCCATCACGGCGGCGTTGGACGGAGAAATGCAGTCCTTTTTGCTGCACGGTGTGACGGGCTCAGGCAAGACCGAGGTATACATGCACGCAGTGCGGCAGGTGTTGCTTCGCGGCAAGGGCGCCATCATATTGGTGCCGGAGATCTCGCTGACGCCGCAGATGGTTGGGTGGTTCCGCACGCGGTTCGGAGACGGTGCGGCGGTGCTGCACTCCGGGCTGTCGCAGGGCGAAAAATATGATGAATGGCGCAGGATTCGCGAGGGAGACGCGCGCGTGGTCATCGGGGCGCGCTCGGCGGTATTCGCGCCGGTGGAGAGCCTGGGACTCATCGTGATCGACGAAGAACATGAGCAGACCTATAAGTCGGAGACGCATCCCTGCTACGATGCGCGCGAGGTGGCTCGGGAGCGCTGTCGGCTGCAGAGGGCCGTGCTCGTGCTGGGCAGTGCGACGCCCTCGATTGACACCTATGCGCGGGCGCTGCGCGGCGAGCATACGTTGCTGGAAATGCGTGAACGCGTCGCAGGCCGTCCGCTGCCCGAGGTGGAGATCGTGGACATGCGCAGGGAGCTCATTGATGGGAACCGCAGTATGTTTTCCCGCTCCTTGCAGCGCGCCATTGAGGAGACGCTGCTGGCGGGGCAACAGGTGGTATTGTTTCACAACCGCAGGGGGTATTCCAACTTCGTCAAATGCCGCGCATGCGGCTATACCGTGCACTGTCCGCACTGCGACGTGACCATGACCTTCCATGCCACCGACCAGACGCTGCGCTGCCATTATTGCGGGTCCACCATGCCTGCGCCCAAGCTCTGTCCGGCCTGCGGATCCCCCTATATCCGCAAGTTCGGTGTGGGTACGCAGCAGGTGGAGGAAAAGCTCAAGGAGCTGTTTCCCCAGATCCAAACCATCCGCATGGACAATGACACCACCCAAAGCAAGGATGCGATGGTCCAGATGCTCACGGCCTTCCGCAGGGGAGAAGCACAGGTGCTCATCGGAACGCAGATGATTGCCAAGGGACATGATTTTCCCAACGTAACGCTTGTGGGCGTTGTTGCTGCGGATATGACGCTCAATTTGCCCGACTACCGCAGCGAGGAGCGCACCTTCCAGCTGCTGACGCAGGTGGAGGGCCGGGCGGGCCGCGGCGTGCACCCAGGGCGCGTGGTGGTGCAAAGCTATGAGCCGGAGCATTACGCCATCGCCATGGCGGCTACGCAGGATTACCGTGCATTTTATGACGCAGAGATCACTCGGCGCAGGCGGAGGCTGTATCCGCCCTATACGCTCATGCTGCGCATCCTGGCCACCGGCCGGAGCGAGGGAGATGTGCGCGCTGTGGCCGAGCTTCTGGAAATGCAGCTCAACGGTTGGTTTTATGAAAACAAGCAGCGTCGTGTGCAGATGATTCAGGTCAAGGCGCAGGAGGCGCCGCTATCTCGCATTCGCGATGAATACCGCTACCAGGTGTTCATCAAGCTTTATGCGCGCGGCAGTGAAGAGGCGATGGATCACATTGCCCAGCTGGTGAAGGACAACGAGCAAAAGGGCGTGCGCATCGACGTAGAAGTCAATCCTGCCAGCTTCATGTAGAGATTTTTTATTAAAGGAGGAAGACAAATATGGCTTTGAGAAATATCGTTAAATTGGGAGACGACGTGCTGCGAAAGAAATGCCGCGCCGTGACGATGATCGATTCCAAGACCCATCAGCTGCTCGACGACATGGCGCAAACCATGCACGCGGCCAACGGCGTGGGTCTGGCTGCACCGCAGGTGGGCTTGCTCAAGCGCATCGTGGTCATCGACGTAGGCGAGGGTGTGATTGAGCTGATCAACCCTGAGATTCTCTCCTTTTCCGGCGAGCAAACCGACGATGAGGGCTGTCTGTCTGTGCCCGATAAGTTTCTGCCCGTCACCCGCCCCAATGTGGTCAAAGTGCGCGCACTGGACCGCTATGGCAAGTCCTTCACGATGGAGGGGGAGGGACTGCTCGCCCGCGCCTTCTGCCATGAGATTGACCATCTGGATGGAAAAATGTTCCTGGACGTCTATAAGGAACAGCAGAAAAACAAGTAAACTGCACGGAGGATGAGAGATTGCGCATTGTATTTATGGGCACCCCGGAGTTCGCGGTGCCTTCGCTCGAAGCGCTGATCAAGGAAGGATATGAGGTTGTGGCTGCCGTAACGCAACCGGATCGCCCCGTGGGCCGCAAAAAAACGCTCACGCCGCCGCCAGTAAAGGTGTGCGCGCAGGCGCACGGCGTGCCAGTACTGCAGTTTGAACGCATCCGCAGAAAAGAAGGGCGCGAGGCTTTGTCTGCGCTTCGGCCCGACCTGTTTGTGACTGCTGCATTCGGTCAGATTTTATCCAAAGCGGTGTTGGAGATTCCGCAGCTGGGCACCATCAATGTGCACGCCTCGCTGCTGCCCCAGTACCGTGGCCCCGCGCCCATCAACTGGTGCATCATAAACGGTGAGCGCATGGCGGGTGTGACCACCATGATGACCAACGAAGGCATTGATACGGGGGATATGCTGCTGCGCGACGAAGTGGAGATTGATGAAAACGAGAATGCCGAGGAATTGACCGAGCGGCTGTCCTTCATGGGTGCGCAGACGCTGCTGCGCACGCTGCGTGCGCTGGAGGATGGTTCGCTTGTGCGTGCGCCGCAAAATGAAGAGCAGGCCTCCTATCAGCCCATGCTCACCAGGGAAATGGGGGAGATGGATTGGAGCCGCAGCGCGCAGCAGCTGCACAACCAGGTGCGCGGCCTGTACCCCTGGCCCGGCGCTTATACGCAGATGGACGGCGGTGTGCTCAAGGTATGGACCAGCCGCGTCTCTGGCTTGCAGGCCGACGAGACACCCGGCACCGTCGTCAAGGCGGATGCCAAAGAAGGGTTGTTTGTCGCCTGCGGCACGGGCGTGCTGCAGATTGTGGAGTTGCAGGCCCCCGGTTCCAAGCGCATGAACGCACGCGACTATCTGCGCGGCAAGCCTATGCAGCCGGGCACGATATTGGGAGGCAGCAGTCATGCGGAATGATCAAAGACCGCGCTCCCAGCGACCAGGCAAGGCAGCATCGAGCCATCCCAAGGGCCCCGCGCCTGCGCGCATTGCGGCGCTGGAGGCGTTGCTGGATGTGCAGGTTTCCGACGCCTATGCGGGCCTCGCGCTGACCCGGCGCATTGCCGCCGCGCACCTGAGCGCATTGGATCGCCGCCTGATGACGGAGCTGTTCTACGGCGTGCTGGAAAACCGCATCTGCCTGGACTATATTTTGTCAAAATACATGCAGCGTCCCTGCGAGGACGACGTGACGCTGCAGATCCTGCGCATGGGCGTGTATCAGTTGAAATTCATGAATCGGATTCCGGACAACGCCGTGTGCAACGACGCAGTGGAACTGGCGCGGCGTTTTAAGCGTGAAAAGATGACGGGGCTGGTCAATGGCGTTTTGCGCGGGATTTTGCGCGACCGAAGCCGTATTGCCTGGCCGGAAGAACCGGTGGAACGCCTCTCCGTCGAACATTCCTTTCCCCAATGGCTGGCGGGTAAGCTGGTGAAGGATTTTGGAATGGAGTTTGCCGCCGCGCTGATGTCCTATCGGGATAAGCAGCATCATGTGACCATACGCCCGAATCTGACGCGCATCTCCTGCACGGAGTTTGAACAATACATGACCGAGCAGGGGTTTGAGTGGGAAAAGGGCGCGTTGCCCGGGGCTTATCGTGTGCGCGGCGGTTTTGTGTCTCAGCATGCGGGCTTCCGCAGCGGACTTTATTCCATCATGGGAGAAGCGTCCATGCTTGCGGCGCAGGTGGTGGGCGCTCGGATCGGTCAGCAAGTGCTGGACTGCTGTGCAGCGCCCGGAGGAAAGGCCTGTTACCTCGCAGAACTCATGCAGGGAACGGGGCGTGTCTACGCGTGGGATATCCACGAGCATCGCGTGCAGCTGATCGCCAGCGCAGCCAGGCGTTTGGGGCTGGACAATGTCCGAACCCGCGTGCAGGATGCGCGTGAGCTGGTGGAAAATCAGGTGGAGCGCATGGACTGTGTGCTGGTGGATGCTCCCTGCTCTGGTTTGGGAGACTTTTTGAGCAAGCCGGATATCAAGTACAATATCACGCCGGAGGGTATTGCCGCTCTGCACGATACGCAGGTTGCGATACTGGACACGGCCTGCCGGTATGTAAAGCCCGGCGGCACACTGGTGTATTCCACGTGCACGCTGTTCAGGGAAGAAAACGAACAGACTGTGGCCGCTTTTCTGAAGGAGCATCCGGATTTTATGCTGTCCGGCTTGGAGCGAATGCTGCCAGAGAATCTTGCGGAACAGACCAAGGACGGTATGCTCACCCTATATCCACATCTGAACGGTACGGACGGTTTTTTTATTGCGCGCATGACGCGCAAAAGACGCAGTTAGGAGCAATACATGGAGGATTGTCTGCTGGGGTATACACCGGAGGAGCTGACAGCATATCTGCAAGCATTGGGCGAAAAGCCCTTCCGTGCCAAGCAGCTTTATGATTGGCTGCACAAGGGAGTGGAATTTGACGAGATGAGCAATCTGCCCAATGGCCTGCGGGAACGGTTGAAGCAAAGCGATGTCGCGATTGGCGTATCCATCATCAAGACGCTCGTTTCGCAAAAGGACGGTACGGAGAAGTATTTGTTTTCTCTGCGTGACGGCAATGTGGTCGAGGGCGTGTTGATGCGCTATAACTACGGCAATACGCTGTGCATTTCCTCGCAGGTGGGCTGCCGCATGGGCTGCGCCTTCTGCGCTTCCACGCTCGAGGGTCGCGTGCGGGACATGACTGCAGGCGAAATGTTGGGAGAGGTGGTCGCCGTCAATCGGCTGCATGCACAGGGTGACAAGCGCGGCGTAACCAATATCGTGATGATGGGCAGCGGCGAGCCTTTGGACAATTATGACAACGTGGTGCGCTTTCTTCGGCTGGTTTCCGCACCCAAGGGAATCAACATCAGCCTGCGCAACGTGTCGGTTTCCACCTGCGGCCTGGCCGACCGCATAGATGATCTTGCGGAGGAAAACCTGCCCATTACGCTATCCATTTCCCTGCACGCACCCACGGACGAGGCGCGTCGCCGCATCATGCCCATTGCGAACAAGTACAGCATTGAGCGCCTGATGAAGGCCTGCAGAGACTATGTGGACAAGGTGGGCCGACGCATCGTGTTTGAGTATGCTCTCATCGAGGGCGTAAATACTTCTTTGGACGATGCGGACCGGTTGGCTGCGCTCACGCGCGGGCTGCTGTGCCATATCAACCTCATCCCCCTCAACGACGTTCCCGAGCGCGATCTGCGCGCACCGGGGCAAAAGGGCATTGATGCCTTTCAAAAGAGACTGGAGTCTCTGCATGTGTCCGTCACGCGCAGACGCGAGATGGGCGCGGACATTGAAGGAGCCTGCGGACAGCTGCGCCGCAAGCACCTGAGCACGGAGGAAAAGTAGCATGAAGGTGGTAGCCTGTACCCATCGCGGAAACGTGCGCCCCATCAACGAGGATAGCTTTCTCATTCCAGAAAATGACGGCCTTGTACTCGTAGCAGACGGCATGGGCGGGCATCAGGCGGGCGAAGTGGCCAGCGCTCTGGCTGCCTCGACGATCCGCGTCTGCGCGCAAAAGGCGGCGGGCAGGGAGATCACCGTGCGTTCAGCGGTGTCTTGGGTGCGAAAGGCAAACAAGGGCATTTATCAGGCGGCGGGAGAGGATGCCGCCCGTGCGGGCATGGGTACTACGCTGACCTTTCTCTACTTTATGCCCGGCCATGTGATGCTCGCGCACGTAGGCGACACCCGCTGCTATCGGATCCGAGACGGACAGATCACCCAGCTCACGCACGATCATTCACTCGTGGCGGAATTGGTGCGCACGGGTAAGATCTCACCCGAGCAGGCCAGAGTGTACCCTTACCGCAATGTCATCACCCGAGCGCTGGGCACGGATGCTTCTGTTGCCGTAGACGCACAGGATATTGACACCGAAAGGGATGATATTTTCCTGCTGTGCAGCGACGGACTGACCAATTATGTTGAGGCGGAGGAGCTGCTGGGCGCAGTCAGAGAGCAAAAGCCGGATGCGCTGTGTGAATATCTGACTGGACTTGCGCTGGAACGCGGCGGTCGCGACAACATCACCGTAGTTGCGGTATTCCTGGGACTGGAGGTGACTCCATGAAGGGAACCTGCCTCAAGGGTCGCTATCTGCTGGGCGAGGTCGTCGGCAAGGGAGGGATGGCGGTCGTCTACAAAGCCTACGATTTTCGCAGCGGACGCACGGTCGCGGTCAAGGTGCTGCGCGAGCAGTACAATCAGGATGCGGAATTTGTACGCCGGTTTGAGCAGGAAGCCGAGGCGGCTTCCGCCATCTCGCACGAAAATCTGATCGACATCTACGATGTGGGAGAGCAAAACGGCACGCGTTTTATCGTGATGGAGTATGTTGATGGCATGACGCTTAAGTCCCTCATCAAGGAGCACGGCGCGCTGGACAATTATTCCGCAATCACTATTGCCAGACAGATCTGCACTGCGCTACAGATTGCGCACGACGCCCACATCATCCATCGCGATATCAAACCGCAGAATATATTGCTTGATCGCAAAGGCGTGGCCAAGCTGTCAGACTTCGGCATCGCAAAGACCAGCGATACCCACACCATTACCGACAGCGGAGATAACGGCGTGCTGGGATCGGTACACTATTTTGCGCCCGAACAGGCGCGCGGTGAGGACGTCAATGCCTGCTCTGACCTATATTCTCTGGGTGTGGTGATGTACGAAATGGTTACGGCCAAGCTGCCATTTACCGGAGATACGCCCGTCGCAGTAGCGCTGCAGCACATGACTACAGCCGCTGTTCCACCCATCGATCTCAATCCCAGGGTCACGCAGGCGCTCAATGAGATCATACTCAAGGCAATTCGCAAGAATCCGGAGGAACGCTATCAGAGCGGACGCGAACTCTACGATGATCTAAGTATGGCATTGGTCTATCCAGAAGGCGGCTTCATCCATGATGCGGTCAATGATTCCCTAGCCGAGCCGGAGCAGGAACCGGAGCAGGAATCCCCTAATTCAGACCATGGTCTGAATAATCAAAAGAAAAACCGAACTAAGTTTGTATTCAGAAGCCCAAAGAAGGTTTCACGCAGGCGCATTCTCAAAGTGACGCTGTGTGCTTTGGTGCTCGTTTGCGTTCTGGCTGCGGTGTGCTTGTCCGCAAACATACGCCTGCTGGATGCCAAGCAGGAGGTACCCTCGGTTGTGGGCGTCAAGATGGAGGAGGCCGCAGCGCGCTTGGATGCGGCCCATCTGGTGATGGAGGTTGGGGGCACGAGATTTGATGAATCCGTCGCGCCCGGTATTGTGCTTGAGCAGCTGCCCACATCAGGTTCGACCGCAAAATCGGGCGATACCGTCAGGGTCGCTGTCAGCGCAGGACCGGAGACGGCCCGTATCCCTGATCTCTCGGGCATGCAGTTGGAGGAGGCACAGTCTTCTTTGGAGCTGCTTGGGCTCAAGGTTTCCACAGTCAACCGCGTTGTGGACAGCGACAAGGAGCGAAATTCTATAATTGGCCAGGCACCGGCCGCGGGCTCGGTGCTGCGCAATGGCGATGGCGTGGAACTGACCATCAGCGATCCCCCTGTGCTGCGCACGGTGCCTGAGTTGGGTGGCTGCAGTCTGGAGGAGGCGCAGCGGAGAATCGAGAAGGCAGGGCTCGCCTTGGGCGCGGTGGAGTATGATTATGCCACAGGCTACGAGCTGGGCCAGGTATATCGTCAGAATCCGGAGATGGGCGCACAGCTGCGCGAAGGCGACGCAGTGAATTTGTGGGTGGTTAGGGAAGCTCAAATGTATACCTGTAAGTATCAGCTGACGCTGGACATCCGAAAAAATGACTCGGAGGTCAGCATATTTGTTGAGGATGCGTCTATTTATAAGGAAATTTCTTCCTTTGTGGTGGACCGGGGCACACTGGATGTGGAACTCAATCTGGAAAATGAGAATCCCGGTGAAAAGACGCTGATTATCATGGTCAATGAAGAGGAGATCAAGAGGGAGTCGGTGGTCTTTACGGAGGAAGAGAAATGACGGGGAGAATCATACAGGGCATTGGAAGTTTTTATACGGTGGAGAGCGGAGGACTGCGGTATGTCTGCAAGGCGCGCGGCCGGTTTCGCAAGCAGAAGATTTCGCCGCTGGTGGGCGATTTTGTGGAATTTCAGCCCGCGAACAGTGCGGATGGCGAAGGGGCTATCGAGGAAATTCTGCCGCGGAGCAACGAGCTGCTGCGTCCGCCCGTAGCCAATGTAGATGTGATTTTTGTCACGGTGGCAGCCGCTTCACCCGAGCCTGACCTTCTGCTCGTAGACCGCCTGCTGGTGCGCGCGCATCGGGCGGGCATCGAGGCTAAGATCATCGTAAACAAGGTGGATCTTGACAACGGCATGGCCGAAGAGATTGCGCGGCAGTACGGCAGCGCGGAGTATGAGGTGCATTGCGTCAGCGCAAAGAACGGCATTGGGGTGGAGGCGCTCAGGAACGCCGTACAGTACAAAACCATCGCCTTTGCAGGGCAATCCGCTGTGGGCAAGTCCTCGCTGCTCAATGCGCTCTGTCCGGGTCTCATGCTGGAGACGGGGGCGGTCAGCCGCATTGAAAGGGGACGACACACCACGCGCAAGGCGCAGCTCATTCCCATGCAGGGCGGGTATTTGGCCGATACGCCGGGTTTCAGCCTGCTGGAATTGGATACGATGGATCCTGAGCTGCTGGCCGGATGCTATCCGGAGTTCACACCCTATGAGAACCGATGCAGGTTTTTGGGCTGTCAGCATCTGAACGAGCCGGATTGCGCTGTGAAGGACGCAGTACGGCAGGGATTGATTTCCCGGGAAAGACTGGAACGATACACAATGCTTCATCAGGAGCTCAAAGAAAAGTGGGGGAAACGATATGACTAAGATTTCAGCATCTATGCTCGCGTCGGACTACGCAAGCTTTGGCCAGGAGGCGCTGCGCATGCAGTGCGCAGGCGTCGACTATCTGCACATGGATGTGATGGATGGCTGTTTTGTGCCGAACATTTCCTTTGGCGCGGGCGTGATTTCCGCTGTGCACAAAGCCTGCACCATGCCGCTGGATGTGCATTTGATGGTCAATGACCCGGTGCGCTACGTCAAGGACTTTGTGGATGCGGGCGCGTCCATTCTCACCGTGCACGCCGAGTGTACGCCGCACCTGCAGCGCGTGCTGCAACTCATCCGCAGCTATGGCGTCAGGGCGGGTGTGGCGCTGAATCCAGCAACTCCGCTGGAAGAGCTGCGCTGGGTGATGGAGGATCTGGATCTCATCCTCATCATGACGGTCAATCCGGGCTTTGGTGGGCAGAAGCTCATCCCGGCAACTGTGAAGAAGACGGCTGCGGCCCGCGATCTGATTCTGGAATCCGGCAGAGGAGAAGACATTCTGCTCGAGGTGGATGGCGGCGTCGCCCCCACAACTTGCGGCATGCTGCGCGATGCGGGCGCGAATCTGCTGGTGGCAGGTTCTGCGCTCTATGGAGCACACGATGCCCAGGCGATGGTCCGGCTCCTGCGGGGCGATCAATGAACCGCGCGCTGATCGTGCTGGGCGGCGAAGCGCCTGAAAGGACCTTTTTGCGGAAGCTGGCGGCAACATGCGACTTTGTGCTGTGCGCCGATTCAGGTCTGGATGCAGCGCTCATGGCGGACATTCGCATTGACGGCGTCATCGGCGATTTTGATTCCGCAAAACCGACCTCGGTCGAATACATGAACAGCCATGAAATACCGCATATTGTCTATCCTTCTATTAAGGATGATACCGATGGAATGGCATGCGTGCGCTTTATTATTGAGAAAAAACCGACCGAAGTCGTCTTGACCGGCGCGTCAGGTGGACGCTTTGATCACCATTTGGCCAACTTTCAGCTGCTGATATACCTGGAAAAGCAAGGCGTGCATGCTTGTATTGCGGAAGAGGCCATGACGGGATGGGCTGTAAACAGAAAAAAGACTATAGTCGGTAATGTGGGCGATTTGCTGAGCGTGCTACAAATTTCCGATCGACTATGTGTGTCGGAGGAAGGAGTGTTCTATCCTCTGGACCATCATGATTTTGAACTTGGGTATCCTCTGGGGGTGAGCAACGTGTTGACCGAGCGCGAGGCGTGCGTAACCGTCCACGAAGGTTGGGCGCTTGTACTACACTATCCCGCAAAAAAATGAGGAATAAAAAGACACCTCCGTATCTCCCGGCGCATATACTGCTGCAAGGGGAGAATGCGGAGGTGTTTTTATGTGTAAGCAGGCGATCGCTTGTATCCTGCTCATTGCGGGATTGACTCTGCTTCTGATGTGCTTTATGCCTGTGTGGATCATCTGTGTGCTGGGCGTGCTGCTCATCATCGCGGGCGTCACGCTTATCGTGATCAAGGCAATGCGACGGTATTGAGGGCCCAAAAAGTCAATAAGCGCAGACATAAATCCGCGCTTATTCATTGGCGTTTGTTGGACAATTACACGTTGCGCTCGACCTTACCGGAGCGGAGGCAACGGGTGCAAACGTACATCGACTTAGGAGTACCGTCCACAACCACGCGAACCTTCTGCGTGTTAGGAGCCCAGTAAGTACGGGTCGCCTTCTTGGAGTGCGAGACATTGTTGCCGGACATGGTGCCCTTGCCGCAGATTTCACACATCTTTCCCATTTTGAGAACACCTCCTTCAGGTGGAAAATACGGTTCAAAACAGTGTTATTCTAGCACGTTCTATTCCAGAATGCAAGAGCTTTTCTGAAAATTGACAAAAGATAGTAAACTTTCGTCTTGCGCGCGATTGACGCGGCGGAAGATCTGTGGCATACTTACCTTATAAAAGCGGGAGCGGAGCTCCTTTTTTCATGAAGGTGAGAAAGCATGATCTATCTGGATAACAGCGCCACCACGCGTCCCTTTAATGAAGTAATAGAGGCGATGGCCATGTGTATGCGGGAGGAGTACTTCAACCCCTCCTCACTCTATGCGCCGGCAATGAGGGCAGGAAGACTGCTTTCTGCCGCGCGTGAGGCCATTGACCAGCAGCTGGGCGGCGGTACGCGGGTGATTTTCACCTCCGGCGGCACGGAGGCGGACAACCTGGCGCTGCTGGGCGTTGCGCGCAATCTACGCGGGCGCAAAGGTCATTTTATTACGACAAAGGTGGAGCATCCCGCGATATTGGAGACGGCTGCGGAACTGGAACGCCAAGGTCACGAGGTGAGCTATATCGGCGTGGATGAAAACTGCGTCGTGGATGTGGACACGTTGGTCGAGGCCGTGCGGCCCGATACGGCGCTGGTCAGCGTCATGCAGGTCAACAATGAGGTGGGCGCGCAGATGCCCATTGAAGAAATCAGTCGGCGCGTCAAGGAAAAAAATCCGCGCACCCTCATCCATGTCGACGGTGTGCAGGGCTTTCTGCGCGTACCCATGAGCATGAGGAAGATGGGCGTTGATCTGTACAGCCTTTCAGGGCATAAAATCCATGGCCCCAAGGGGGTCGGTGCGTTGGCGATGGCAGGAAATGCGCGTGTTCAGTGCATCGCCTTTGGCGGAGGCCAGGAGGAGGGCCTGCGCTCGGGCACCGAAAATGTACCGGGCATTGCGGGATTAGGCCAAGCAGTACGCTCGTATGCACGACTGGGCGATACCGCGCCGCACATGATGGCCTGTAAGCAACGCCTTGCACAGCGCGTGCTGGATTCGATCCCCGGTGCGCATGTAAACGGGGACCTTGCGCATGGTGCGGCGCACATATTGAACATCACATTCCCTGCAAAGGGCGAGGTGCTGCTGCACGCACTGGAGGGCGCAGGTATCCTATGTTCCACGGGTTCAGCCTGCGCATCGCACAAGAAGTCCGCGTCGCATGTGCTCACGGCGATGGGTGTCAGCGACCGGGAAATAGACGGCGCGCTGCGCTTTTCCTTCTGCCCGGAAAATACTTTGGAAGAAATGGACGAAACTGCCACGCAGCTTGCCAAAAACGTTGAGCTGCTGCGTAAGTTTGTGAGGAGATAGAGCATGAGAAACGTACTTCTGGTCAGGATGGGTGAGATCTTCTTAAAAGGCGATAACCGCATGTTCTTCATCAAGGCATTGGTGCGGCACATCAAAAAAGCCGTGGAGGGCACCGGGTGCTCGGTGGAGCTGACACAGGGGCGCATCTTTTTGCGCGACATCACCGATATGGAGGACGTGATTCGTCGCGTCACCCGCGTGTTTGGTGTGCACTCGGTTAGCCCCGTGGTGCAATGCGAAAAGGATATGGATGCCATCTGCCGCGAAGCTGTGGAGATGATGAAGTCGCTGTCCGGCACCTTCAAGTGCGCCGCACGCCGTGCGGATAAGCGCTTTCCGCTCGACTCCATGCAGATCAACGAAGAGGTGGGATATCAGGTGCTCACGGCCTGTCCGCAGCTCAAGGTTGATGTGCACAAGCCTCAGCATGAGCTGAACATTGAGGTTCGGGAAAACGCCTATCTCTATGTGGAAAAGATACCCGCCGTGGGCGGTATGCCCGTGGGCACCAATGGCAAGGCCATGCTGCTGCTCTCAGGCGGCATTGATTCGCCGGTGGCGGGCTATATGATTGCAAAGCGCGGCGTCCAGCTTAATTGCATTCACTACCATTCTTTCCCCTTTACGTCTGAACAGGCCAAGCAGAAAGTGGTGGACCTGGCTAGACAGCTTTCGGCTTACGCGGGTCCCATTCGCATGTATGTGGTGCCCTTTACGGAGCTGCAACAGGAGTTGTACCAGAAGTGCCCCGAGAGCCAGCTGACGATCCTGATGCGCCGCTATATGATGCGCATTGCCAATCGTGTTGCGCACCGGGCTAACTGCTCGGCACTGATTACGGGCGAGTCCATCGGGCAGGTGGCCAGTCAGACCATGGATGGCCTGTGCTGCACCAATGCGGTATGTGATATGCCTGTGTTCCGCCCGTTGATTGGGTTTGACAAGACCGAGATCATGGACTACGCTGAAAAGATCGGCACGTATCAAACGTCCATCCTGCCGTATGAGGACTGCTGCACCATTTTCACCCCGAAGCATCCGCAGACCAAGCCTCGCGCCGAGCAGCTGGCCGAATCCGAGAAGCTCATCGACGGCGAAGGGCTGATGCAGCGTGCCATCGAGGGCATTGAAATCATCAATATCATGCCTTAAGCGGATAAACTCCTCCGCAAAGCGCATATAGATAAAACACATGTGCATTGCAAAGGGGGAGTTTTTTTGCGGAGGAGAGGTGTTGCCGTACTGCTTGCGGCGGTGCTGCTGCTCGCGCTGTGCGGAGCGGCGGAGCGGTCCGAGAATACGCTCGTTGTGGTGGATGCGGACATACAGCGGCTGTATCTGTACAAGGACGAAGCGCTGGTCGCCTCCTACCCCTGCGCGGTGGGCAAGTGGGCCACGCCCTCGCCGCTTGGCGTGTGGAAGGTCAACGGGAAGGCCGTCAACTGGGGGACGGGATTCGGTACGCGCTTCATCTCCTTGAACTGCCCGTGGGGGCGGTATGGCATTCATGGCACCAACAAACCCAATTCTATCGGCGGAGACACATCGCACGGCTGCATCCGCATGCTCAACAAGGACGTCGAGGCGCTCTTTCCACTCGTGCCGGTGGGCGCGACGGTGGTGATCGAGCGGGCGGCCTACGGCAATATGGCCGCGGGCTTTCGTACGCTTCGCCCCGGTGATCGCGGCAGCGACGTCAAGGAGGTGCAGACGCGTCTGAAAATACGTGGCTACCTCTATGGAAATCCTGACGGTGTGTTTGGCGTCGGCACAAAGGATGCGTTGCTTCGGTTTAAGAAGGACGCGGGGCTGGCCAACACCGATGTGGTGGATTGGAGCGTCTATAACGCACTGGGCATCACGCTTTTTGAGTGAAACAGCTTGGAGAAGCTGCACCTTGCTGGTTTGTCAGCGACGTCGGCATTTTTTGAGCAGCTGTTGCCCTGCACAGAATTTGACAGTTTTTTTTGAAAACCTCTTGACAGAAAACCGATCATCTTATATAATCTATATTCGTCAGCGGGAGTGCCGCCCGGGAAGGTATGCGCCTGTAGCTCAGCTGGATAGAGCAACGGCCTTCTAAGCCGTGGGTCAGGGGTTCGAATCCCTTCAGGCGCGCCATTCTCAAGACGATTTCGCTACGGCTTCTTTATGGTGGATATAGCTCAGTTGGTTAGAGTGCCAGGTTGTGGCCCTGGAGGTCGTGGGTTCGAATCCCACTATTCACCCCACTTTTCTTCCCAGTCGAAGATCCCAAGCGGCGGCAGGTTCACGTTGGGGTGTAGCCAAGCGGTAAGGCACGGGACTTTGACTCC
>DKYK01000061.1:0-158 GCA_002492415.1 Christensenella sp. UBA7102
ACCTTGGAGCGCTCGCCGTCGGAGTAAGCGGTCTCACCGACGACAGACAGCGCATGGTCCTCCTTGACGTCGGCGGACAGGTAGTCGTACTTGGTCTGCACATAAGTGAAGCCGTTGATGCGGGAAATGATCATGGCGGCGTCCTTGCCCAGGCCGTT
>DKYK01000061.1:523-23994 GCA_002492415.1 Christensenella sp. UBA7102
GCCCAGGTTGCCGTGGCCCAGACCCACCTGACGCTGGTCGGCCACGGAGCCGGGGATGCAGAAGGCCTGCAGGCCCTCGCCGATGCAGGTGGCGGCCTCGGCGGCGGTCTTGACGTCCTTCTTCAGCGCGATGGCGGCGCCCAGCTCGTAGGCCCACTTCGCGTTCTCAAAGGCGATGGGCTGGATGCCCTCGACGATGGCGTAGGCGTCCACGCCCTTGGAGTTATTGTAAGCCTTCAGCTCGTCAAAATCCTTAAAGCCGTACTTTTCGAGAACAGGCTGGAGCTGGGGCATGCGGCGTTCATAACCTTCAAACAGAGCCATTGATGTGCACACCTCCTATTACTGCTTGCGCGGATCAATCCACTTGACCGCGCCGTCTTCAGCCTTAAAGCGGCCGTAGGTGCCGATGTTCTTCTCATACGCCTCATTGGGGGTCATGCCCTTCTTGATGGCGTCCATCATCTTGCCCAGGGACAGGAACTGATAGCCGCAGACCTGATCGTCCTTGTCCAGAGCGATCTTGAGCACGTAGCCCTCGGCCATCTCCAGGTAGCGGGTGCCCTTGGCCTTGGTGCCGTACATGGTGCCCACCTGGGAGCGCAGGCCCTTGCCCAGGTCCTCCAGACCCGCGCCGATGACCAGGCCGTCGTCCGAGAAGGCGGACTGGGTACGGCCGTAGACGATCTGCAGGAACAGCTCGCGCATGGCGGTGTTGATGGCGTCGCACACCAGGTCGGTGTTGAGCGCTTCCAGGATGGTCTTGCCGGGCAGGATCTCGGAAGCCATCGCGGCGGAGTGGGTCATGCCGGAGCAGCCGATGGTCTCCACCAGCGCCTCTTCGATGACGCCCTTTTTGACATTCAGCGTCAGCTTGCACGCGCCCTGCTGGGGAGCGCACCAGCCGATGCCGTGCGTCAGACCGGAAATGTCAACAATTTCCTTGGCCTGTACCCATTTGCCCTCCTCGGGAATGGGGGCGGGACCGTGGTTCGGACCCTTCTTCACACAGACCATTTCTTCCACTTCACGGGAAAACTGCATGTGTGTATCCTCCTTAGGTAAAGTGATACGTTTTTAACAACCATATTATAGCACAACTCCGCCCAAAGAATAAAGGGTTTGCAGAAATTTAAGATAAGAACGGAGGAAAATGGAAACGCGGGCGTTTCAATCCATGAAAAAGCCTTTTCCATGCGGGCGCGGTGGTGTATAATGAGGACAGTGCAACGCAAAAGGAGGACACGCGCTATGTCACGTCTTGGAGATATGATCAAACAGGAGCGCCTGCGCGCGGGCTGGTCGCACAAGCAGCTGGCCAAGAAGAGCGGCGTTTCCGAGAGTTTTCTCGTGGAAGTGGAGGCGGGCACCAAGATCATCGCCGATACGCAGGCCACCCGCATCCTAAAGGTGCTGGGCAAGTCCGCGGAGGTGTTCGCGGACTTTGAGGGCAAGGCCGACGGCATGCCCGAACCCGTCGCCCCCGTGCGCGCCGCGCGCCCCGCGCCCAAGAAGGAGGCCGCCCCTGCCGCGCCCGCGCAGCCTGCGGACGCCTGGGTGGGGGCTCTTGGCAACCTGATGCACGCCGTGCCCGTAAAGGACGCCGCGGGCAAGCTGCTGGGCTCCATCACGCTGCCCGTCAAGTCCGGCCGCATCGAGGGCGTGGTGGCGGATAAGGTTTTTTTCCTGTCCGTGCCCGACGACAGCATGATGGGCTACCGCATCCGCAGGGGCGACCGCGCGCTGGTGCTGCCCGCCACCGTCCCCGTGGACAACGCGGTGATGGTGTTCCTCGCCGAAGGGCGGTACTACCTGCGCAAGGTCAAGCTGCAGGACGGCGGCCGCGCGCTGATGCAGTGGTACGACTACGAGCCGCGCAGCGAGGTGGTGCAGCTCAAGTCCGTCACGCTCGTAGGCCGCGTGCGCCGGGTGGAATTTGATTTGTAAAGGCGGGGAAAGGGAGGGTTTTCGCATGAAGAACATCAAGATCGCCTCTCCGCTGTACATCGTGCGGGAGGATTGCGCAAAGGATCTGGCCGGCGTGCTTAAAAAGCTTGCCGCGCTGGGCTTTGACGGCATTGAGTTTCTGGGCTTCTTTGGCCACAGCGCGCAGGAGGTCAAGACGATGCTGGAGGATAACCATCTGTCCGCGCTGGGCAACCACGTGCCCTACCGCGAGCTTGTCGCCGACCCCGAAGGTGTGCTCGACTTCCATCAGTGCATCGGATGCGGATACCTGACGGTGGCGGAGCTGCCGCTGGAGGACTTTGACGCGGTGGCGGCCCGGCTCAATGAAATGGCCGCGCTCGCCGCACAGCGGGGCATCCGTCTGCTGTATCACAACCACGATCAGGAGCTGATCGAAAAGATCGACGGCGTGCAGAACCTGATCTGGATACTGGAGCACGTCAAGGCCGAAACGCTGGCGCTGGAGCCGGATCTGGGCTGGATGGAGATTGGCGGAGGAGACTGCGCGGATTACCTGCGCCGTTACGCCGACCGCTGCCCCGTCATTCACTTAAAGGATTACTATTCCTCCGACAATGCCAAACTGGGCCGCGTGCGCGAATTCGTCCCCGCGCGGGGAAGCGCCGAGCGCGGGCACTTTGAGTTCCGCCCCACGGGCTACGGCGTGCTCAACCTGCCCAAGCTGATGCCGCTGTGCCTGGCCTGCGCGCCGGAGTGGTTCGTCATCGACCACGATCTGGCCTATGAGCGCGACAGCTACGACGACCTCAAGCTCAGCCTGGATTATACCCGCGCGCTGCTGGCCATGCAGGCGTAGGGTCTGACAAAAATTTTTTGCAAAGCAGGACATGGATCGGATTTTCCATGCCCTGTTTTTTTTGCGCGCGAGGGAGGACAATGTGAAGCGTGGCAGCGAAAAATAAAAAAGTAAATATTTACTTAATTATACATACGTAAAAAAGTAAATGCGCATGGAACAAAGAAACGTCGTCTCGTGCGCACATTCTTTTTGTAAAGTCCATGTTTCAACTTTGTTTTTTCGTTCAAAAAAATCAATAACATACAAAAAAATCGAAATTGCACAAAAATACGGGAAAAACCTGAGATCTGATGGGAAATAAAATAATTATATACAAATAAATATTGGAAAGGTGCACGAAAATCGCGCCAATTTCTTCACCATAGTTGACAAATTCGGCGATATAAGATAACATGAAGTAAACATAAGTTAACGGACTAATTAAAAACTCGGACGCAGGGGAACCGGGTCAACACAGGCTTCTTGCAACAAAATCAGGGAGGGATGTTCGCCGTGACTGCTCAGACCGCCGTAAGACCGCGAAAAAAAACGTTCCAGCACACGCTGCGCGTAATGTGGGACTATCGATGGATCTACCTGATGCTGATACCGTGTCTTGCGTACTTCATCATCTTCAAGTACGTGCCCATGTACGGCATCCAGCTCGCGTTCAAGGACTTCAAGCTGGCCGGCATCGCCGCCAGCCCCTGGAACAATTTTGAGCACTTCAAGTACATGATGAGCGAGCCGCAGTTCCTGCCGGCGCTGCGCAACACGCTGATCATCTCCTTTTACCGCATACTGTTCGGCTTCCCGTTCCCCATCATACTGGCCATCATGATCAACGAGGTGTACATGCCGCGCTACAAGAGGGTGCTGCAGACCATTTACACCTTCCCCCACTTCCTGACGTGGGTCGTCATGGCCGGCATCATGCTCAACCTGCTGGGCTCCACCGGCATGGTGCGCAAGGTGTCCGAGGTGTTCGTGCCCGGCATCGGTGAGAACTGGAACCTGATGTACAACAAAAACGCATTCCGAACCATATTGGTCGTGTCGGACATTTGGAAGGAGGCCGGATGGGGCACCATCATCTATCTGGCAGCCATCACGGGCATCGATCAGAGTCTGTATGAGGCGGCCACCATCGACGGCGCCAACCGTTTCCAGAGAATTTGGTACATCACCCTGCCTGGCATGATCAACATGATCGCCATCCAGTTCGTGCTCAGAGTTGGCGCGGTCATGGAGGGCGGCTTCGACCAGGTATTCAACCTCTACACCGCCCCCGTCTACGAGACGGGCGACATCATCGACACCTACATCTACCGCCTGTCCTTCGTCAAGTCCACCGGCATCAACCTGGGCTTTACCACGGCGGTCGGTCTGTTCAAAAACGTGATCAACTTCGTTTTGCTGATGCTGGCCAATGGCGTGACCAAGGCGCTGGGCCAGGAGACCGTGCTGTAGAAAGGAGGAACAACATATGGCAAACACCGACGTTCGCGTGGATAAGCACGGCAACGTGCATATTGCAAAAAAGAACCGCATCCGCAGGTTCGGGTTGGTTGACGGCGTGCTGCTGTTCTTCCTGACGCTGTTGGCACTGCTGATCCTCTACCCGTTCTACAATGCCTTTCTGGTTTCCATCGTGCCCAATACCGTCTACATGCGCTACAAGGGCCTGATGCTCTGGCCGCCGGCGCTGACGTTTGAGGCCTACGAATTCACCTTCAAGTCCAGCCTGATCTGGACGGGCTACCGCAACTCCATCCTCATTACGGTATTTGGCACGATCTACAACATGGTGCTGACCATACTGTGCGCCTACGTGCTGACCAAGCCCATTCCGGGCGGCAAGTTCATCCGCTTTGCCATCGTTTTTACGATGTACTTCTCGGGCGGTCTGGTACCCTTCTATGTGCTGATCCGCGACCTGAACATGATGGATACGCTCTATTCCATGGTGATGCCCACCGGCATCAACATCATGTACATGCTCATCATCTCCAACTACTTTAAGTCGCTGCCCCCGGCGCTGGAGGAGTCCGCAAAGATCGACGGCGCGACGGATCTGCGCATTCTGTGGAGCATCATCCTGCCGCTTTCTCTGCCGCTGCTTGCCACCTTCACCCTCTATTACGCGGTAGAGCGTTGGAACGAGTGGTACAACGCGATGCTGTTTGTCAAATCCGTTAACAAATGGCCGCTGCAGAACGTGTTGCGCACCATTATCAACGACGTCAACATGATGGCGACCCAAAACATCCCCGGACAGGCCAAGCCCGACATCCAGGGCGATGCCATCAAGATGAGTTCCATCATCGTGGCCATGGCGCCCATCATGTGCCTGTACCCCTTCCTGCAGCGCTACTTCCTCTCCGGCCTGACGCTGGGCGCGGTCAAGGAGTAGATCCCACACGGTTATACGCCTGCGCCACGAGCTGCAGGTTCGTATAATGGGCGAAACGCCCAAAAACTTCAAGGAGGAGAAACCATGAAGAAACTGCTGTCTTTGGTTCTGGCTCTGTTGTTGGTGCTGTCCCTGGCGTCCTGCGCCAAGACCCCTGCAGCCGACAAGCCCGCCAGCGACGCGCCTGCGGCCGATCAGCCCGCTGCTGATGCCCCCGCGGCCGATGCGCCCGCAGCCGACGCTGAGCTCGAGCCCATCGTGCTGACGCAGAACGTGCTCAACGCCGAAAAGCAGGGCACCCATGCGCGCAACGAGTTCGTCAAGGAAAAGTTCAACCTGACCTATGAGTACATTCCGGTCTCCTGGGGCGATTGGAATGAGAAGATCCGCACCTGGATCGCCACTGACGACGCGCCCGATCTGATCTACTGGGATCTGAAGGCCGCTTCGTCCACCGAGTACTTCGACTGGGCCAAGCAGGGCGCCTTCGCCCCCATCACCGAGGCGAAGATCTCCAATTATCCCAACCTGTACGACTTCTACAAGACCTCCGAGTCCGTTGCGGCCTTCAAGGTGGACGGCGAGCTGTACACTTGGCCCGCTTCCCGCAACAATCCCCCGGAGATCGACAACGCCTACACCTCTTACTTCACCATCCGCAAGGACTGGGCGGAGAAGGTCGGCCTGTATCAGGAAGATAACGAGTATACCTGGGAAGAGTGGAAGGCTCTGCTGGCCGCCGTCATCGCGCAGGATCCCGCCGGCAACGGCGCTTCCAACGCGGCTCTGGTGCTGCCCACCTGGGGCTTCCCCAACGGCGCCGTGACTTTCCTCAACGCTCCCGCCGCCGAGGGCAACGAGACCTGCTCCTACATCATCGATGAGGAGACCGGCCTGTACGTGTGGCCCGCCGCGACCGAGGCGTACAAGCAGGCGGTCGTCGAGACCTACAAAATGTATCAGGATGGCCTGATCTACAAGGACAACATCTCCTTTACCGGTTCCGAGTCCGACGACATGTTCAAGGCCGGCCTGGCCTTTGCCGCCTACAACGTCGCCGGTTCCCTGAACAGCTGGTCCGACGACATGATGCGCAAGGGCGTCATCGAGAACAAGGATGCGCTGGCACCCGCGGTCGTCTACGGCATGGACGGCAACTGGTACATGACCCAGACCGAGGACTACTGGTGCGTTACCTCCTTCAACCACAAGATCACCGAGGAGAAGATGGACCGCGCGCTGATGTTCTGGGATTTCCTGAACACCACCGAGGGCATCCGCCTGCGCTGGCTGGGCATCGAAGGCGTGGACTACAAAGTCACGGGCGAGAACCCCGAGGACGTCGAGGTGCTGTGGGAGTTTGACGAGGCGACCAACTCCTACGTCTCTCCCTACGTCAACTTTGAGTTCAACGAGGCCAATTCCGCGGGCCTGGCGCCCTCCGGCAATCCCGCCGAGGCTCAGTATCAGGAAGAGCTCAAGCAGATCGTCTGGGACAAGATGGGCGAGGGCAAGGCGACCGTCAAGAAGGTCGACTACGCCATGTCTGTCTTTGACGGCGAGAACAAAAACAAGTACGGCACGTTCGGTTCCGACGCCAAGGAGCGCATGATCCAGATCCTGGCCGACCCGAACTGCGATCCTGCCGCCGAGTGGGATAAGTTCATTGAGGAAATGATGCCCCGCGTGCAGCCCGTGCTGGACGAGCTGAACAGCGGCTTGCTGGGCAAGTAAGCCCGAGCAATGGAGGCTCCCGACTGCAAAAACGGTTGGGAGCCGTTTTTTTGCGGGAAGCCTGCGGGAGCGGCGCTGGTTTTTGCGATAAAGATGGGAAGGCATGACGAAAAATGAAAACTTTTGTGTATGCAGATGTGAATTTTTATGGGATTAACGCCATTTGCCTTGACAAAGGTTTCGACTGCGAATTAAAATATCAAGATGAAACGCAGGATGCCGGTCAACCGCATCCACACAAGGAGGTGGCGGACGTTCCCCGTCCGTTTTGATATGAAAAAAGTTTTTGCGCTGGCGCTGACCCTGGCGCTGCTGCTGGCGGGTCTGCCGCCGCTGCGCGCGCAGACCGAGCAGCATGCCGAGCTGACAGCAAACGTCAAGCCCGTGGAGAACCAGGATGGAAACGTCGTGCTGGAGATCGACGTCACCGTGAAAAACGGCGCCCCCGAGCAGGCCATCAGCCTGGTGGAATTTCGCTATGAAAACGAGCTGATCGCCTCGGTGGACAGCATCTCGGCGCGCAGCAGCGCCTTTGTGCGCTCCGTGCCGCTGCACATGAGCCTGACGGCCATGACCAGCGATGTGGAGGTGGAGGTCAGCTACATCGACTTTAACGGCGAGGCCATCAGCCGCTGGATGGTGGTGCAGGGCGAACAGGCGGAGCCAAAGCTCTCCTTTAAGCGCGTCGCGTCGGCAACCGCCGTGTCCGCAGGAGAGAGCGTCAAGCTGACATACATGGTCAAAAACGAGGGCAGCGTGCTGCTGAGCGACCTGCAGATCACCGACGACCTGCCCGGCGTGGGCGAGGTGGGCAAGATCGATCTGCTCTATCCCGGCGATATGCGGGAGTTCAACGTCGAGGTCAAACTGGATCAGGACGTAAAATCGCAGCCGCAGGTGCGCTATCACGCTTCCGGTTCCGCGCAGAGCGCCGTGCTGGTGCTCGACGCGCTGAGCCTGGTGATCTACAACCCCAAACTCACCGTCACGCTCAAGTCCGACGTGACCGCCGTGGAGGCGGGCGAAAGCGTGACGCTGGTGTGCTCGGTGGTCAACGAGGGCAACGTCGCCTTCCAAAACGTCGCCATTTCCGACGCTACGCTGGGCACCATCATCGACTCGGCACAGATCGAGGTGGGCAAGGCCTACAGCTGGAATAAGCTGATCAAGCCCGTCAATTCGCAGAATTACATGTTCACGGTGCGCGCGGTGGATCAGAGCGGAAAGAGCTATACCGCAACCTCCAACATCGTGTCCGTGGAGGTGGAGCAGCCCGCAAACCCCGAGGACGCCGACACGCTGGAGGCCTCCGTCACGGCCAACACCAGGGAATTGGAACAGCCGGGCGAGATCACTTTTAATCTGCTGCTGCGCAACACCGGTACGCAGGATATCACGGGCATCGCCGTCAGCGATCAGAACGGCGCGGTGCTCGAGCGCATCAATTCACTGCCGCCGGGGGACAAGATTCTGCCCATCGCGGTGAATGTGACCGAGACTTGCGACACCTATTTCGTGGTGGACGCCACGATGGCCAGCGGCACCAAGGTACAGCGCGTCACCGTGCCCATGACCATCACCGTGGGCGTGGTGCAGAAGGGCGAAGCAACGCCCTCGCCCGCCGTCAGCCCCGAACCTACGCCGCTGGTCACGGTCAACAACGGCGCGCAGCGCGGCATCGCGCCTTGGATCATCGCGCTGCTCATCGTGGTCGCACTGCTCATCGTGGCGTGCGTGGTGGTGCTGGTGCTGCTGCAGGCGCGCGCTAGAGGACGCCGGTACGAAGAGGAGGACGACTATCTGCCCCCGCCCAGCTATGGCCGCCCGCGTGAGGATGACGCGCCGCCGGCCGATCCTTACGACTACCGCGACGAGATCAGCCGCGTGGCCACGGAGTATTCCCGCCCCGTGCCCTCCGAGGAGCCGCCGCCGCGCCGCCGACCCCAGCCCGCGCCCGACGAAGAGGAGGACGTGCGCACCGTCTACAAGGCGCCCAGGCCGCACGCCGAGCCCCACACCCGCCGCAACGATTAGCCTCATCGCCCGCCAAAGGTCAAACCCTTGGGCGGGCTTCATTGTTGTTTAATGGTTTTTTTCGCTTTGGGCGGCGTCGCGGGCATTGGAGCCGGATGAGTCCGGCGCTCCGGTCCGCTTTTTTCGGGAACGATCTGCCGTACTGTTTTTTTCAAAACGCTCGTTCCATCCGCAGGCGGGCTTACTTCATAACACGATGTTTGTTGAAAGAACGGGGACTTTGGGGTATAATAAAACTCGAAAAAGGTGTGCGGGGGTGTGTTTGCGCGATGGAGCGTGCGGAGTTTGCGGGCATTCGGCCGGAGCTGCTGGAATATCTGATGGGCATTTCGATGAACAATTACCGGGAGTATTTTCTCGCCACGCGGCAGGCGTATGAGCGCGACGTCAAGCGCCCGCTCTACGCGCTTGCCGGGGCGCTCGTGCCCACCGCGCTGGCCATCGATGAGGACATGGAGCAGCGCCCCAGCCACATCGTCTCGCGCATCCGGCGGGACACGCGCTTTACCAAGGACAAGTCGCCCTATCGCAGCAACATGTGGCTGAGCTTTCATCCCACGGGACGGCCCAAGAGCGAGTGCTTCGGGCTGTATTACGACATCAGCCCCCGGGGCAGCTGCTATGGCGGGGGCTTCTACGACTGCGACCCCGGGCGGGCGCGCTGGCTGCGCGGAAAGATACTGCGCCAGCAGGAGCAGTTTCTCCAGGCGCTGTGCGCGCCGGAATTTGCGGCGCACTACCGCGTGCTGGGCGAGGACTACAAGCGCATGGACATACCGGATGGGCTGGACCCCCGGCTGCACGCGCTCTACCGCAAAAAGAGCTTCTACGTCGAGCACAGCGATGGGCTGGACGCGTGCATCGAGCAGCCGGAATACGCGCAGCGCATCGCGCGGGGATTGCTGCTGCTTGGGCCGCTCTATCACCTGATGATGACGGAATAGGAGGGCAAGACGATGGATGCCATCGAAGCCATGACCACAAGGCGGTCCATCCGCAAGTTTACGGACGATCCGGTGCGGCCGGAGGATTTGGAGAGAATACTTACCTGCGGCAGGCTCGCGCCCACGGGCGTCAACCGGCAGCCCTGGCGCTTTGTCGTGGTGCGCGACCCGGAGATGCGCGCGCGTGTGGCGCAGGCGACGGATTACGGCAAGTTCATCGCGGACGCGCCGGTAGTGGTCGCGGTGGTCATCGACGAGAAACGGGCGGCCTGCCCGCACGAGGACAGCGCTGCCGCCACCTGCAATATGCTCAACGCGGCGCACGCGCTGGGCTACGGCGGCTGCTGGATCGGCGCGAACGGCTACGCGCCGCTGCGCGAGGATCCCAGCGACCCCCACAACGTGCCCTATAACACCTCAATGCGCGTAGGAAGCGTGCTCGGCGTGCCCGAGGGTTGGCGCGTGATGAGCGTATTTTGCATCGGCGTGCCGGCGGAAGAAGCGCAGCGCCACAAGAAGAGCCTTCAGGAGATTGTCTCCTACGACCATTTTTAGGATAACGGAGTGAAAGCATTCATGCAGAAGCATTTGAAGCTGGTCAGCGGCAGCGACCTGCGCGGCGTGGCCGTGGACATTGGCGGCGGCATCAACTTTGATCGGGAGACGGCGCGCAGCGCGGCCTTTCAATTTGCGACCCTTCTGCGGGAGCAGACGGGAAAAAACGCGCTGACCGTGGCCGTTGGGCACGACCCGCGGCTGTCGCACGGGGAGCTGGCGGCGGGCGCGCTGGAGGGCCTGGGCGCGTCGAGTGTCAGGGTGCTGGACTGCGGGCTGTGCACCACGCCCGCCATGTTCATGACCACGGTGGACTTAAGGTGCGACGGCGCCATCATGATCACGGCCTCGCACCTGCCCTTTGAGCGCAACGGCATGAAGTTCATCACCGCAAAGGGCGGATTGGAGTCGGCGCAGGTCAGGAAAATCGCGCTGCAGATGGAGGACGTGGCGCCCGCGCAGCCCGAAGTGGAAAAGGTGGACTATCTTTCGGCCTACGCCCAGGGCCTGGTGGACTTTATCCGCCGGGAGACGGGCAGCGAGCGGCCGCTGACGGGCAAACGCATCGTGGTGGACGCGGGCAACGGCTCGGGCGGGTTCTTCGCCGAGCGCGTGCTGGCGACGCTGGGCGCGGATATTCAGGGCAGTCAGTACCTCGACCCCAACGGCCTGTTTCCCAACCACATCCCCAACCCGGAGGACGCAGGCGCGATGCAGGCCATCTGCCGCGCGGTGCTGGACAGCCATGCCGACGCGGGCGTCATCTTTGACGCCGACTGCGATCGCGCCGCCGTAGTGGATGAGCACGGCACGCCCATCAACCGCAACCGGCTCATCGCGTTGCTGTCCGCCATCTACCTGGAAAAGTGCCCGGGCGGCACCATCGTGACGGACTCGGTGACCAGCGCCGGGCTGACCCGGTTCATCGAGGGGCTGGGCGGCAAGCACCTGCGCTACCGCAGAGGGTACAAAAACGTAATCGACAAGGCCATTGAGCTGGGCGAGCAGGGCATCCCGTGTCCCATGGGCATCGAAACCAGCGGTCACTGCGCGTTTGCGGAAAACTATTACCTGGACGACGGCGCATACATGGCGGCTCGGCTGATGGTGGAGCTGGCCAGGCGCGGCGACCTGACCAGCCTGATCGAAGGGCTGGAGGAGCCGGCCGAGGAGAAGGAGATCCGCCTGCGCCTGACCAACGAGGACTTCCGTCCCGATGGCGAGCGCATCATCGAGCGCGTTAGGCAGGCCATTGGGCAGCGCGCGGACTGGTCGGCCAACGCGGACTATGAGGGCGTCAAGGCGACGGTGCGTCTTCCCGGCGGCGAGGGCTTCATCCTGGTGCGGCTCAGCCTGCACGACCCAGTGGCGCCCGTCAACATCGAATCCGACGTGGCGGGCGGCGTGAAGGAGATGGCGGCGCAGCTGCTTGACGTGCTCTCGGGCGCTGCGGGCGTGGATCTGTCGCCGCTGGCGGCCGCTGCGAGGTGAGCGTATGCTGAACGAGCAGGGCTTTGATCTGTGGGCGGACGGCTACGACCGCGACGTCGGGCTGTCCGAAGAGGCGGACGACTATCCCTTTGCGGGGTACCGCGCGGTGCTGGGCGGCGTATACGCGGAGGTGCTGCTGCGCGGCGGCGGGCGCGTGCTCGACCTGGGCTGCGGCACGGCGGTGCTGACCGCGCGGCTGTACGCGGCGGGCTGCGACGTGACCGCAGTGGATTTCTCACAGAATATGCTGGACATCGCGCGGAGGAAGATGCCCGGCGCGCGGCTGCTGCGCTGTGGAATCGACGAGGCGCCCGAACGCCTGGCAGGGGAGCGCTTTGACGCGATCCTGAGCACCTACGCGCTGCACCACTTTGCGGATGCTGAAAAGCGTGCGCTGTTTGCCCGGCTGCGCAGGCTACTGCGGCCCGGCGGCGTGCTGTGCGTGGGCGACGTCGCATTTGAAACCCGGGCGCAGCAGGATGCCTGCCGCGCCAAGGCCGGAGACGAGTGGGACGGGGACGAGTTCTACTTTGCGGCCGAGGATTGGCGCGACGTGCCGGGCTACGCCGTGCGGTTCGACAAAAAGTCGCACTGCGCGGGCGTGCTGACGCTGACAAGGGGGGTAGAATGAAATGAATCGGAAGCAAGGAATCGCGGCGCTGCTCGTGCTGCTTGCGCTGCTGCTGACGGGCTGCGCGTCCGTGATGGATAGCGAGGCGGCGTACATCGCCAAAGCGCGTCAGGTCATTCCCGTCTCCGACGCGGAAACGATCGACATTCGCTATGCCGGCGCGGTGGAGCGCGAGGGCAAAGCGCTGCTGTGGTGCATCTCGGGCGGCGAATACCAGGCGCACACGGTTCTTCCGATGGAGTGCAGCGTTGCGGACGGCGGTTACCGGTTCGAGCGCGCCGCAAAGCCCGTCGGGATGGCTGCGGACGCCGCCTATGTCCGCTGGCAGGGTGGGGTCTGCTTCTGCATCGACAACGCGGATTGCGCCTTGCTGCGCATCGCGGATGAAAACGGTACGCGCGATGTGGAGATTGACACGCTGCCCAAGCTCATTTACAATGAAACCGTGCCCTCTGAGTTCGTACTGCTGGACGCGGACGGCGCGGTTTTGCAATAGACCAAGTGAACCATGATTTTGAATATGGAGGGAATATCCATGCAGGCAAATGATGTCAAGGTAATCAACGCCATCCGCACGCTGGCTGCGGACGCCATCCAGAAGGCCAATTCCGGCCACCCGGGCACGCCCCTGGGCGCGGCGCCCATGGCCTACACGCTCTGGGCCAAGCGCATGAAGCACAACCCTGCCGACCCCGCCTGGCGCAACCGCGACCGCTTTGTGCTGTCCGCGGGCCACGCGTCCATGCTGCTTTACTCTTTGCTGCATCTGTTCGGTTACGGGCTGACGATGGAGGACCTCAAGAACTTCCGCCAGCTGGATTCCAAGACCCCCGGCCACCCCGAGTACGGCCACACCGTGGGCGTGGAGATCACCACCGGCCCGCTGGGGCAGGGCGTGTCCAACGCGGTGGGCATGGCGATGGCGGAAAAGCATCTGGCGGCCAAGTTCAACCGTCCCGGCTTCCCCGTCGTGGATCACTACACCTACGCGCTGATGGGCGACGGCTGCGTGATGGAGGGCATCTCGGGCGAGGCCTCCGCGCTGGCCGCGACGCTTTCCCTGGGCAAGCTCATCCTGTTCTATGACAGCAACGACATCACCATTGAAGGCCATGTGGGCCTGGCGCTGCGCGAGGACACCGCCAAGCGCTACGAGGCCTACGGCTGGCACGTGCAGAAGGTGGCGGACGGCGAGGACATCGACGCCATCGCCGCGGCCATCGACAACGCCAAGGCCGATCCCCGCCCCTCTCTGATCGTGGTCACCACCAAGATCGGCGCGCACTGCCCCGCCAAGGAGGGCAAGAACTCCGCCCACGGCGAGCCTCTGGGCGAGGAGAATGTGCGCGAGCTGAAGAAGAACCTGGGCCTGGATCCCGACAAGCAGTTCTACGTCGAGCCTGAGGCCTATGAGGAGTGCGCAAAGGTGGCCGCCGCGGGCGCGGAGGCTGAGCGCGAGTGGGACGAGCTGGTCAAGGCCTACGCCGCGCAGTACCCCGAGCTGTATGCCGAGATGGAGCAGTGGTACGCAGGCTACGCGCCGGACCTGGAAAACGACGAAGCCTACTGGCAGTTTGCCGACAAGAAGGACGCCACCCGCAACACCAGCGGCATCGTGCTGGGCCGCCTGGCCGAGCGCATCCCCAACCTGATCGGCGGCTCGGCCGACCTTGCGCCCTCCAACAAGACCTATATCAAGGGCCGTGGCGACTTCTCCGCCGAGACGCCCGAGGGCAGCAACCTGCACTTCGGCATCCGCGAGCAGGCGATGGCGGGCGTCGTCAACGGCATGCAGGCGCACGGCGGGCTGCAGACCTACGCGGCGACCTTCCTGGTCTTCTCCGACTACATGAAGCACGGCATCCGCCTGTCCGCGCTGATGAAGCTGCCCGTGCTCTACGTGCTGACGCATGATTCCATCGGCGTGGGCGAGGATGGTCCGACGCACCAGCCCATCGAGCACCTGGCGGCGCTGCGCTCCATGCCCAATGTCTACCTGTGGCGCCCCGCGGACGGCAGGGAGACGGCGGCGGCCTACGCGCAGGCCCTCAAGCTCCACGGCCCCAGCTGCTTTGCGCTGTCCCGCCAGAACCTGCCGCAATACGAAGGCTCCGGCAAGGCGGCGATGAAGGGCGGCTATGTGCTGTCCGATTCCAAGAAGGCCGTGCCCGACGTGATCCTGATGGCCTCCGGCTCCGAGGTGGAGCAGGTGATGGAGGCGCAGAAGCTGCTGGCGCAGGAGGGCATCGACGCCCGCGTGGTCTCCATGCCCTGCTTTGCGATGTTCGACGCGCAGAGCGAGGAATACAAGGAGAGCGTGCTGCCCAAGGCGGTGCGCGCGCGCCTGGCCGTGGAGGCGGCGACCAGCTTTGGCTGGCACAAGTACGTGGGCCTGGACGGCGACGTTCTGACCATCGATCACTTTGGCGCGTCCGCGCCCGCGGGCGAGCTGTTTAAGCGGTTCGGTTTTGACGCGCAGCATGTTGCGCAGAAGGCGAAGGCGCTGGTGCGGTAAAATATAAAACCGGTATTTTGTGCGATAAATAAAGAAATAGACGATTGAATATTCGCTCAAGAGTGGACTTGTGCGCGGTTGCGCAGCGTAAATCTGCTCTTGAGCGGATTTCTTTTGGGGAATATGGTTACGATGATGTTAATAGACTCAATTAACACGCGCAACATCGATAACGCCCGCTTCGCCAAACGCAGCATAAAGCGGAATGCGCTATACCCTGGCAGCCTACGCGCATAGATTGCGCGCCCGCATCAATCTGTTAAAATGAGAAGAATACCTATACATGAATGGTCTTTGTAACCTCCATTCACTCCGCTCCGCCACGCCTGCCCTGTTCCCAAATCCGCCCAACTATGCTATAATAAACCCATCGAAACCGGGTGAAAGGGAACTGTTTGGGATATGATACTGGCAAAGCCCAAGATCGGGCATTTCAAGGCGATGATGGAGGCCGACCGCGACTTTGCGTCGGCGGGGGAGGAGCCGTACTGCGGCTGCCACGGCCGCATGGGCTATATGGCCTGGCTCGCGCTGGTGGACAAGCAGTCCAAACCGGAATACCTCGATTACGGCGGCAATCCCAACGAAATCTATCTGCTGCTGGATGACGCGGAGCGCATCTGCGGCTTTGGCCAGCTGCGCATGTTTGATACGCGCGACGCGCTGACCTGGGCCGGACACATCGGCTATAGCGTGCCGCCCAGCCTGCGCGGCAGGGGGTATGCGCAGCGGCTGCTGGGCCTTCTGCTGGAGATGGGGTTCTCGCGCGGCAAGGACCGCATTTTGCTCACCTGCGACGTGGACAACGATGCCTCACGCCACATCATAGAAAAAGCCGGCGGTCGGTTTGCGGGCTACTACAGCGACGGGGAATATGACAAGAGATTATATTGGTTTTACCGGAAAGGATGAGGCAACCATGACTTGGCAGACGGAACGCAATAAGTGGCGGGAGTATTTGCGCAAAAATGATCCCAATATGCTGCGGGAGATGGAGGAGCAGAGCGAGCAGGAGGCCGTCGAGGCCTTTGCGGGCAAGATGGCCTTTGGTACGGGCGGCCTGCGCTCCGTGCTGGGCGTCGGCCCGGCTCGGATGAACCGCTATACCGTCGCGCGCGCGACGCAGGGCTTGGCGCAGGCGGTGTTGGCCGGCGACGCACCCAAGACCGTCGCCATCGCCTACGATACGCGCAGGAATTCCGACGTCTTTGCGCGCGTGGCGGCCGAGACATTGATGGGCAACGGCGTTCGGGTGGTGCTGTGGCCGCAGCCCGTGCCCACGCCGCTGCTCTCCTACACCGTGCGTAAGCTGGGCCTGGGCTGGGGCATCGTCATCACCGCCTCGCACAACCCCAAGCAGTATAACGGCTATAAGGTCTACGACCGGCGCGGCGTGCAGGTCATCCCTGAACAGGCCAAGGTCATCATGGAGCAGATTGAAACCGTGGAGTTCTTCCAGAACCCCGTGCTGTCCTTGGAAGAGGGCGAAAAGCGGGGCCTGCTCATCCGCCCCGACGGCGTGATGGATGGCTTCCTGAATGAGTTGTACGCGCTGCTGCCGCGCACCGCGCTGACGGCGCAGAAGGCAAGGAATCTTCCCGTGGTCTACAGCGGCTTGCACGGCACGGGCGCCATTCCCGTCTCCGCCATGCTCAAGCGCCAGGGCTTTGACAACCTGACCTGTATTCAGATGAACCCGGACAGCGACTTTGGCGGCCTGTACATGCCCAACCCCGAGGATCCGCGCGTGTACGCCGAGGCGCTGAAGGCCGCGGAAAAGACGGGGGCGAAGATGCTGATGGCCACCGATCCAGACTGCGATCGCGTGGGCGTGCAGGTGCTGCACGACGGCGGGTTCGTGGCGCTCAACGGCAACCAGATTGGCGCGTTGCTCATCGACTATCTGCTGACCACGCGCCGGGAGCAAGGCGCGCTGCAGCCAAAGGAAACCCTGGTCACTACCATTGTCTCGGGCATGCTGGGCCAGTGCATCGCCAAGGCGGGCGGCGTGGACGTGCAGCAGGTGCTCACGGGCTTTAAGTTCATCGGGGACAAGGCCGAGGACTTCCCTGCGCAGGGCAGGCACTTCTTCTTCGGCTATGAGGAGAGCTATGGCTACCTGACGGGCGACCTTGCGCGCGACAAGGACGCCGTGCTGGCCGTGGCGCTGGTGGCCGAGATGGCGGTCTACTACAACGAGATGGGCAAGGATCTCTATCAACGGCTGATGGAGTTGTACGAGCAATACGGCTATTACGTCGAGAGCACCCTTTCCAAGTCCGTGGCCGGGCTGGACTTCATGGACAAGATCGCGGCCATTATGGCGCGCTTTCGCGACCCCGCGCTGAAGAAACTGGGGGATCTTCCGATCCTTGCGGTGGAGGACTACGCCGTGGGCACGCGCACAGAAAAGACCGGCGCGGTCACTGCGCTGGACGTGCCCCGGGCGGACGTGCTCAAGCTGTTCTTTGAGACGGGAACGCTGGCGGTGCGCCCCTCCGGCACCGAGCCCAACATCAAGTTTTACTGTTCGGTCTCCGGCAGGACGCTGCAGCAGGCGCAGGACAACCTGGCCGCCCTGCGCGCCGCACTGGATGCGATGATCGACTGACGCTTTTTTTCGTGGACCGGATGGCAGCGCGCCGTCCGGTTCATTCTATTAATGGGGAAAGAGCTGCGGCCTCCTGGGGCAGCCGCAGTGCGCGGTCGCCCGCAGCCGTGTTTGCGCGTCGCGCAAACCCCGCGTTTTTGGTAGCAAAAACGCGGGCCGGCCTTCGGCCGGACGGCTGCGGGGTGGGAGCGCCGCTCCTTCGACACGCGCGCCGGGACGGGGGGACGGTCCCCGCTTCTGCGGCGAAGGAACCCCTTTCCCCCGGCGCTCATATTTTACAAGAACTGTCGATTATTTTTCTTGGATTGCCTTGAAAAGCGCTCGTCTTTTCTTTATAATATGAATAATTGGCGACTTCTCGCCCGGAGCATGGAAAGGGGTATATGGATCGATGGGTATTGTGGTAGCGAAATTCGGCGGGACCTCTCTGGCGGACGCGACGCAGTTTCGTAAGGTGAAGAACATTCTGCTGGCGGATGAGAACCGCATGTATGTGGTGCCCTCCGCGCCCGGCCGCAGGGATTCGGACGACGTCAAGGTCACCGACATGCTGTACAGCTGCCACAAGCTGGCGCAGGAGCAGAAGCTGAGCGAGTTTGAGCAGGTGTTTCAGATGCTCAGCGAGCGCTATCTGGAGATCATCGAGGAGCTGGAGCTGGGGCTGGATTTCAAGCCGCATCTCGAGCAGGTGCACTACTCCATTCTCCATGGCGCGTCCGTGGATTACGCGGCCTCGCGCGGCGAATATCTCAACGGCATCATACTGGCGGCCTATCTGGGTTGGCAGTTCATCGACGCGGCCGAGGTCATCTTCTTCGACGCCAGCGGCAAGTTCGATTCCGAGCGCACCAACGAGGTGCTCTCCGCGCGTCTGGCGGGCACGCGCTATGCCGTCATTCCCGGCTTTTACGGCAGCAATCCCGACGGCTCCATCAAAACCTTCTCGCGCGGCGGATCCGACGTGACGGGCGCCATTGTGGCGCGCGCCGCGGGCGCTGAGCTCTACGAGAACTGGACCGACGTCTCCGGCTTCCTGATGGCCGATCCCCGTATCGTCAAGCGTCCCAAGCGCATTCATGTCATCACCTACCGCGAGCTGCGAGAGCTGAGCTACATGGGCGCGGGCGTGCTGCATGAGGACGCCATTTTCCCCGTGCGCATGGCGGGCATCCCCATCAACATCCGCAATACCAACGAACCGGAAAACGCCGGCACCATGATCGTGCGCGCCGATGAGAGCCACGTGCGCGGCGCCATCACGGGCATTGCGGGCAAAAAAGGATTTACCGCCATCGCCATCGAAAAGAATATGATGAACAGCGAGCTGGGCTTCGGTCGCCGCGTGCTGGAGGCGCTGGAGGAGTGCAATGTCTCCTTCGAGCACATGCCCTCGGGCATCGACACCATGACCGTGCTCGTATCGGACAGCAACATCGCCGGCCGCATCGACGAGGTAGTGGAGAAGATCCGCCGCGCCTGCAAGCCCGACCACATCGAGGTCATCAGCGGTCTGTCGCTGGTGGCGACGGTGGGGCGCGGCATGGTGCGCTACCCCGGCACGGCCGCCCGCGTGTTCGGCGCGCTGGCCGACAGCGGCATCAACATCCGCATGATCGACCAGGGTTCTTCGGAAATCAACATCATTGCGGGCGTGGAGAGCGCGGACTTCGAGCGCGCTGTCAACGCCATCTACAATGCCTTCATGAAATAAACGGAGGTTGACCATGAAAAAGATCGTCGCTTTGCTGCTTCTGCTGTGCCTGGGGTTCACCCTGTGCGGCTGCGGGGCGGATAAAGCGGCGATTCTTTGCGTTGCGCAGGGCGACTGCGCGGGGCAAGCGCTCGCGGCGCAGGACGGGTCGCTCAGCTGTGCGCTGGCGGACAGCGATTTGGCCGCGCTGCAGCAGCTGGACGCCGGAGCCTGCGGATTTGCGCTGGTGACGGAGCAGGGGCTGGACGCCGCGCAGACGAGTGCGGTTAAAATGGATCGCGTGACGCTGGCGGCGTTCTGCATCCTCAGCCGCGCCGGGGCCTTCTCCCAATGGGATCGATCCACACGCGTGACGGTGGTGGGCGAGCCGGATGGCTGGGGCGCCGCGCTGGCGGAACAGGCATTGACCTGCGCGCTGCATGGCGCCGTGCGCTATGCGGACGGTGAGGAGGCAATTCGCGCGCTGCGCAGCGGCAAGACCGACGTGGTGATGGGTCTGTTCGTCCCGCAGGACGAGGGTGTGGACGCGCTGCTGCGGGCGAAAAAGGATGCCCGGCTGCTGTCCATGCCGGAGGAGCTGCTCTCCGTCGCGCTGCCCGACGAGTCCATGGAGCAATATGCACTGACGGTGCAGGAACAGACGGCGCACACCTACGCGCTGCGCGGCGCGCTGGTGCGCACGGCGGATGCGGAGGAGAAGACCGCGCGGCGGGTACGGGAAGCGGCACAGCGCGCGGGCCTGATCGCGGAATAAACAGAAGAAGAATCCAAAGATGCGCAGAGAGGAGGCGGTGGGTGTGCAGACGGACCCGAAGCGCATGATTTTGCTGCGGCACGCGTCGGCGCAGGACGCGCAGGCGCTGTATCTGGTGCGGTACGAGGCATACCTGCCGCAGTACGGCGCGTATGCCAGCCCGGACTGTCCCTGCGTACAGGATGAGGAGGAATTTGCGCGCGGACTCAAGCGCCGGAACACCTATTGCATCACGCTGGGCGACCAGATCGTGGGCGGCCTGGTGATGGAAAACACCGGCGAGTGCGTAGAGCTGCGCGAGATCTACGTGCTGCCCGACTGCCAGCAGATGGGCGTGGCGCAGGTGGCTTTGCTGCACGCCGAGCTGCGCCATCCGGCGGCGCGCTACCGCGCCAGGGTGATCTCTGGAGAGGCGGCGGCAGAGGGATTGCTGCGCCGCATGGGCTACAAGGCGCTGCCCCAGTATGAGCGCGTTTCCGACCGGGTGACGCGGGTGACAATGGAAAAGGACGCCTCCTCGATGGTGACACTGTCCCTCGAACCCATGAAGCGCGAGGATCTGGCCAACGCCATCTCCTGGTGCAACGACGACCCGCAGGGCGAGCGCTATCGGCTGCTGTGGCTGCACGGCCGCGAAAAGCTGTTGAGCATGACGGAGTTTTCCAAGGATTTCGCGTTTGGCAAGCACTACATTGGCGCGCCGCAGATGGATTTTGCCATTTGCGCGGTGGAGTTCGGGCGGGTGATCGGCATCGTGTCGCTGACGAACCTGGACTGGGAGACCAAGCGCGCGCAGGTGGATTATCTGGTGCTCGACCCCAAGTGGCGCGGCGGACGCCTGGGACGGCGCGCGATGGAGCAGCTGTGCGGCATCGCGCAGGAGCAGTACGGCTTTACCTCGCTGCGCCTGACGGTGCTGGAGGAGAACCGCAGCGCCATCGAATGCTTCCTGGCCAGTGGCTTTGCCGAGGTGCTGCGCAAGCCCAACGTAATGCGCGCGGGCGACGAACAGCCCCACACGCGCATACTGATGATGCGCATTGCAAAGGAGCGGCCGCAGCATGAAGCTTGAATTTACAACCTATCTGATCGTGTGCCCGCTGGTCTTTCTGGCGGGCTTTATTGACTCCATCGCGGGCGGAGGCGGGCTGATCTCGCTGCCCGCGTATCTGTTGGCGGGCCTTCCGGCGCACCTGGCCTCGGGCACAAACAAGATGAGCGCGGTGTTCGGCACGGCGCTGGCCACCGGGAAATACGCCAGGGAGGGCCGCATCCGCTGGAAGGCGGCCTTGCCCGCGGCGGCGGCGGCTCTGCCCGGGGCGTGGCTGGGCGCACAGCTGCAGCTGCTCATCCCCGAGCGGGCGGTGCAGGCCTTCATGCTGGTCGCAATACCGGTGGTGGCGCTGACCATCCTGCTGCGCCGCAATGCGATGGAGCAGCCCCGGGCGGGGCGCGAGGCCAAAGTCTGGCTCTGCGCGCTCATCGGCCTGGTCATCGGCGCTTACGACGGTTTTTTCGGGCCGGGCACGGGCACCTTTTTGATGCTGGCCTTCACCTTCTTTGGCGGGATGGACCTGGTGACGGCGGGCGGCAGCGCAAAGCTGGTCAATCTGGCCAGCAACCTGGCCGCGATGGCGTCCTTTGCGTCCAGCGCCAGCGCGTTGCCCGCGCTCGCGCTGCCCGCGGCGCTGTGCTCCATGGCGGGAAACTACCTGGGCTCGCGCCTGGCGGTGCAGAAGGGCGCGCGCGTCATTCGGCCCATGTTCTTCGTGGTGCTCGCGCTGCTGATGGGCACGGTGGCCTACCGGTTCTTCGCGTAGGGCGATAATTCATATAAAAATGAATTAGAATGCCTTGGGGAAGTATGAAAGGGCCGCAGCCCCTGTCTGCGCACCGAACCAGCCGCTCCGGCGGCTCCCGTGTTCCGGTCGGTTTCTCTTCCGGAAACAGTACGCTGGACTGTTTCCTCCAAAACGCTCGACCTCCAGGCTTCACCCTTGGCTTCCTTCCGCAGGCGGGAGTGCGTACCATGCTGAGGCGCGTTCTTTTGCGACACCGTCAGGCCAGCAGCAGGCGGGCATTGGCCCAGAGCAGCAGCGCGGTCTGCAGCAGGGCCAGCAGCGGGAAGAACAGGCGGAACGTCCAATGCTGGGTCTTGTGGCGGAAGGCGTACATGGCCAGCGTGCCGCCGGGCGCGCCCAGCAGCAGTGCCCAGAGGAAGAGCACCTTCTCCGGGATGCGGCGGGCGTGGGCCTGGGCGCTGCGCTTGTCGATGAGCATGGAGAAAAACGCGATGAGGTTCATCGCCAGCAGCACGGCCAGTGCGGCGAGGTAGACGGTGAGTTTCTCTGTGGGCTGCACGGGAAAATCTCCTTTCATTTTGGCGGGATGTGCGCTATAATGGGTGTGATGTAAACGCTTACAATACAGGAGGGATAGCAAATGACACAGTTGGGCGCGCAGATGTATACCGTGCGCGAGTACACCAAGAATACGAAGGACCTGCTGGAGACGTTCGCAAAGCTGAAGGGCATCGGATATGAGGCGGTGCAGGTTTCCGCCATCGGCGCGGACATTCCGGCGGAGGCGGTGGCGCAGGGCCTGAAGGAAAACGGCCTGATCTGCGCTGCGACGCACATAGGTTTTGACGAATGCCTGAAGAACCTGGATGCGGTGATCGCCAAACACAAGGCGTGGGGCTGCGATTACGTGGGCGTGGGTTCCATGCCGGGCGAATACCGCGCCGACGCGGCGGGCTTCGCGCGCTTTGCCAAAGAGGCCTCCGGCGTGGCGGACGCGCTGGCCAAGGAAGGGCTGAAGTTCGTCTACCACAACCACAACTTTGAGTTCCGCAAGCTGGACGGCAAGCTGGGCATGGACATACTCTTTGAGGAAACCTCGCCCAACTTCCAGTTTGAGATCGACACCTTCTGGGTGCAAAAGGGCGCGGGCGACGTGCGGCGCTGGATCGACAAGGTGCGCGGCCGCATGGACGTGGTGCACTTCAAGGATATGGCGCTGACCGACTCCTGCGAACAGCGCATGGCCCACATCGGCGAGGGCAACCTCGACTGGGACGGCATCGTCGCCGCCTGCCGCGACATCGGCGTAAAGTGGTTCCTTGTCGAGCAGGACGACTGCCAGGGCCGCGACCCCTTCGCCTGCCTCAAGGCCAGCCGCGAATTCCTCGCGGGCAAGGGAGTAAGGTGACGAGGGGGAACGCGCTTTTCTTTCTGAGAAAGAAAAGCTGCAAAAGAAAGCTGATATGCTCCGGGCGGGGTTGGCATTTTGCGTCAATACGGTGACGCAAA
>DKYK01000021.1 GCA_002492415.1 Christensenella sp. UBA7102
TACCTATGTATTATACCTCAACATGGTCTGAATTACGGGGACCATTATAGTTCGCGCCTTGATCAGATATATTGCATCGAATGTTATGAAAAAGAATGCAGGGTCAGAAGAAGAACTGCCCCCACCCGTTAGATGGCATACCACGCTGTCTAACAGGTGAGGGCAGTTCAGACATTATAAAAGCTCTTTGGTTTTTCGTGCGAGGTACAGCGGGAGATTGGTGATATATCCATCCTTCCGATACCCTCGCTTTGAGAAGCGCAGGGCATGTTCAGGCTGATGATCGGCAATGTATTTTTTGAAGGAGGGTGCGGACTTGTCTTCGCCGCCCTTGGCCTCAACGGGAATGATTTCGGTTCCGTACTGAATCACAAAATCAATCTCGCTGTTCTTGTCGGAATAATATCGCGGCTCTACCTCGAACTGACCGCGAAGCTGCTGCAAAACATAGTTTTCAGTCAGAGGGCCTTTGAACTGGAAGTCTGTTTTCAAAATGATGGCGCTGTTGTCAATGCCAGCCATGTGCTTGAGAAGCCCGGTGTCAAATACGAAGAGTTTGAATTGATCCAGCTTGTCAAAAGCGGAAAGAGGATGCTCCATTTTCGAGACGTTGTAGACCCGGCACAGCATGCCGACTGAGACAAGCCATTCGATGGCCTCTTCAAAGTCACGCGCCCGGCCGCCCTCCCGGACAGCTCCGTACATAAACTTCTCGTTGGGCTTTGCAAGCTGCGCAACGATGCTGCGAAAGACCATGAGAATGCGTCCGCTGTTGACCTTGCCGTTATGCTTTGAAAAGTCGTTTTCGTAGACTTCAATAAGCTCTCGCTGTATCTGATTGATTTTCGTAGGATCTTTGTACTTTACCCAGGAGGAAACGCATTCGGGCATACCGCCGATGATGAGATAGCTGTTGTAGGCCTCAAGCAAACGGTTATGGAATATCTCTTCGATCTGCTGTTCTTTTTGAATGCTCTGGTAATAGGCGTAAAGCGTCGGATCCACTGCCTCAAGGAATTCATCAAAGGCAAGCGGATAGATGTCGAGCAGATTCACCATGCCCACGGGATAGGACTTCGGCTTTGCAAGAAGCGTACCGAGCAGGCTGCCGGCAGCAATCACGTGATAGTCATTTGCTTTCTCTTTGAAATATTTCAGCGTGTTCAGCGCCTCCGGGCATTCCTGAATCTCGTCAAAGATGATCAATGTCTCACCGGGAAGTATTTTCTCACCGGCAATCATGGACAGCAGCTCGATAATGCGCTGCGGATTTTTATTTGTTTCAAAGATGGATTTGAGTTCATCTTCTTCGTCAAAGTTAAAGTAAACAGAACTCTCGTAATGGTTCTGCCCGAACTCCTTCATGAGCCAGGTCTTGCCGACCTGTCGCGCGCCGCGCAGCACCAGCGGCTTGCGGTCCTCGCTGGCTTTCCAGTTTAACAAGTCTTGCATTGCGTTGCGTTTCAAGAGCATCACGATCCTTTCTCACGATACATTGCGCGGAATCCAATGATAGCGTAACACATTTTTTCAAATTCTACAAGATAAACAGCGCACATTTTTCTGACTAAATAAGACTATAAAATACACGTTTTTCCGAAAATGCGGTTACTGTACGCAGTCATCGCCAAAGCATCTCGAAATCACCTTGACGTTTATCCAGGAGAGTAGCGTCAATTGTGTGCGCTCAGTAAAAAAATCAGGAAAATTTTCTAAAGGTGAAATAGACTTGCCCCTTTAGCTGTCACAATGAGGGCGTGGACGGGAGGAGAGCGTGCCTGAGGCGAGCCGCGCGGAAGGGCGAAAAGCGGTCCTGCATATGTTTTTCGCACAGGCGAAATCTGATGCGCGTCCCTACGGTTGGTGTAAGGTCTTAATCAGGAAGACTGCCTTGCGCTGAACAGCATCGTTGCGCAGTTCGCTCCCTGATAAGATATGCGTACCTTGACAAATGAATAGCCGCAGCCGGCAACATCATCATGAGACTTGCATCTTGAACGCGTCACAGCATTGGGTGCCCCGGTCGGGAGACGGGGAGGTGAGACCTATGTGGAGAGTATCTCCGCCGGTGAGGGCGGTGTTTTCCATGCGTGGGTATGACAGACCTTCGCATGGAAAACGCACTCATTTTGCGAATCTGTGCGGAAATGGTATAATCAGCGAGGTGAGAACATGAACCTTGAAAACGAAAACAGCACGCAATCAACTGTACAGACCCAGTACATCACGCCGGAGGGCTGCCAGGTGGTTCTGCACTTCAATGGATTGTCCGCTGCATCCGATGTCAGCGAGAGCATTGCCCAGGTGCTGGTCATAGCAGCTCTTCGTCAGAAAGACGAGGCATCATGAAAAGAGTTATTTGTCTGTACAGAGTATCCACCACCGGTCAGGTGGACAAAAACGACATTATTATGGGTCAGCGCTTTGATGCGATTGCATTAGATCATCCAAATCGGAATGATGTAGTTCTCTGAATTGATGGCGGACAGCTTGGGGCGCATGCAGAGGATAGCGCCGGTGCCGCGGGGGACAGAAGCTTTATCAAGCAGAGCGAAGGCGCTGATCAGCTCGCTGCCGGGATTAACCGCGCGCTTGATCTCCAGCGGATGGAGCATGCCGTCGCTTTCGATCACCATGTCGATCTCGTTGGAATTACTGTCCCGGTAGTACCAAAGCAGGCAATCCCTTGCGTTGTTGTGGTAGGACTTCAGAAGCTCGGAGACTACGAAGTTCTCCAGGATGGCCCCATTGATGGCGCCGTTGGCCAGAATTTCCGGGGAGGAATAGCGGGTCAGGTAAGCGACCAGACCGGTGTCAAAGAAATACATCTTGGGTGTCTTGACCGTGCGTTTCAGCAGATTGTTGGAGTAAGGGCGCAGGAAGAAGATCACATCGGATTTTTCGAGTACCTGCAGCCATCGTTTCGCAGTGTCATCGGATACACCAATATCCTGTGCGATATCGTGGACGTTCAGCATCTGCCCAGCGCGGCAAGCGGCAGCACGGACAAAGTCGCGGAACAGAAGCGGATCGGCAAGCTGAACCTGCTCCTTTACATCACGGTCGATATAGGTCTGCAGATAGCTGGAATAGAACACTTCACGATCAGAGAACTTACCGCTGGCAAGACCGGGCATGGAACCTTTCCAGATACGATCATAGATTCCGGAGATATCTGCAGGCGCATTGTTTTTTTCGCGTGATTTCAATGCACTGAGCTCCAGCGTAAACGGGGCGCAGGGACCGGAACCGTAAATCTCGTGCTGGGACAGGCTGGACATGTGCAGGATCGCAACACGACCAGCAAGAGACTCCTGTGCCAGTTCCATGAGCTTAAAGGCCTGAGATCCGGTCAGCCAATAGGTGCCGGGGGCAGCGCCCTTGTCTATCTCGATCTTGATGTAGGAGAAAAGCTCCGGCGCATACTGCACTTCGTCGATCATGATGGGCGTGGAGTGTATCTGCAGAAACATAGCGGGATCCCGCTTGGCGAGACTGCGCTCCTCCAAGTCATCCAGGGTCACATATTCACGGTTGTCAGCCATGAGCCGAAGTAAAGCAGTAGTCTTGCCTACCTGTCGTGGCCCAGTGACTAAAATGCAGGAATACTCTTTGGACAGGGCAAGGATCTTATCCTCAATATCCCTTTTGATATATGTCATAATATTTGAGCCTCCTTAGGCGAATATCCGATGCAATCGTATTTTAGCGTAAAGATACGCATTTGTCAAGGCGAATATCCGATCTTAGCGTATTTTCCCATATCAGCTCTAAAATATGTGTCCTAAAACAGGGCTAGGATTGTGATATAGGTAGAGAGGAATCAAGGACCTCTTGACCGTACCTTGACAAGTGAATAGCCGCAGTCGGCAACACCATCATGAGACTTGCATCCTGAACGCGTCACAGCATTGGGTGCCCCGGTCGGGAGACGGGGAGGTGAGACCTATGAGGAGTGGATCTCCGCCGGTGAGGGCGGTGTTTTCCATGCGTGGGTATGACAGACCTTCGCATGGAAAACGCACTCGTTTTGCGAATCTGTACGGAAATGGTATAATCAGCGAGGTGAGAACATGAACCTTGAAAACGAAAACAGCACGCAATCAACTGTACAGACCCAGTACATCACGCCGGAGGGCTGCCAGGTGGTTCTGCACTTCAATGGGTTATCCGCTGCATCCGATGTCAGCGAGAGCATTGCCCAGGTGCTGGTCATGGCAGCCCTTCGTCAGAAAGACGAGGCATCATGAAAAGAGTTATTTGTCTGTACAGAGTATCCACAACCGGTCAGGTGGACAAAAACGACATCCCTATGCAGCGCCTGGAATGCCATGAATTCGCTAAGCGAATGGATGGGTGGGAGATCGTTGACGAGTTAAGCGAAAAAGGCGTGTCCGGTTTCAAGGTCTCCGCAGCAAAGCGCGATAAGATCACTCAGCTGAAAGAAGCGGCGCTGAAAAAGAGTTTCGACGTCCTGCTGGTCTTTATGTTCGACCGTTTGGGACGCCGCGACGATGAAACGCCGTTTGTCGCGCAATGGCTGATCGAACATGGAATCGAGATCTGGAGCACCCAGGAAGGGCAGATGCGGCTGGACTCGCATACCGACAAGCTGATCAACTACATTCGATTCTGGCAGGCGATGGGGGAAAGCGAAAAGACGTCCGTGCGCGTGAAAACACGCCAGCAGCAGATCACCGCACAGGGCGTCTGGCGCGGCGGTCCCATTCCTTATGGCTATAAAGGCGTGCACAACGGTCGCGTTGGAAAGAAAAACCGCATGCTGTATGATCTTGAGATCGAACCCACGTCCGCGCAGGTCGTCAAGCTCATCTTCGACCTATACTGCAACAAGGGAATGGGTACACACCGCATCGCCGAATACCTGAATGAACACTATCCCGAACCCACACGCATATGGGTGCCCACAACGATTACAACTATGCTGCGCAACGAGACCTATACCGGGCGCTTCAAATGCGGAGAAGTCCGCTCACCTGTCAATGAAGCGCTGCAGATCGTCAGTGACGAAGAGTTCGCCTTTGCGCAGACAGTTATGGACAACCGGGTCACCCGCATGGTGCGGAACCGGGAGGATCAAAATGGTCAGGGGAAAATCAAGCGGTATGGCGCAACTCTGTTGTGCGGACTGCTCTACTGCGCGCACTGCGGACATCGCCTGGTGGGCACCTATATCAATCAGAGCAAGAAGGGACAAAAGCCGCGTTACCGCCAGATCTATCGCTGCTATAACGGATCTGTTACCGCAAAGGGATGCGATGGGCAAAGCACCTATTCCGCGTACAAGATTGAGCAGGCAGTGCTCGCCATTATCGATCAATACATCGCCCGCATTCGACCCACGATTGACAAGGTATACCGCAAGACGCTGGCAGAGCATCGACGGATTGAGCAGCGCCAACAGCGCGCAGATCGACATGCGCAGCTCAAAGACCTGGAGACGAAAAAGGCACGCATGAAGGAAGAAATCGTCAATGCCGTAATGGGCACCAGCAGCTTTGATCCCCAAACCCTCAAAGAAACGCTCCAGTCCATCGAAGACCAGATTGAACGCATCAAACACGAATTGGACTCAGATTCGGCGCTCCACCTGTCCATGCAGCAGCTGGAAAGAATCAACCAGCTCAAGCCCATTCTGGTCAAATGGGAAACCGCTTTCACCCAATGCACAACCGACGAGAAAAAGATGCTGATGGCAAGGCTCATCAACAAGATCACCGTGGACAGGAATTATCGGATTACGATTGACTTCCGTGTATCCTTCGACGAGTTTTACGGGAATGAACGCCCATCCTCCTTAGAACAAACGCAAGCAGCGTTGGGTTCACTGGCTACGCAGCGGTAGCGCGCAACGTTCGCAATGTTGAGGTCAGGGGTTCGAATCCCCTATACACCATTTGATGCGACAATTTTGGTACAACAGGTATTGAAACCTGCGTTGCTGCTTCCGAAATAGAGTATTTTTGAACAAGGTTGTGGAGGAATGAACATGGATATTCAGCGTGTCTAAGAACTGCTCACACTCCTGACGGACAGAGTGAATCCAGTAACCGGTGAGATTTAGCCGGAGGATGATTGCTGTAATCAGGTCGAGATTGTCCGCGCACTGAATATTGTTTTGCGGTCTGCTGCGCATCAGAGCGACAAGCCGACGAAGCCGCTGCTGGAGTATGCGGGAAAGCCGTGGTCGAGAGAGGATGAAGAAGCACTGTGCCGCATTTTTGCCGAGGGCTACACGGGAGATGAGATGTGTGTCCATTTCAAACGATCAACCGGTGCGATTGCGGAAAGGCTTGTGAAACTGGGCAAGATTGGGGCACAAGACGAATTCAGAAGGAACTGAGGAGCGGATGCCTGAACAGAAAACGGTACGCCAAACGAATGTGAAATCCACCCCGCTTATTAGGCAGCGTACCATACTGCCGGATAAGCGGGGTGGATTTCATTGAACCGATGCCGTGTCGCTATGCTTTGATGGAGAAAACGTGGAAGCCGGGCTTTACTTCGACGGTATTGCCGTTGGGCAGGCGGATCTCGGCGGCGACATTGGCGGGGATTGTCACTTCAAACACCACCTGCTGCTGCTCGTAATGCCATTTGCTTTCGATGATTCCCACCGGGGAGAGCCATTTGGCTTCCGCGTGCGCAAGGGCTCTGGAGGGCTTGGGGGCGATGGTCAGCTTTCCTTCGCTCAGCCGGATGCCGCAGACGTCCCCCATCAGCCAGCCGGAAACGGCGCCGTAAGAATAATGGTTCAGTGAATCGTGCACGGTTCCATCCTCCCGGACGCCGTCCCAGCTTTCCCAGACGGTGGTTGCGCCGTGTTTCACCGGGTAGAGCCAGCTGGGCGCGGTATCCTGCAGCAGCAGACGATAGGCGGTGTCCGCATGGCCGTGGTCGGACAGCACCCGGCACAGGAAGGGCGTGGACAGGAAGCCTGTGTTCAGATGATAGTCGTTCGCGGCGATCATGGCGGCCAGCCGATCTGCTGCTATTTGGGACTCTTCTTCATCCAGCAGACCAAAGGCGATGGGGCGGACGTACTCCGCCTGTCGTTTGGAGGAGATCGCGCCGTCTTTGGTGGAGGTGTATCGATAGGCGTTCCGGGCGCCGTCGGCAATGGCGCCGTACTTTTGCGCGTCCTCGCTTTTGCCTAGAATTTCTGCGATCCGGGTGAGCAGTCCAGCTGATTTGCAATAGTAGGCGGTGGCCACCTCGGGGGCGCCGGTCATCATGTTCTTCTTCATGGTATCCATGCTGCTCACGTCCGGCTCCAGCCATTCTCCAAAGTGGAAGCCCTTGTCCACGAGGTATTTCCGATACGGGTTCAGCAGGTTCTGGATGCGTGTCTTCTGGGCGCGCTTTTCCACGAAGGACAGCCATTTGGTCATCATTTCGTAGTTTTCCTCCAGAATCGCCCGGTCGCCGTAGGCTTCGTAGAGTGCCCACGGCACCAGTATACAGGCGTCGCCCCAGCCGGAGGAGCCCTGGAGCAGATTGGAGATGAAGCTGCCGCTGTTGTTGGGCGGTGCGATGTTGGCGACCAGCCCATCCTCGCCCTGCGCGAGGCGACATTCTGCCAGCCATTTCCGCAGCACGGGGTAGCAGTCCGCCAGATACACGCCGGTGGGCGCAAAGGCGGCGGCGTCGCCTGTCCATCCGGCGCGCTCCCGGGTGGGACAGTCCGTGGGGATGTCGCAGAAGTTGGAGCGCATGCTCCACAGGGTGTTCAGGAACAGGCGGTTCACATACTCGTTGCCGCAGGAGAAAAAACCGGTCTGCAGCATTTCCGAATAAACTGCTATGGCGGTGAACGCTGCGTCGGACAGGTCTGCATCGGTCTCGACCTTGGCGTAGCGGAAGCCGAAGTAGGAAAAGCTGGGCTTGTAGACGTTCAGGCCATCCTTGCAGATGTAGTCGATGCGCTGGGGGATGCCGCCGTTTTTGTTGCGCTCGCCGGGGTCGAAATTGCTCTGGGTGAAGTTGCCGTGTTCATCCAGTGTTTCGCCGTGCCAGAGGGTGATCTTCTGGCCTGCTTTGGCGTGGACGCGCAGCTCTGTGTAACCCGCCAGATTCTGGCCGAAGTCTATGACCGTCTCACCGTTGGGGGTTTTGAGGAGCTTTCCGGGGAATCGCTCCTGCTCCAGAACGGGTACGGAGTCGGAGCAGCAGAGCGCGTCATAGCCATGATCCCTGACGGTCACGCCGTGCCAATCGCAAATCTTCTCCATACGGGCGTCGTACTGCTCGCCCTTTTCCATGTCGTTGAGGCGCACGGGGCCGGACTGGCTAGCCTCCCAGTTGCCGTCGGAGCAGCAGAGCACCTGCCCGCCTGCCTCCAGCTGACACAGCAGCGCAAGGTCGGAGCCATAATAATTGTACAGGCCGTCCACACCGTTGTTGCCCCGATACCAGCCGTCGCCGAGGGTTACGATGAGCTCGTTTTCTCCGGGACGCAGCAGACCGGTCACGTCATAGACTTGAACCTGCACGCGCTTGCGGTAATCGTCCGTACCCGGCGCGTACACAAAGCTGTGCGCAGCAGCTCCGTTGAGCGTCGCCTTGTACAGCCCGTGGCAGGTGATGTACAGGCGGGCGTTTTCCGTGGTATTCGCAAAAAAGGTCTTACGCAGCACGCTGGCCGGCTGGCGGGTGTTCGCATCGTGGGGCAGCTCCGGGTCGATCCACTTGGCCTGCCAGCTCCCGTCGGTCAGTCCCATTTCAAACCATGCGCTCTCCGGCTGACCGGGGGTTCCGTTCTCGTCCCAGAGCGTGACGCGCCACTCGATCTGCTGCCGGGCTCCGGCGGCGGGGCCGCCATACCGCGCGGACATCCGGGAGGAGGCGACCCTGCCGCTGTCCCATACCGTATTGCCGCCGGAGCTTGCGGTGATCTGATACGCCGTCTGCGCGGTTCCGCCGGCGCAGTTCCAGCTGAGGGTCGGGTTTGCGGTCTGCAGCCCCAGCGGATTGATCATGTGCTCCGTCCTCAGGCTGATCGCTCTCATGGACGCACCTCCTGAAAATGCTCGTTCAGCCATTCCGCGGAGACCTGCAGGCTCCTGACCGGGGAATTGTCGATCCAGTTGCGGTGGCTCTCCAGTATGACGGCGCTGACGCCGTTTTGCACGGCGATCTGCGCAAGACCGACCAGATCCATGTTCCCTGTGCCCAGCTCCATGCTGTCGGTCTTGAGTATGGGCGTCATGGCGGGGCCGGTCAGCCTTGCGCCTCGATCGTTGATGTGCCAGAGCTTCATGCGGCTGCCCAGACGGTGCATCCACAGCTTCGCGTCCGCGCCGCCCTCTGTGAACCAGTAGGAATCGAATTCAAAATTCACGTATGCGGGGTCGGTTTCCTCCAGCAGAATGTCATAGGCGCAGCTCTGCCCGGCAGTTTTGCGCAATTCACAGTTGTGGTTGTGGTACAGGAGCCGGATCCCCTGGTCGGCCAGACGCCTGCCCGCCTCGTTCAGCCGACCGGCCAGCGCCTGCACGGCTTCTTTGCTGCCGTAGTCGAAACGGTACATCCCTGTGACGACCACCGTGTCCGTGCCAAAGCGCTTGGCTTCCGCCGCGACCGCCCCAGCATCCCGTTCGATGGAACCCAGATCCTGATGAATGGACACCACGTCCAGACCGGATTGCTTCACCAGACGCTCCCAGTCCAGATTGCCGCCGCCGCCAACCGGCATGCCGGCAGCCTTTGTCAGCATGCGAACCAGAAAGCCCATGGGGTGCAGCATAAAGCCGCACAGCTCGATGCTGTCGTACCCGGCCGCTTTGATGGCGGCGAGTGTGGCTTTCGCGGACGCTTCGTTTTTCAGTACAGAGCCCAGCATGAACTGCTGAACCGCTTTTCTTGCCATATCTTACACCACCTTGATGATACTGCCGGGCGCGATGCCGTTTTCGTTGAAGCTGTCCACGCAGACGTAGTATTCCTGATCCTTCATCAGCGTCGTCAGCGTTGCTTCGTCTGCGCCGTACACCAGCCAGCTCATGTACAGCTTGTCCGGCGCGATGCCGTAGCGGATGTTGCAGCCCTGCGCGTCCGGGACGTGCGCCCATGTGATCCGCGCCTCCAGATCGCTGATCCTCTCGGCTCTGGCCTGCGCGGGCGCACAGACCGCTCCGCTGCCGTTGCCAAAGACCCGCAGGCCGGATATGCGCATCACCTGACCATAGGGGAGCTTTCCGCCCACCACGCGGATATACCGTGCGGCAAGCCCGTCGGTGTATTCATAATAGCCGTTGGAACACTCCCGGGACACTTCCTCCAGGACCGTCCAGCTTTCGCCGTCGCAGCTTGCCTCGAGGGTGTATTCGGAGATCTGGGGCTCTAGCTCGATGCGGCGGTCGCCTCTGTCGCTGCCGTACTGCTCGGCGGGGAACTCCGGGCAGAGCGCCTCATCGGCGAAGTTCACCTGAATGGCCCGGACGTCCTCCGGCCTGCCCAGATCGACGCAGAGCCACTGCCCCGCATCGGCGGTGTCCGCGCTCCACCAGTCCCGTATGTTCTCGTTGACCGCGAACTCCGGATGCGCGCCAGAGGAGGCGGTCGCCTTCTTGTTGTAGCTCAGGAGCATCCACTTGGGCTGCTGGGCGGCGGCGTCAAACGCGCCGGATGGGATCTCGTGGGGATAGTCGGCAAAATTCTGGTTGCAGTACATCACGCCGTCCGCGTCGAAGCCAGCGGGGAAGAGCCCGATGCGGCGCTCGAAATCGTGATTGACGCTGATGCGCATGGTGGAGGCGTGCCAGTAGTTGCCGCGTCGGTCGGCGATGGTGCTGCCGTGGCCCGCGCCGGTGATGAAGCCGCCGGGCTTGGAGGAGAAGGGGTTGCTCCGCTGCAGCACAAAGGGCCCGAGCGGGCTGTCGCCCACATACACGCCGTCGGCATAGGTGTTGTACTGGGTGCCGGGGCAGGCGTATTGCAGGTAGTACTTGCCGCCGTGCTTGGTCATGTACGCCCCTTCGATGTAGGGCTTGCCGATGGAGAGGAACATCGCCGTCATGGCCTCGGCGCTGTATCCGCCCATGCTGGACATGCCCTGCGGGAATTCGATTTTCCCGATCTCGGGGTTGAACAGGGGCTTCAGATGCTGGTAGACCACGCTGTTCTCTCTGGAGACCACGCCGTTTTCGCCGGGGCGCTCATAGCCCAGCTTCGATTCCCTTGCGTGGATCAGCGGCACCTTTTCGCCGATGGGCTGCAGGGTTTCCGGGTCCATCTCGATGCCCCAGATGGGCTCGGTGTTGGTGCAGCCCCAGTAGAGATACACTCTGCCGTCGTCGTCCTGAAACAGGTCGGGATCCCAGAACGCGAACGGCGCGCTGACCTCCTCAAACGCCGCCGTCAGGGGATCCTTCGTGCGCAGAATGGGGCAATTCCGGTTGCGGCGGGAGGCACAGAAGTAGAGATATTCGCCGATCTGACGCACGTCCGGGGCATAATCGTAGATCAGAAGATCCTCTGCCGCGCGGAACTGCCAGTTCAGCAGGTCGCTGCTGCACCAGAACCCGGCGCTCATGGAGACAAAGACATAGTAGACGCCCTTGAAGCAAACCAGCGTGGGGTCGGCGCCTTCCCGGTGGGCGAGGCGCTTGCCCTCGTTCATGTGGGAATAGCGATACCCGAGATCGAGGGGATTGCAGTACGTTGTTTTCATGGAGCATCACACCTTCTTGTATCGCTGCAGTATGCGATTCAGCTGCTTTACGGACTGCTCGTCCGCGCCGCCCTGCTTGAGCAGGGAGAGCAGTGTCATCCTGCCCATCATCCTCTGCAGCGCGGGATTGTCCTTCACCGCGTCCGCCACGTCGCCCCGCGAGGACGCGCCCTGCGCCATCATGGCGTCGATGACCGCGCCTGCCTCGGGATGCTGGCGAATCTCACCCAGCTTGTCTGCGACGCTGTAGTATTCTGGGTCGATCTCCCCGGCATCGAACCAGTTGGTGACCGGAGCGGAGGCGACCATCCGGTACTCCGGATTCGGCACGCTGACCTTGCGGACCAGTATCACGCTGTGGCAGTCGCCGGAGGAGGCGTGGATGGAGTGCTCGCCGGTGATCGGCACCCTGAAACGGAACACATACCTGCCGGTTTGGGTCTCAAAGGGCTTTCCGTCTACGCTGAGGGTCACCTCGGTTTGGTTGGAATAGACCTTGATCTCCGTGACGGGCTCTGTGCGATCCACATACCTTGCGCCCGCGATGTGTACAAAGGGCTCCTTTTTGTTCCAGTGCGCCTTGTAGAGATAGAAAGCGTCCTTGCGGGTCTTGCGGTCGAAGGTCACCAGCCCCTTCTGATTCTCGCCGTGCTTTCCGCCCTCGTCACGCCCATCGGCGGCAAAGTCGAATATGTTCCAGACGTGGGTCGCCCACAGCCAGGGCCGCGCCTCGATCATGTTCAGCATATGCTCATGGTACAGCGCCTGATAGCTTTCGGAGTAGTCGCCCTTTTCGGGGGTCGAGGACTGATACTGGGGGTTGGCGTCGGCGCCGTATTCGGAAAAACCGATGCAGCGGTCGGGGTATTTGGCGTGATACTCGTCAAAGAACTCGTCGTTCTGCTCCAGCTCGCCCAGATACCAGCCGAAATACAGATTGTAGCTGTTCACGTCGGGGATCTCCAGTATGGGGCTGTCGATCTCCAGCATGAACACGTTGGCCATCGTGGTGGGGCGGGTGCTGTCCAGCCTGTGGCACAGCTCGTTCAGCGCCCGGTGGTTCTCCAGCAGCTCCTCATTGACGGCGCTGGCGGCGGTGATCTCGTTGGAAAGCCCCCACACGGCGATGGACGGATGGTTGTAATTCTGCACCACCAGCTCCTCCATCTGGGAGAGCGTGTTGGCGCGGCCGTTGGTCATGTGCATGGTGATGTAGGGGATCTCTGCCCAGACCACGATGCCATATTCGTCGCAGAGGTCATAGAATTCCTGCGCGTGCTGGTAGTGGGCAAGGCGCAGCGTATTGCAGCCCATCTCCCGGATGAGCTCCATGTCCGCCCTGTGGTGCTCGAGGGTCAATGCGTTGCCCACGCCCCTGCAGTCCTGATGCCGCGCGCCGCCCCGCAGCGGGTAGCTCCGGCCGTTCAGCAGAAAGCCCTTCTGGGGGTCGATCTCGAACCTGCGGCACCCGAAGCGGGCAGAGACGCTGTCGCCGCTGGGCAGAACCGCGGTGGCCGTGTACAGGTAGGGGTCGTCGACGCCGTCCCACAGGCGGACGTTTTCGATGGCGAATTCCGCCTTGGCGTAACCGTCCACGCTGGGAACGGTGCGGCTCTGGCCGGCCGCCTCCATGGTGACGGATTCCGCGTCGGTCTGCCAGGTTTCCATGGTGACCACGGCGCTGTGATCCGCTAGATTCACACGGGGCGTGACCTTGATGCCGGGGGTGCCGCAATAGCCCAGCTCAAAATGCGACGCGGGAACCACGATCAGATTCACGCCGCGGTAGAGACCGCCGTAGAACGTGAAATCTGCCTTTTGGGGATAGACCCGGTCGTTGTCCGCGTTGTCCAGAGTGACCAGCAGTGTGTTGTCCGGCTGCAGGTTCTCCAGCTTCACCCGGAAGGTGGAGTAGCCGCCCTCGTGGCGGGCGAGCATCACGCCGTTGAGGAACACCTCGCAGGTGTGCGCCGCGCCGAGGAATTCCAGCCAGACCTCGTCGCCGGGGTTCGTCTCCGGCCTGCACAGATGGCGGGTATAGAAGCAGGTACTGCGGTAGTAGTCGTTGCCGCCGTCCTGACCGTCGAGGCTGTTCCAGGTGTGGGGCAGTGTGACGGCTTGGGCATCTTCCATGCCGCTGTGCTTGGAGAACAGCCAGTTATCGTGGATCGGTATGATTTTTCGCATAGTCGGACTCCTTTGCTAAAAGACTTGAAAAAGAGGGCTTTATTTCTTATGATAGATGCAGGGGAGGGGTTTATGTGGACGTTTCGCAGAATCTGGAATTGTTCCGGGAGCTCATGCTCTGCGACGGGAATATCTACAGCTGGAGCTATGACGCGGACGGGAAGCTGCTGTTTTCCAACTGCCCGGATCAGGCCGTGCTGGCCGTTGCGTTTGAGGTGTTCGGATGCCTGAAAAAGATGCTGAAGATCGGATCCGAGCGCAGCACGCCTGCCTTCCTGACCAGCGACACCGGGCTGGTCTGGGGCGCGGCGTTTGAGAAGGTGGAAAACACGCTCTATCGGTTCCACGTCATCGGGCCGGTGTTCTATACCAACACCTCCGCGGACAGCATCTTTCAGGGCTTTCGCTCCAAGGACCTGAGCAGCTACAGCGCGGCATGGCTCCGCAGCTTTTATGAGGCGATCTATCGGGTTCCGTCCAGCCAGTACACCATATTCTCCAGAAACCTGAGAATGCTCCACTACTGCGTGACTGGGCAGCGGATCGAGATCAGCGACGTGTTCGTCGACGACATCCGGATGCTGCCCTCCTCCGCCCAGCACATGCCATCCGATCGCCATCGCGTGTACATCGCGGAAAAGGCCATGCTGGAAATGGTTCGGCTGGGGGATCTGAACTACAAGGAGGCGCTGAGTACCTCCATGAACATATCGGACGGCGTCAAGATCAATGCCAGAGACCCGCTGCTGCACGCAAGGGTCAGCACCATCGTGTTTTGCACCATCGTCTGCCGGGCGGCCATGGACGGCGGCCTGAGCCCGGAGGAAGCCTATTCCCTTGGGGACGCCTATATCCAGAGCGCGCTGGACGCCCATTCCATCGAGGAGACCTCGACCGTCTGCATCAGCATGTACGATGATTTTGTCCGCAGGGTGCACAGCAGGCGGGAGAACCCCTATTATTCGGAGCCCATCCAGCGATGCTGCGACTATATCGAGATGAACATCGACCGGAATATCCATGCGCGGGAGCTGGCGGATATGGTCGGGTATTCCGTGACCTATTTTACCCGGCGCTTCCGGGAGGAGACCGGCTTTGGCATCAGCGACTTTGTGAAGGCCGCCCGCATCGAGCGCGCAAAGATACTGCTTAGGGACTCGGAATACTCCGTTCAGGAGGTATCTGACAAGCTGGGCTTTACGACCCGCAACTACTTCACGCGGTGCTTTCGGGAGCTGACGGGAATGACGCCTATGGAATACCGGAACGCGAGATAGCCCAAACGGCGCCTGCCCCGCAGCAGGCGCCGTTGTTTGGTTGGATCAGACGTTCACGCCGTTTTCCCGCGCGGTTTCCAGGATCCCCTCCTGCTTTTTCGCGGCGATCCGCTTTTGGACGCTGACCATTTCCTCACGGGTCAGCTTGCAGCCCTTCATCGCGATCAGGGATACGATCCAGCCGAGGATGGGCAGACCGTAGACCACGCTGAGCGTAACGGCCACCACGCTCTGGGTCAGGGGGTCGCTGGGCTGGGGCACGGTGTTTACATAGCCGATCACGGCACAGGCACCGGTTGCGATCAGAGCGCCCGCGGAGGAAATCAGCTTATCCAGCAGGCTGTAGGTGCCGGAGACCACCGCGGGGACGTAGCGCCCGGAGCGATCCAGCTCGTAGTCGATGCAGTCGGCCATGAAGGAGCTGCTCGCGGTGGTGACGCACATCTTGCAGCCGTTCAATACCAGGTTCAGGAGGACGTACAGCACGGTCGCGATCCCCATCTGGGCGATCTTTCTGGGGTCGACCAACAGGAAGAACAGTATCGTGACGGCGCCGACCCCGATGCAGGCCGCAGACCAGACGATGGTCGCCTTTCTGCTGCCGTGCTTGCCCGCGTACTTCGCGCCGAAAATCGCGAACACGATGGAGGGAAGCATTGCGATCACCGTCAGTATGGTGGAAAGCCCCATGTTGCCGATCATGATGCCATAGAGCATGGTGGTGATGATGCTCTGGCTGGCGGTGGTCTGCGCGATCTTGTCGGAGGCAGCGGCGGCGATGTAGGCCTGTAGCGGCTTGTTGTGCAGCAGCACATCGGCCATATCCCTGATCTTCAGCGGCTCGTGCTTCTTGAGCCCGACAAAGGTTTCGGGCTTGTCATACGCGGAGACGCCGATGCAGCACAGTATGTTGCCGATCAGGCCGACGACCAGAGTGATCCGGACGGCGCTGGACAGGTAAGCCTGATTGTAGCTGCCGCCCGCGCGAGCCAGTATCACCATGTTCAGCACAATGCTGAACACCATGGGTACCAGATAATTGAACACCGTTGTCCAGACGCCTATGGTGGGGCGCTGCTTGGGGTCGTTGCTGAGGACCGCGGGAATGGTCTGGATGGTCATGTTGAGTATGGTGTAGCCGATCACATACAGCACATACAGGAGAACGAACATCCACATCCCAAAGCCCTTGCTGGAGCACAGGTCGAACATGCACCACAGCGCCAGCGCTTCGATCGCAAAGCCGCCCAGGATCAGTATCCGCAGCTTGCCAAAGCGGGTGTTGACGCGGTCGTAGAGGAACGCCAGCAGGGGGTCGGTGATGGCGTCCAGTATCCGGGTGCCGGTGAGTATGCCGCCCACGGCGATGGTGCTGATCCCAAAGCCTATGCTTGCTGCATAGCTGGCCTGTCCGATCAGGCTGTACACAGTCAGGCCGCAAAGCGCGTTGCATGCGTACAGTATGATTTGCCACAGCCTCGCTCTGCGGTACTGCACACCGTCGATCTCACTCTGGGTGGGTTTTCTGGTCTTTGCCATGTGAGTGCCTCCTTTTGTTTTGCCCGCGGGTCTGTTGATTGGCTTAATGATAGCGTATCTGTTTTGCTTTGAACAGGCAAAATCATGCGAACCGGGTCAAAAATGCGTGCATGTAATTTCAATCAGCATAATATTGTCCTGAATAGCATATTATTGCCTTTATCGGCATTTTTCGGTATGATACAATTCCATCATCAAGTCATCAGAAGGAGCGATCCATTGTGAGCAGATTCGCAAAAGAATTCTTCCTCGGAGCCGCTACCGCTGCCCATCAGGTCGAGGGGAACAACACCAACTCCGACTGCTGGGCGCAGGAGCAGATGCCGCATTCCACCTATAAGGAAAAGAGCGGCATTGCCTGCGATCACTACAACCGGTACGCGGAGGACATCAGGCTGATGAAGGAAGCCGGACTGAACGCTTATCGCTTTTCCATCGAGTGGGCGAGGGTTCAGCCGGAGGAGGGCGTGTTCGACGAGGAGCAGATCGAGCACTACCGGCAGGTGATCCGCTGCTGCCGGGAGATGGGCATTGAGCCCGTTGTGACGCTGTTCCACTTCTCCAGCCCGGTCTGGATCATCCGCAAGGGCGGGTGGGAAGCCGAGACCGTTGTGGAAGACTTCGCACAATACGTCGCCCACGTCATCAAGGCGCTGGGCAGCGAGCTGAACTACGTCTGCACCATCAACGAGGCCAACATGGGCCTTCAGGTAGCGGCCATCTCCCGCCGCTATACCCTGATGGCAAAAAAAGCCGCCGAGGCTGCCGCGGGTAACGGGGGCGGAGAGGTTCAGATGGGGCTGAACATGCAGGCCATGATGGAAAACATGAGATTTCAGGCCATGGAGAACGCGGAGATCTTCGGCACACCGCAGCCGCACTGCTTCAATCTGGGCGGCAGTGAGCACAGCGACCTGCTGACCATGAAATGCCATCAGGCGGCAAGGAAGGTCATAAAGGAACTGTATCCTGAGATCCGGGTGGGCCTGACGCTGAGCCTCCACGATCTGCAACCGGTTCCCGGCGGAGAGGAGAGAGCGGAAGCCGTCTGGGCAGAGGAGTTCACCCATTACCTTCCCTACATTAAGGACGACGACTTCCTTGGCGTGCAGAACTACACCCGAACCCTCGTGGGCGCCGAGGACGACCTTCCCGTCCCAGAAGGCGCCGAGCGCACCCAGATGGGCTACGAATACTACCCGCAGGCGCTGGAGCATGTGATCCGTGCGGTTGCACGGGATTTCAAGGGCGATCTGATGGTCACGGAAAACGGCGTTTCCTGCGACGAGGATTCCCGTCGCGTGAATTTCATCGACATTGCCACCGACGGTGTGGCGCACTGCATCGCCGACGGCATTCCCGTGAAGGGCTATTTCTACTGGAGCCTGATGGACAACTTCGAGTGGCAAATGGGATACCGCATGCGCTTTGGCCTGATCGGCATTGACCGCGCCACGCTCGAGCGCAAGCCCAAGGCAAGCCTGTACCACCTCGGCGGGCTATGATCGGGATGCACGAAGCATAAAGCTTTTTGCCCCGGCGTCGGGGTCTCGTTTGAAACCAGGTAACGTTGATACTGGCCATCCTTTCTTACTGGGGAGCAGACAGGGCTTACGGACTGTATTGCACAGTCCGTAAGCCCTGTGAGTCTTTTCTACGGTCACGATGAGGTAAGCTGTACGCCTGGTAATGTGTTCGCGCCCAGCGCTTGGGGGTACCGCAAGGTTATTTCTTTTCGTCCAGCAGTATGACGCCGTCTGGCGGGTTGCGGTCGATCGCGCCTACGATGCGGTGGGGGAGGTAGGGCTCCTCCAGATAGGCGATGTCCTCGGCGGTGAGGCGCACGTCAAGCGCAGCGGCGGCATCGTCGAGATAGAAGGCTTTGGTGGCGCCGAGGATCAGGGACGCGACGCCCTTTGCCCAGTGCCACGCCAGCGCGATCTGCTGCATCCTGACGCCGCAGTGCTCCGCCAGCTCGTGCACCCGCCGGACGATCTGCATGTCCTGCTGCTCGGTGCGGTCGTATTTGCCCATCGCGACCCGGTCGGTCTTGCTGCGCAGGGTGTCGGTGTGCCACTCCGGGCGAGCGAGGTGTCCCGCCGCCAACGGGCTGTAGGGCATGAGGGAGACGCCCATCTGACAGCAGAGGGGGATCAGCTCACGCTCGTCCTCGCGATAGAGCAGGTTATAGTGATTCTCCATCGCTTGAAACTGCGCCCAGCCGTGGTCGCGGGCGGCGCCTTTCCCGGCATAATCGGTATGGCAATCGGGGAGGCAATTCGAAAGCGTGCCGAAAAGAAGAAACGGGGCGATACGTCCTTCTCCCTCCTCAGGAAATGTGCCTGCGTGTTTTTTCTTATTGAAGGCAGTTTTGGCTTGATAAGCGCGTTTATCCGCGCCGTTACCGAAGCGGAAGATGTACTGATATGGGGAATTACCGGAGCGTTGTTTCTGCTGCCGGGAATCCTGTTGCTCAGAAAATGGAGACGGAACTGGAAAATGGTTGTGCGCAATCGTTTGTCAGGGAGGATGGACAGCGGCGCTTTGTGACAAGATCACAGATACAAAGATAAAAAAAGGGTATATTATGTTTAATAAAGGTGAGGAGTGGAGCTTTATGAAAAAATTGATCCCATTGCTGATGATTGCGGTCATGCTGACGGGGTGCGCGGTTGCCCGAGACGCAGGAAATGCGGAGAGCGGTTACCGGCAGATCACAGCGGCAGAGGCTGATGCACTGATGGAGGAAGAGGAAAACTACATTATATTGGATGTGCGCACGCGAGCGGAGTATGAGGAAAGACACATTCCCGGTGCAATCTGTATTCCGAATGAAACGATTGGTTCGGAGGAGATCGAGGAATTGCCAGACAAGGATCAGCTGATTCTCGTCTACTGCCGCAGCGGAAACCGCAGCAAGCAGGCGTCCGAGAAGCTGGCGGCATTGGGATACACCAACATCGTGGAATTTGGCGGAATCAACGGCTGGCCGGGAGAAACCGTATCGGGCAATGGGTGATAACATTACGGTACAGGTTGACGATATGCGGTATCATACAGTCAGTAGGAAACAAGGGGGATTAACAATGTCTGTTATCAATGTCAACAAGAACAATTTTCAGGAAATAGTGATGAACTCCGACAAGCCCGTGCTGCTGGACTTCTGGGCGAGCTGGTGCGGCCCCTGCCGGATGGTCAGCCCCATTGTGGAGGTAATCGCGGCCGAGCGCGGCGACATTCAGGTGTGCAAAATCAATGTGGACGAGCAGCCGGAGCTGGCCATGCAGTTCCGCGTGATGAGTATTCCTACGCTGGTCGTGATGAAGGACGGAAAGGTTGTGAATCAGGCTGTCGGGGCCAGACCCAACCGTGATTTGTGACTATTATGCGCTAATATATCGCAACAGTGACATGCAAATCGTTAGCTGCCCTGTGAACTGCAAAGTTCCTATCTATAAGGAGAAACGTTCTTACTGGTGGATTCAGCTGGGCTTCCTTATCGAATCCCTGTCGTGTAATGCCCAATATCTGCTAAGGAGAATGCACGTTTTTTTTGGTATTTAGCGGGGAACGGCCGAGGTTATGCTCCACCAAAAAAGGCACGAGTGAATATGCTCGTGCCTTTTGCTTTGGAATACCGAGATCCTGGCAAAACCTGACGATGTGCTAGTTGCGGATGGAGCGGGGCCTTATTTGGTGGTGACGTCGCCACCTTTGGACCGAACACTCACATTTGGGGGCGATGGATTGAATGATTTTCATTCAATCCGTCGCTTTTTGCTTTGCGTGTGCGGGTATATTATGGTGAATGCGTAGCCCTGTGATAAGCCTGTGGTGTTGATTCATTTGGTCATAGATGGGACGCGGTAACCGCGACCAGGAAGGTTAATTTTTTGGGTATAGGACGGGCTGGAGAGGTGGATGATGTCTCGAACACCTCGAAATCCGAACATTCGAAGCAGCACTCAAAAAGGAAGATGATTCGATGTTCGATATACGCAATATCCTCAAATAAATATGGTCAGTAATGTTATGTGTATTACTAGCAATGAAATTCTGCACAGTGCAGCATTAGGAAATGCAGATTTTGGCTATATGTCCAGTCGGTATCTTGTGATAAGTACGACTTTGAGTATGGCGAGTGCCTGTGTACTATATTGTACTGGCAACTCTGAATCCGTTTGAATGATGGAATGAGACAGGCAGGCTATACGCCCCCCTAGGTGTATGTACCCAGGGGGGATTTTAAGGGAGTGCGCTATCTGTTTTTTTACTGATATCGGAGGTGTTGGGTTGCCAATTTTGCAAACTCTGTTATCTCGAGAAGAAAATGCTGGATTTCGGAAAAGGTTCCGCATCCGATTTTTTTCAGGTTTTCTACAGGGATGAAAACAAGGTTACTTTCCTTGTAGATTGAACGATTGCCAATAGGTTCAATGATATTGGGATACTCTGCCTGCGTCAGGATTGCCTTGGCCTTGCGCAGGTAGCGCTCAAGCTCGCTGTGTACGAGGGCTTCGCTGATCTGGTTCAGGGATTCGGACATGCCGGGGGAGTGATGCGTCTCAACGTCCAGCAGCCACAGGCCGTTGTAGCCTGCTTCGGGACCAAAAGGTCGCAGGTTCAAATCCTGTCACCTCGACCAGA
>DKYK01000014.1:0-20443 GCA_002492415.1 Christensenella sp. UBA7102
AGATGTATTGTAGTCCTACATTTGTAGGAGCCAATGACACGGTTTTCCCCTTTACAAAGGCGGAATTTTAGGCTATAATAACATGTCGGGTTATGTGTACCCGCAGAAGTATTGATGAAAAACGGAGGCGAGTCCATGCGTCAACTGGACAAGTTGTGGAATTATCAGCAGGCCGACAAGAAGGTGGCGGATTTTGAAACCGAAATCCGTCAGTTTCCGCTGCGCCAGCAGCTGCTCAAGCTGCGCAACATCGTAGCGGATCAGCAGACGGTCGTGCGCGGCATGGAGAACGACGCCAATAAGGCGCTGGAGCGCCTGGAAGAGCTGGGCGCACAGCGCGACAAGGCGGCGCAGACCTTTGCCGAAATTCAGCAGAGCCTGCAGGAGGATTCCTTTGAGAATGCCGCGCAGGTGCGCAAGGTCATCTCCCAGATGAACGAGGCCGTGACCAAGCTCAAGGCCGCCGAAAAAGAACTGAGCAAGATGATCGCGCATTCACAGATGATCGAAAATCGCTATAAGGAGGTGCGCCTCAAGGCCGCCAAAGCCCGCGATGAGTACACGCGCCTGAAGGTCACCTACGATAAGGAGTTTGAAAAGCAGACGGTGCGCCTTGAAGAGCTCAAGAAGGAGCGCGCTGCCATCGGGTCGGATGTGGATCCCGCGTACATGGAACGGTATCGAAATGTCCGCGAGCAGCGCTTCCCCGTGATGGCCACGCTCAATAATGATCAGTGCTCGGGCTGCAACATGTCGCTGCCGTCCGCCATTGCCAAACAGATTGCGGGCAGCGATGAGGTCGTTGAGTGCGAAAACTGCGGCCGCATTCTCTATATGCCGTAACGAAAGGTCAGCATTTTTTGAGTATGCCGGATGGTCGCGCACGAGAGAAACGTGTGAGGAAAGTCCGAGCATCACAGGGCGAGGGTACCGGATAACGTCCGGCGAAGGCGACTTCAGGGATAGTGCAACAGAGAGATACCGCGTAAGGCGCGCAAGCGTCCCGCAAGGATGGAAAGGCGAGGTAAGAGCTCACCAGCGACATGGCGACTTGTCGGCTATGTAAACCCTACCTGATGCAAGATTGAATGTGGAACACATGCGGCGGCCCGTCGCGTTCCCGGGTAATCGCTGGAGCTGTTCGGCAACGGACAGACTAGATAGATGGCCATCTAAGACAGAACTCGGCTTACAGACATGCTCAAAATTTATTTGTACAGCGCGTCCATTGCGATGGGCGCGCTGTTTTTTTTACATGGATGGCAAAGGGGCCCGCCGGGAGTTGAGTTCCGCGAGCCCCTTTGCCATGACGGCAGTGGAGAAAATAAATATGAAATAATTACGTTCTTTCGCGTTCGTTGCCCAGGAATACCACGGCCAGCGTGCCGGGACCTGCGTGTGCGCAGATGGTGGGGCCCACCATCTCGGTGCGGCAGCGGATGCCGGGCACCAGTTCCTCCAAGTATCCCTGGAGCGCCTGCGCATCCTTCAGGCAATCCGCCTGCAGTATGGACACCACCTGGTCTTGGGGGTCCACGATTTCATCGGCTAAATTCTTAGCCAGCTGCTTTACGGCCTTTTTGCGTCCCTTTACTTTGTCTACGGAGATCAGCCTGCCGTCGCGGGTGACGGTGAGCATGGGCTTGATGTTCAGCAGCGTACCAAATGCCGCGGTCGTAGCCGAAATGCGTCCGCCGCGCTTGAGGTACACCAGATCATCCACCGTGAACCAGTAGCGCACATTGTACTTATGCGCCTCCACCCAGGCGGCGACCTCTTCCAGTGGTGCGCCCGCCAGACGCATCTTGCCCGCCTCCATCGCCAGATACGCCTCGCCCATGGAGACATTTTGAGTGTCCAGAACGACCAGCTTCCGGTCGGGATACTTATCCGCAAGCTCGCGCTGCGCCACCAGCGCGCTATTGTAGGTACTCGATAGGCCGGAGGAAAAGCAGAGAAAGAGAATATCCTCTCCCTGCGCAAGATGAGGCTCAAAATAACCCGTGTACCGCTCGGGCGTCAGCATCGAGGTGGTGGGCGTCTTGCCCGCACGCATTGCTGCATAAAAGTTGGGGATCACGTCGCCACGCCCCAGATCGGACACATGCTCTGCATCGTCCAACTGATAGGGCATGTACGCGATGTGCAGATCGTATCGCTCGACTTCCTCGTAGGGAATATCGCTGTTGGAGTCGGTAAAGAGTATGTAATTCATACCAATCCTCCTTGCTTGGTTCTTTATCTTAAGTCCCGCCTGCGCTGCGGCCGCCGTCACACCTGTCCGCGCGCGGGATGCGGGAATCTCAACTCTATTATTCCATAATCGATTCGTCCCGTCAATGATTCTGATAAAAAAATGGCCCAAATACGCACCTCCATCTTTCAAAACGACGTATGCTGTGTTAAAATACAGAGTAGGTTCACAGGGCCTGAACACAATACAAGCAAAGGGGTAAAAAAACATGGCAGAAATTTGGACCCTCGCATCCGATCGGCTGAGCATCGACGTGGTCAAACCCGGCAGTGAAATTTACGGCAGGACGCGCTTTAACTGGAATTGCTTCATCAATCGCATCACGCTGGACGGCACGGTGCAGTTCGCCGAGCCTGAGCAGCGCGATCCGAATGTCGGCACCAGTTATGGCGCCGGTCTGTGCTCCGAGTATCACCATTATGACGCCATTGAATCCGCACGCGTGGGCGAGGAATATCCCCGCCTGGGCAACGGCTACCTGGTCAAGCAAGACCATCCCTTCCAGTTCATGATCAACGAGCCCTGCCGGCCGTTCCCCACCATTTGGGAGGTCAAGTCCGATTCTATTACCTTTACCACGGATGTCGCGCTGTGCCAGGGCTTTGCCGCGCGCGAGGTCAAGACCGTCAAGGTGGAGGGGAACACCATCTCCATCCACACCAAGCTGACCAACCTGGGCAAGCGCGCCATCGTCGCGCAGGAGTATAACCACAATTTCCTGTCGCTGGGCGGTGAGCCCATCTCGCCCGATTATACCATGCACCTGCCCGGTTTTGCCAATCTGAGCGGCGGAAAGGTTATGGGCGACAACATCTACGGCGATGATGAGCAGCAGTGCCTCAAGCTCCGTCGCGTGCCCGAAACCGCCTATATGACCTTCCTGGACACAGTAAAGCCTGAGTTTGCCCCCTATTCTTATAAGCTGACCAGCGCCAACTCCACCCTCTCGCTGATGGAGAAGGATGACTTCATCCCTGTTCGCGCTGTGGTTTGGGGCGTGGGCCATACGATGTGCTTTGAGGGCTTTGTGCAGATCGACATCAAGCCCGGCGAGTCTCAGGAGTGGACGCGCACCTGGACGTTCGAGCGCTGAATCCATAAGGAATCTGATTTTCGGAGGTAAATGATATGCCCATTGTCGATATGCCGGTCAAAGAGTTGGAAGGTTATCTGGGTTCCAGCCCCAAGCCCGCCGATTTTGATGCCTACTGGGAAAAAGCACTCGCCGATCTGGATGCACAAGATCTCAACGTGCAGTTTGTACCGGCTGATTTCCATACCGCAAATGCAGAGTTTTACGACCTGTTTTTTACGGGTGTAGGCGGATCACGCATCCACGCCAAGTTTGTCAAGCCCAGGAAAATCGAAGGCAAGTGCCCCGCGGTCCTGCAATTCCACGGTTACACCGGCGATTGCGGCGATTGGTCCTCCAAGCTGAACTACGTGAGCGAAGGCTTTGTCGTCGCCGCGCTGGACTGCCGAGGTCAGGGCGGCATTTCCGAGGATCAGGCCAGCGTGCGCGGCACCACCTACCACGGCATGATCATCCGCGGCCTGGACGATCCGGACCCCGAAAAGCTGCACTACCGGAACGTCTACTTGGACACCGTTGCGCTTGCCCGCATTGTGATGGCGCTTCCTTATGTCGATGAGACCCGTGTCGGCGCGATGGGCGGCTCGCAGGGCGGCGGCCTGACCATGGCTTGCATCGGCTTGGAACCTCGCATCAACCGTGCCGCGCCTGTCTATCCTTTCCTGTCCGACTACAAGCGCGTCTGGGATATGGATTTGGATCAGAAGGCATACGAGGAGCTGCGCAGTTTCTTCCGCCATCACGATCCCCGCCATGAGCGCGAGGACGCCATCTTTGAAAAACTGGGCTATATCGATGTTGCAAACCTTGCGCCCCGTGTAAAGGCCACAGTCAAGATGGCCACGGGCCTGATGGACGACGTCTGCCCGCCCTCGACGCAGTACGCCGCTTATAACCGGCTCACCTGTGAAAAGACCCACGTGCTCTATCCCGATTTCGGCCATGAATACCTGCCTGGTTTTGACGACATCACCTTCCAGTTCATGCTGGAGATGAAGAAGTAAAGGGGAGAACGCAATGGCGAAATTTATACTCACCGGCTTTGCCGACGAGATTGATCCCGCCCTCTCCATCCAGATGGACGTGCTCGACCGCCTGGACATTCACTGCATCGAGACGCGGGGCATCGACGGCAAAAACATCTCCGAATATACGCCGCAAGAGGCCAAAGCCATCCATGCACGCCTTGCGGATCGCGGCTTTGCCGTCTCTGCGCTGGGTTCGCCCATCGGCAAAATCGGAATCAACGATCCCTTTGCCCCGCACCTGGATGCCTTCCGCCGCCTCATCGATGTCGCGCATGAGTTGGACACGCGCTATATCCGCATGTTCTCCTTCTTTACGCCGCAGGGCGAAGACCCTGCGGTTTACCGCGACGAAGTGATGCAGCGCCTCTCTGCGCTCGTCGAAGCCAATCGCGGCAGCGGCGTCACACTGCTGCACGAAAATGAAAAAGCCATCTATGGCGATACGCCCGAACGATGCCTGGACATCCTCAAGGTCTTTGATGGCGACATCCTGTGCACCTATGATCCGTCCAACTTTGTGCAGTGCGGCGCGGACAATGCGCGGGCCTACGCGATGCTTGCACCCTACATTCGGTATCTGCATGTCAAGGATTCCGTCTACGTTTGCAATTCTGAGCGCATCGATCATGGCTTTGAGAACGTCTCCGACGCTCATCGGCCCGCCGGTCAGGGTGATGGCAAGGTGGAATGGATTCTGTCGCAGCTCGTGCAGGCGGGCTTTGAGGGCTTTGCTTCCATCGAGCCCCATCTGTCCAATAACCCCAACGTCCCCGGCACCGGCGCGGACAAGTTCACCGTCGCCACGTCCGCATTGCGGGGACTGCTCGCCAAAGTGCTGTAATACGGGAGGAACCATATGCCCCGATACGTTGCTTACGACAAAAACGACGCGCATACATACGCGCTGGGCGTATTTCCGTCCATGGAATTGCTCGACGCGCACCCCGAGGCTGTGCGCTGCCTGCTTGTCTCGCCCGCAGGCTATAAAAACGCCGGCGTCACCAAGCTCATCGAACGTTGTCGAGCGCTCGGGGTGCGGGTGGAGGAGGCTCCCCGCACGGTAGAGCGCCTGTCGGGCAAGGAAAACGCCTGGGCGGTCACAGTGCTGAGCAAGTATGAGAGTCCATTGAACCCAGCCGCCAACCATGTCGTGCTCCACAATCCATCCGACGTGGGCAACGTGGGCACGATTCTGCGCAGCGCGCTGGGCTTTGGGTATGAGAATGTGGCCATCATTCGCCCCGGCGTGGATCCCTTCGATCCGCGCGTGCTCCGCGCATCCATGGGCGCGGCCTTTCATCTCAACATCGTGCGCTACGACACCTTTGACGACTATCTGTCCGCAGCGGGGGAACGGGAGTATTATCTCTTCCGTCTGCGCAATGCCCAGCCGCTCACCGATCAGGGTCTGCGTACCCGTGCGCCGTTTTCTCTGGTGTTCGGCAACGAGGCATCCGGTCTGCCGCCGGAGTTGGAGAGCTTTGGCAGCGGCGTCATCATCGCACACAACCACAGGATTGACAGCTTGAACCTCGCCGTGGCGGCGGGCATCGGCCTGCACGCCTTCTCCCATGCAGATTCAAAAAAAGAGGGGAAATAACATGGCAAAGATTCGCGTCGCGCTCATTGGCTGCGGAGGCATTTCCAAGGTGCATCTGGAAGCCCTGAGCCACATGGAAAACGTCCAGCTTGTCTCCGTTGCAGACATTCGGGCGGATCGCGCAAAGGCCCGCGCCGAGCAGTACGGCTGCGCGTACACTACCGATTGGCAGGAGTACCTCTCCCGCGACGACATCGACGTCGTCCACATCTGCACGCCGCACTACCTGCACGCGCCCATGGCCATCGCGCTGCTCGATTCTGGTAAGCGTGTGCTCACCGAAAAGCCTATGGCCAGCGAGGTTGCCGACGCGGAGGAGATGATCCGCCACGCCGACGGCCGCCTCGCCGTTGTGTTCCAGAATCGATACAATGAGGCGTCCCAGTATATCCGCCAGGCCATAGAGGACGGTCGCTATGGTAAGCTTTTGTCTATGCGCGCTGCGGTCAACTGGCACCGCACGCCCGAGTATTATACCGAGAGCGGCTGGCGCGGCTTCTACAAGACCGAAGGCGGCGGCGTGCTCATCAATCAGGCCATCCATACGCTGGACCTGATGCTCTACTTCGCTGGCAAACCCGCTTCCGTGCGCGGTCACGTCTCCACCGATCTGCTCTATGACACCATCGAAGTAGAGGACACCGCCTGCGGCCTGATCCGCTTTGAATCCGGTCTGCTTGCCAATTTCTACTGCACCACCACCTTTGGTATTGACCGGCCGGTGGAGCTGGAGTTGGTGTTCGAGCGCGCCGTGCTCAAGACCGACGCAGAGACGCTGCACGTGACGCAGAACGGCTCCACCCAGCTCGTCTGCACCTCCGCCGCTTCGGGGGAAAAAGCCTACTGGGGCACCACGCACGAAGTGTTGCTGCGCGATTTTTACAGGTCCGTGGAGGAGGGTCGCCCCTTCTGGATCGACGGGGAGAGCGCGCTGCCCGTGCTCAAGCTGCTCAAGGGCGTTTATGAGTCCAGCCGCGTCGGCGCCGAAGTGCAGCTGTAACTGCAAATTCAGCAAAAACAGGAGGATTTCTTTTACCATGAAGGATTTTACGTTCTGTGCTCCTACGCGCGCCATCTTTGGCCGCGATACTGAATTGACCGTGGGCCGTGAGCTCAAGGCGGCCGGAGCTACCCGGGTGCTGATGCAGTACGGCGGTGGCTCCATCAAAAAGAGTGGTCTGTATGACAGGGTCGTCGGTGCAATCCGCGCCGAGGGCATCGAGCTTTACGAGCTGGGCGGCGTTCAGCCCAATCCGCATCTCTCCCTCGTGCACACTGCCATCGATCTTGTGCGCGAAAAGGGCATCGACTTTCTGCTCGCCGTCGGCGGCGGTTCCGTCATCGATTCCACGAAGGCGACGGCTGTAGGCGCCTGCTATGACGGCGACGTCTGGGATTTTTATTGCGGCAAGGCAACGCCCGAAAAATCCCTGCCCGTCGCGGTGATTCTGACCATCCCCGCCGCGGGTTCCGAGGGCTCCAATTCCTCCGTCATCACCAAAGAGGACGGCTGGATCAAGCGCGGCCTGGGCTGCGAACTGTATCGGCCGGTATTCGCCATCTACAATCCCGAACTGACCTATTCGCTGCCCGCCTATCAGACGGCCGCCGGCGCGTCGGATATCATGGCGCACATCATGGAGCGCTACTTCACCAACGAGCCCGATGTCGATATGACCGACCGCCTGTGCGAGAGCGTGCTCAAGACCATCATCAAGCAGGCGCCCGTCGCGGTCAAGGACCCCACCAACTATGCCGCCCGAGCCGAGATGATGTGGGCCTCCACTGTCGCGCACAATGACTTCCTTTCCTGCTTCCGCGTCGGCGACTGGTCCAGCCACCAGCTTTCCCATGAGCTGTCCGCGCTCTACGATTCCACCCATGGCGCCGCGCTCGCTGTCGCGTTCCCCGCGTGGATGACCTATGTCTACCAGCACGACGTGACGCGCTTTGCCCGCTTTGCTGTGGAGGTCATGGGCTGTGAGATGGACTTCTTCCATCCCGAAAACACGGCTCTTGCCGGCATTGCCGCGTTGCGCTCTTTCTTTAACTCCATTGGTATGCCCACCACGCTCTCCGAGCTGGGTGTCCCGGACGATCAGCTGCCGCTGCTTGCCGCTAAGGTGAAGCGCGGCCCCGACGGCACTACCGGTCAGTTCGTCAAGCTCACCGAGGAGGACTGTCTCAAGATCTATCAGCTGATGAGATAATGGAATGTGTCTCTATCCCTATATAGAAAGAACTCCTTCGCACCAAGCTGGTGCGGGGGAGTTCCTCCGTTCTGCGCATTTTTACGCCCTTTCGTGCTCATCGTTGTAGACTTCCAGATCCACTATGCTTTGTATGAGCAGTTCTGCCGTCAATGGAGAAGAACATGCGCGTGCGGTAAGGCTTCTAACCACCAGATCCGCGACCGCAGGCAGATCCGCGCACGTTGCATGCAGATCGGAAAGCCGCGTAGGAAGCCCAACGGATCGATTGAAAGCATAGATTTTCTCCTGCTTTTCCCGGAGCCCGCCCATGGTCAGCAAAACGAGGCCCCCATAGGCAGCCACTTCCCCGTGCAAATGGCGATTGCGCACCGTCGAGGGCAGCATGGCAAAGCCGTTCCACATCGCGTGCGCAAACCCCAGTGCGCCGTCTTTCTGCAAAAAATCAGAAAGCATGCCTGACGATACAACGGCGCTCAAGATCATCTCGGCCAATTCGTCCGTGACCCGGTGCCTGCGGCAGTCAGCCAGCGCCTTCTGTCCCCAACGAAGAATGGACGCGGCGCACGGCTCGGCCAACGCGGCGCCCATCGCGTCAGGACGCGAAAGCGCTTCGCGTGACATAGCAGCATATTCGCAGCACTGGGCCAGAGCGCCGCCCAGGCCCGAACGCAGGTAGACATCAGGCGCATTTGCGATGATCTGCGGGTCGATGAAGATGTGGCGAGGCGGGGTGTCAAAAGCGCCGCACTCCCGAGTGCGGTTACCCGGACGATGGGGGATGCGCAGAGAAGTGGATCCGGCACAGGTCGAAGCGACGGTGGGAAAGGTGAAGAGGGGCTTGCCCAGCGCATGTGCCAGCGCCTTTCCCGCGTCCATGGCTCTTCCGCCCCCTACGGCAAAAATCATGTCCGCATCATTTGCCGCAGGTGGGGTCATTTTGGCATCGTCGTACCCGTATACTCCGGTCACTTCGATGGAGGAGGATTTCAGCGCGGCAAGGATTCGGCCCTGCACCGCCTCCAGCGCGCGCGGTCCGCCGATGAGGACAACCCTGTGACCGAATGGCGCGCACACTGCAGGCGCGTTCTCAACTGCGTCCGCTCCAATGGAGTATCCCGAAAAAAGTGTCGTCCTGCTCATGGCGTTTTTCCTTTCTCATCTTCTTGCATCGAAGTGTTTCTCATTTCTCCCATGTGTCTGTCCCAATATGCTCGTTCGCAAATAACAAAAAACCGTCCGTCTCTTCTGCCTGCATAGGGCAGAAGAGACGGACGGTTAACCATACAACCATCCGCGGTACCACTCTTCTTCATCCGTGTGGAATGCGCTCGTTGGACACCATCATGTCCACGCCCTGTGATAACGGGGGCTTCCGTCTGCGCCTACGCCGGTTCGAGACCTTCGGGCAGCCGCTCGGTGATGAGTTCAGCGATCTACACTTTTGTGTCTCGCACCGCCCGACACTTCTCTGGAAAGGCGTCTCGCTTACTGCTTCACGTCATTGCGTTTTGTTGTGTTGAATGTTAGCACGATGTAAATCCATTGTCAAGCGCTATGATTGTAAAAATGATGTAAATCAAAAGGAGGGTATTTGTTTCAATCCTGTATGCACACGGGAAATGCACTTTACAAAATCATATTCTCTGGTAAAATAAAAGAAGAGGAGTTCTATTTTAGAGGTGAACGCGTCTTGAAGAAAATCACTGGAAGAATGCTGTATCGGACCGCCGTCTGCGTGCTATGCGCCGCGCTGACGCTGGGCGGTTACGTGACCACTGTCCATGCGGAACCCACTGCCGCGCCGGACGAATCTGCAGCCTTGGAAGCTACGCCGGAGGTCACGCCCAGCCCCACGCCGGCGCTGACCAAGACGCCCGAGCCCGTGAATCCTTATGCAGATCTCGTGCTCAAGGATGGGGATTCAGGGGATGACGTCATCTCCCTGCAGATGCGTCTGCGCGATCTGGGTTATTACAACTATAAAATCACCGGCGATTTTGGATCCGTCACCGCACAGGCCGTGCGCGATTTTCAGGAGGATAATAAGCTCAAGCAGGATGGTGTTGTGGGCGGCATGACCGCGCAGATGCTCTACGCCAACGGCGCAACGCGCTCGCTCTATAACCGGCGCATCCCTACGCCTACCCCAAAGCCGACGCCCAAACCCACGCCCAAGCCCGGTTCTGGCTCCGCTTCCACCGCCAAGCACGGCATTATGGAGGAGTGGAGCGTGGTCAATAAGCTTGCGCCGCGCGGCTCGACTTTCCTGGTCAAGGATTATTACACCGGTATCACCTACACATGCTATCGCATGGGTGGCCATAAGCACATGGACGTTGAGCCAAAGACCAAGGAGGATACCGCCGCCATGAAGAAGTCCATGGGCGGCAGATGGACTTGGCAGCGCCGACCGCTGCTCGTGCGCATCAAGGGCAAGTGGTATGCGGCTTCTCTCTATGGCGAACCGCACGGCCAGCAAACTATCCGAAACAACAACATGGATGGCCAGGTCTGTATCCATTTTCTCAATTCCCGCACGCATGGCACCAACATCAAGGATCCGGACCATCAGCGCTGTATTCGCATTGCCGCAGGGAAAAAGTAGGAGCCATCAGAACGCAAAACAGTCCGCATACAGGGGGGGTATCCCGCCCGATGCGGACTGTTTTTTCGTTACTTTACCGCTGCAAAATCAATCTGAAACGGTCGGGATTTTGGAGCCAAATAGCTGGAGCAGCGAGCCGCGCGGCATCCCTGCCGCACGGAAAAGCACTCCTAAACGCACTGCTGCACACGCGATTCCCGATGCGTACAGTACCAATACATATCCCATCATGCCCATGCGCGGCAGCAGAATCAGAATCCCAGCAATGCGCAAAATCGAGTCCGCCGTCTCGACAATCATGGTTGCCCCCTGCTTTCCCAGACCTTTGAGCAGGGCGTCTGCGATGTTGTCCAGGTATAATAGCGGCATCAATGGCGCGAGCAGGCGCAGCATTCCGCCGGCCGCTTCGCTGTCGTACAGTATGCGCATCAATGGCTTAGCGGTGACAAGAAATACCGCGCAAAATCCCATGCTCATCCATAGTGTGGCGCCGAGGGTACGCTTGGTCAGTCGGCGCACTCGTCCGGCATGACCTGCCGCATTTTCGCGTGCGATCTCGGGCAGCAATAGTGTTCCCAGAGCCGCTGGAAACGCCGCGGGGAACATCAGAAAGGGCACTACCATGCCGCCCAGCATGCCGTATTGTGAAAGAGCATGCGCGCTGGATGCGCCGGAAGCCTTGAGCAGCGTCGGGATCAACAGGTTTTCCACTGTCTGCATGCCGCATTGCATCAGGCTGCCCAGCCAGATCGGTCCGCAGCCGCGCAGCAGAAATCCGCCCGGCAGTGCCTCCGACGTGCGTTCCGCCGCGCGCAAATAGAAGAACCCCAGCATCGCCATGGACACGACTTCCGCCGCTGTTGCGCCGAAAAAGATGACTGAGCAGGAGGAGGAGAGGCCCGTGACATCGTAGCGGAACAGCAGCGTTAGCACTAAGCTCACGCGTGCCAGCTGCTCGGATACCTGCGCAATCGTGGGCCGCAGCACATCTCCCCGTGCCAGAAAATATCCCTTAAGCGCAGCGGAGATGCCCATCATGGGCAGCGAGGGTGCGATCCAGCGCAGCGCGTCTGAGGCTCGTTCGTCCGATAAAAGGTACTGTGCAATGCCATCCGAGCCGATGTACAGCACCAAGCACAGACCCAGCCCCAGTGCCAGCGCCAGTCCACATGCCTTGCCCACGACACTGCGCTGTGCCAGCGGGCGCTCCGCACACAGCCGGCTGACCGTGATGGTCAGTCCTGCGCTGGACAGCATGGAAAATAGCAGATATATGGTCATGATCAGCTGATACAGGCCCATTCCCTCTGCGCCGATGCGTTCGGAGAGCACTACTCGGTAAGCCATGCCCACTCCGCGCAGGAACAGCGTCGAAAGTGAAAGCATTGTCACGCCGCCCAGCAGTTGCCTTCGATTCATGCGCATCTCACCCTTTCTTTCGGAAAGGTCTATGCGGCAAACCGATTGAATATGTCGGCGCAGGTTTGACCATATTAGAATCGCTTAAGATAAAATCTTCATTCAAAATAAAAAGGGGAAAAACAGAAATTTTCTTAAATTTACGCTTGACTTTTTTCGCAAATATGGTATTATAATATCGTTCTGTGAAACGGTCTTTATTGAGCCACCCCCCACTGCCCTGTTGCTTACAATCGGTAAGTGACAGGGACCTTTTTTTATGCTGATTTTCTCATTATACGGAACATCGTACCAAAGCGTGGAAAAACATTGAACAATTTTTTCTTGTGCTAAAATGCGGTATGCGCTATAATGAAGCTATGCCAAAGCGCAACAAAAAGACTAGGGGGATGCGATTGATGGACTTCTTCTCTGCAACTACGTTTGGTTTCATGTCTCCTGCGGGCTTTACGGAGGGTCCGGCCAGCTTGGAATCTCTGCGTCTGATGTTCGAGGGAACGGGGAGCGATACACTGCTGCTGCCCGTAGCCGCGCTGCAGGATCACGCCTATTCCACTCACATCGATTGGACCACGCCTGACGTCATGTCAGAAAAAGACATCCGCACCTGCATCGCCGCAGCTCGGCGCATGGGAAAGCGAGTGATTCTCAAGGCAATGGTCAACTGCCGCGATGGCTACTGGCGCGCCTTCATTAATTTCTTCGATACCTATGTGCCCTGTGAACCGCAGTGGGAGGATTGGTTCCGCAGCTATACGGAGTTCAACTGCTATCTGGCCGATATTGCGCAGGAAACGGGCGTTGAGCTGTTCTGCGTGGGCTGCGAAATGGTGGGCACCGACCGCAAGGCGGACCTGTGGCGCAAGCTGGTAGCCGAGGTGCGCAAGCACTACACAGGCCTTGTGACCTACAACTGCGATAAGTACCAGGAGCACAATGTCACCTGGTGGGACTGCCTGGATGTGATTTCCTCTTCCGGTTACTATCCCATTGACAAGCTGGACGAACAGTTTGCCCGCATCAAGGCCGTCAAGGATCAGTTCAACAAACCATTCATGTTCATGGAGTGTGGCTGCCCCTGCCGCGAGGGCAGCGAGTTCATCCCTAACGATTGGACGCACGGCGGTGCGCAGAACATCGACGTGCAGACTCGCTGGTACCAGACCTTCCTCGAGGCGCTTTCCCGCAACGAATGGATCGAAGGCGTGGGCTGGTGGGATTGGAGCGCTCACCTCTATCCCGCCGAAAAGGCGCTTTCGGACAGTGGCTACGGGATCTATGCCAAACCCGCCGCCCAGTTGCTCCTGGATTGGAACGAGAACCGTCCGCGCGGGTAAATGTCTGCAAAGAGACCGCAGTCTATGCGGTTTCTTTTGATTTGGACGCAGAGGGAAGCAAATGTGGTATGCAGTTATTTTTTTCGATGTGGGAAATACATTGGTTCGCTATGTACCCAGTGAGGAGGAGCAGTTCCTCAAGCGTCTTGCAGACAGTGGATATGAAGGCGCATCAGTCGAAGATGCGCACCGGATGGTCATTGCGGCCCAAAACGCTGAATATGCACAGCTTTTGCGTGAATGGAGAGGAGAAACGCGCCTGTCGGATGATGCGTTCTTTGCGCTGCAGGACTGCGCTGCGCTTCAGGAGTTGCTACCGCGGGAGGAAGCCCTCACTTTACTGCCGGCTCTTTCAGTACAGAAGCGCTCTTACGATGGCAAACAAGTTCTGCCTGAGGCAAGAATGCTGCTGCAGAAGCTAAAAGCAAGGGGGTAGCGCATGGGCATCGTCTCCAATGATACGCCGCGCTTGAAGAGCTTTCTGGAAAAGAACGGACTCTCGGAGTACTTTGAGACCATTGTAATTTCCGGAATTGTAGGCGTGGAGAAGCCCGACGCGCACATCCTGCGCATTGCACTGGAGCAGACCAAGGCAAGGGCGCAGGATTGCCTTTATGTGGGAGATCATCCTTTTGATGTGCTCTGCGCAAAAACAGCGGGCATGCACTGCGCGTGGATTGCGCCGCCTCAGGCCCGATTGCCCGAGGGACTTGGCGCCGAGGAGGATTTTAGAATCAACAGCGTTGAGGAGATCCTGGCGTGGATCGACTGAAAAACGTCTGGAATGCTGCGCCCACTCTGGTCTAATGGCTGCGCAACGCGCATAGGATTGGACTGTGTCAGGGATACGATGCAAGGAGGCGCAGTCGGATATGAAACAGGTAAAGGCCATCGCAATGCTGCTGCTGGCGCTGGCGCTCGTGGGGAGCGCGGGATGCTCCAGCTCGAAACCCATCGATTTGGAGGAGCCCGTTGAGCAGGTACCCACCGCAGCGGAGCTTCAGGCCTCGCTCGAGGACGGCGCGTCCACGCGCGAGGTGACGCTGTACTACAAGGACCTGATGGGCTATCTCGTGCCCGTCAACTGCGAGATCCCCTGGGAGGAGGGCATCGCAAAGGCGACGCTCAAGCAGATGATTTCCTCAGAGGAGAACGACCTTCAGGCTGCCAGGCTTGGACTTTTGACCGCATTGCCCGAGGGATTGACCGTGGATATGGATATCATCGGGCAGCTGGCAAAGGTATCGCTGTCCTCGGAATGCATGCAGTGTGTGGACGCGGAGGAGGAGAATGCGATGGTCTGCGCCATTGTGAGCGCGTTGACCGAGTTTGATTCCATCTCCGAGGTGCAAATTCTGGTCGCCGGCGAGCAAGTGGATTCGCTCTCCTTCGGCACCGACGTCAGCGCTCCGCTTACGCGCGCAGATCTGAACATTGAATCGGTTTCCGCTGATGTGGACACGGCGGGCGCCGGCACGGTACAGGTGTTCTTTGAAAGCGAGGCCAGCGGCTGCATGGTCCCCATCACGCGCACGGTGTTCTCCAACGAGGACATTGACACCGCTGTGCTGGAGCTGCTCAAGGGCCCGAGGGAGGACTCTGGATTGGCGGCGTGTATTCCCAAGGGCGTGGGATTGATTTCCGTCAAGCAATCCGACGGTGTGGTGACCATCAACATGAGCAAAGAGTTTCAAAAGGTGATGGAGCAGGCCGACGGCGGTGCGGGCGCGGTCAAAGCGCTGGTGCTCACCTGCTCGCAATTCGAGGGTGTAAAGGAAGTCAAGCTCCAGGTAGAGGGCAAGGATTTTGAACTGGACAGCGAGACTTTGGCGGCGAGCACTGTCGTCAACTCCGAGGCCGAGGCGCTGATGGCCAGCGCACTATACGACTAAAAAATGCAAGATGCGGGCACGGGGGTTTCGTGCCCGCTCTTTTTGTGCTATACTGATGAAAAACGATGAGATGAGGAGAGAAAAACGTGAAATTGTTGATTGCAAGCAACAATGCGCATAAAATTGCGGAGATCAAGGCCATTGTAGACGATTTCTTCGACGAGGTGCTTTCGCTGCGCGAGGCGAAGGTTGAAATCGATGTGGAAGAGAGCGGGGAGACCTTTGCGGACAATGCGCGCATCAAGGCGGAGACCATCTGCGAAATGACAGGGTGCGCTGCGCTGGCGGATGACTCTGGTCTGATGGTGGATGCGCTGGGGGGCGAGCCGGGCGTGTATTCCGCGCGCTACGCGGGTGTACATGGCAATGATGCGGCAAACAACGCAAAACTGATGGAGAAACTGGCGGGCGTGCCGGAAGGCGAGAGGGGCGCGCAGTTTGTCAGCGCCATCGCGCTGGCCAGGCCGGGAATGCCGCTGGTGGTGACGGAGGGGATTTGTCGGGGACATATTGCTCGGGAGCCTTACGGAGAGAATGGATTTGGCTATGATCCGTATTTTATACCCGAGGGCATGACGAATACCTTCGCTGAATTGCCGCCGGAGAGAAAAAACGCCGTTTCACACCGTGCCCGCGCGCTGGATGCACTGAAAAAGCTGCTGATGGAGGAGAAGTAGAGTATGCGCTATGTCGTGCTGTCCGATACGCATGGAGACTTGCGCAGGATATTTGCAGCGGTGGACTATATCCGTGCGCTCGGGGCCGACGAAGGGCTGTTCCTGGGCGATCTGTGCTGCGACGCAAGTTTGCTGGAAAAAGAGCTGCGCATCCCATTTCGCGCGGTGGCGGGGAATTGCGACGCAGGCATGACCAGGTGGCCGGATGAGGACGTAGTAATGGCGGAGGGCGCACGCATTTTTATAAGCCACGGACATCGCTTCGACGTATATGAAGGTCCGCAGCGCCTGATTTGGGCGGCACAGGAGCGGGAATGCACCGTGGCGCTCTACGGGCACACGCATCGCCAGGAGTTGCTGCATGAACAAGGTGTGCTGGTGATGAATCCTGGTTCGCTGTGTCGGCCTCGCGCTTCCGAAGCGGGCTTCGGACTGCTGGATGTGAAGAACGGACAGGCGAAGGGTCTGCTGCTGCCCTTTTGCGGGCAGCAAGAGAAGGGTGACAGCTTTTTCTGGTAGGTATTTAATCGATATTCAGAACAATAATTCGAGAGATTGACAGAAAGGGCAATATGAAACTGCAACTGCGACTGAATACAAATCATTTAAAACTGATTGCAATTATTGCCATGACGATAGACCATGCATGTGATTTGATTTATCCCGGTTTCCCAGCTAAACCGGGAGCAATGGCATTACATATTGTCGGGCGTTTAACAGCCCCTATTATGTGGTTTTTTGTGTGTGAAGGGTATTATCACACGCATAATGTTAAAAAATATATGCTGCGAATGGGAGTTTTTGCTATAATCTCACATTTTGCATATTGTTTTGCATTCGGAATAAATCCAATTCCGTTCAGTACGGGAATTTTTAATCAGACAAGTGTTATGTATCCGCTTTTTATTGCGGTCTTGGTTTTGTGGATGAAGGACAACGACTTTCCAATGAAGAATTGGGTTAAGAATATACTGATTTTTGTATTGATTTGGAGTGCTTTTCCAGCGGATTGGAGCTGCATAGCAGTGTTGGCAATATTGGAAATGTATAAGAAAAGGGGAAACTTAAAAGCGCAGATGAAAGAAATGCTTCTGTATGTTGCAATATATGCAGTAGTATCGTTCTTTTTTGTAAGCAGGGTTTACGCTTTGGCGCAGATTGGTGTTTTGTTAGTCTATCCTGTGTTAAAGCTGTACAATGGTGAAAAGGGGAAAGCGAAATGGATGAAATGGTTTTTCTATCTATATTATCCCATCCATTTGATTTTCATTGGAGTGCTTCGTATCTGTATTTATGGAGATATCAGCTTATTATTTTAGCGAGGAGCAAAACACTTTGAAGGATTGTAAGGTGAGTGTACTTTAGCGATTATATGTGAAAATATGCATCTGACTTGAAATTTTAAACAGTGGATACGCTTTTCCGAAAAAGGAAGCTCTGAAATGAGTGGCGCCGTTTGTTCGCCCCTATTGATTCTGCAATTGGATTGCGGTATACTGAATATATCCCAGTACAAATATAAAGGAGAACCTGCTTATGCGCAAGCCAGATTTTGAGCGCAACACGCTGCGTGCGCTGCGCGGCGGGGTGCCGGAGCTCCCCGTACTGTTCGAATTGTTTCTCAACGACACGATGTACCGCCATTTTGCAGGCCATGGCCCGGTAGGAGAGGGCGCGTTGGGATAGATCCGCATGGTCATCGATGCGATGGCGGCGGCGGGCTACGACTACGCCACCTGCCATGTGCCGGGATTTGGCTTTGCCACAGGGGAACGCGATGCGCTGTCCACCGTCTCGCTCAATGAGGGAGCTGTCATCAAGGATTGGGAATCTTTTGATAGGTATGTGTGGCCCGATCCGTCGTCGGCAGGTTTTTCCATACTGGAGCAGGCGGCGCACTATCTGCCGGAGGGTATGAAGCTGATGGTCATGGGCCCGGCGGTGTGCTGGAAAACGTGATTGGGCTCGTCGGTTACGAAAACCTCTGCTATCTGATCTACGATGAGCCCAAACTGGTGCAGGCGGTGTTCGACCAAGTGGGCAGCCGCATGGTGCAGTACTACGAGGGCGCGGCGTCTATCCCTACCGTAGGTTTCCTCTCTTCAAACGACGACTGGGGATTTAATACGCAGACCTTCCTCTGTCCCGAGGATATGCGCAAATACGTATTCCCCTGGCACAAAAAGATCGTGGAGGCGGCGCATCGCAACGGCAAGCCCTGCCTGCTGCACTCCTGTGGCCGCTTTGACGAGGTCATTAACGACGTGATCGAGGACATGAAGTTTGACTGCCGCCACTCCTACGAGGACAACATCTGCCCGGTGGAGGAGGCCTACGAAAGGCTGCACGGCCGCATTGCCGTCGCGGGCGGCATTGACATGAATCTGCTGGCCTCCGGCACACCCGAGCAGGTTTACGCGCGCTCGCGCGCCATGCTGGAGCGCACCGCGGAACGCGGCGGCTATCTGCTGGGAACCGGCAACAGCGTGCCCGAGTACATACCGCTGGAAAACTACTGCGCTATGACCCGCGCTGCGCTGGAACGCGATGCGTAGCGCACCCCAAGCATGGAAAAAAGCCGCCCCCTGTCCGCTCTTTTTCGAGCGGGCGGGGACGGCTTTAAGGGGAGTCCTGCGCGGCTTCGGATTCCCCGATTACAGTTTTCGGAACAGATCGTTGATGCGCTTTCCCGCGGCTTCATTGTCCCGTGTGTACTGCTCCGACTGCCGCTTTTCCTCATTGAGACGCCGTGCTTCCTCCTGCGCCCGACGGCGCAGAAGCTCTTGATAGTTTTGTCTCAACGTCTGCAGGTTTGACATCGCTTGCGTCAGCTCGAGGTTGTCGTCGTAAGTCGTCACGCGGAAGCCCAAGCTTTTCTGCGATGGTGCAAACACCGAGTCCGCAATCTGGTTTTCTGGATTGTACAGCAAAGACTGGATGCCATAGGAGATAAAGACGCTGATATTATCGTCGGTGTAATAATTGGAACGAAGCAGCTGCATCTGGCGCCCGTCCGGCAGTTCGCAGACGATTTGCCCCTCTTGGTTTTGAAACTTGAAAAAACCCTGCTTTGGAGCGGTTTTTGAGACAATCCGGACAAAAATCTGCGAGTGCATAACCGGGGAACTATTGTCGCCAAACATTTCTCCAATGGAGATGATCTGACCCGGCCAGAATTCCCGCTGAAATGCGCTATATTCATGATCCGGAATAAAAACCCCAGGGAAAAAATCAATGGTCCACATAGGTTCCCCCTCCTCGTTTAATTAGGATACATGATTGATGCAGCATTCCGATCTGCCGTCGATCAATTCTTTTTAGCGGCGATAAGATAGCTGAACGGGAATTTCCCCTCTACCATTGGGTCGGGACTGCCGTCCAGATCGAAGGGGTATTCTTCAAAGCTCTCGATTTCGATTCCATTATGAAGGATCGCGGTAATGACATCGGACATTTGGTGCATAAACCAAAAGCATTCCTCCGCTTCGTATTCTACGTTGCCAAAGTAGTCCAGCCCTTTGGGGTAATGATTCGGGCCTGCCTCAAAGTAGGAGGTCAGCTTGTTAAAGTTTTGTTCCCGGAAGTTAAACCCATTTTCGAAAAAGTACTTAAAGGGATGAATTTCGAATATGATGATGCGTCCGTCTTTCTTAAGCAGCCTTGAGATGACGCTGAAATACGCATTTAAGTCCGGGAACCACTGCAAGGATCCCTGTGAAATGTATATAAAATCAAAATAAGCGTTATAGGTTTCGTCTATTTCCAGCGCGTTTGTCCGGACGAACTTTACATTCGCCTTTGCAATTCCGGCCAGCTCCTCCGCCTCCAGAATCGCGGCGTCAGAAATATCAAAACCGACGCCTTCTTTTGCGCCGAGTCGCATCAGCGACAGCAATTCTCTACCGTTGTTACATGGTATATGCGATATTGTTTTGCCGCTAAAGTCAATCTTTTTCAGCTGTTCGTTGACGACGGAATCGCGTTGCTTTTTCAGCGTTGTAAATTCAGGATCCCGAAAACCGATATGCAGAGAATGGTTGAAGGCCCTTTGGTGATAGACCGCAGCCTGATTCCAAGCAGCCCGATTGCTTTCGAACAAGTCCTTGTCCTTCATAATGTTCACCTCCCGTAGTATGATGCTATTATACTGGAAAAGCGAATGATTTTCCAGCGCTTCCTTCCATTACTTGTTTGGGGTTCAAAGCCACTTGTAAAGGGAGAGCGGCGCAGTCGGTGAGCATGCACGCCAAAGACAGTGAGCATATAGAAAAAACTCCGAAAAATCGGAGTTTTTAAGGAACTGGTGGAGCTAAGGGGACTTGAAC
>DKYK01000014.1:20759-26917 GCA_002492415.1 Christensenella sp. UBA7102
ACTAGCCAACTGTACTATAGCCCCAAGTACAAATAGAATTATATCATACGCGGCAACATTCGTCAACTTTTTTTGCATTCGCGCGGAATTTTTATTTTATGGCATGGCAAGACTAGCTAAAGGAAAAGGAGAGGATGCCCATGCTGTGGGATATGGCGCGCGCGGCGTTGTTTTCCATCGTGTCCATTGTCGCGCTGTTTTTTTTGACAAAAATGATCGGCAACCGGCAGGTTTCGCAGCTGTCGCTGTTCGACTACATCAACGGTATTACCATAGGTTCCATTGCGGCCGAGCTTGCCACGTCGCTGGAGACCGACGCGCTAAAACCTCTGACGGCGATGGTGGTTTATGCGCTGGCCACCTTTGTCGTTTCCATCATCAGCTCCAAATCGCTTAAATTTAGGCGTTTTGCGATGGGGAGGCCGCTGGTGCTAATGGAGGATGGGAGAATTTATGCGCGCAGCCTGACTCGGGCGCGCGTGGACTTGAGCGAGATGCAGATGCAGCTGCGCGGCATGGGCTACTTCAACATGGACGATGTGCAAACCGTGGTGATGGAGCCAAATGGTAAAATGAGCGTGATGCCTCGGTCGGGCAGGCGCCCCGTCTGTCCCGAGGACATGGGCATGCAGCTGCCCGAAGAAAAGCCTGTGACCAACGTGATCCTGGACGGCGCGGTCCTCAAGGAAAACCTGCGTCGCACGGGCAACAACGAAAAATGGTTGGAGAATCGGCTCCGGGAGTTGGGCATTGCCGACCCTGCGCGTGTATTTCTTGCTACCTGTGACGGCAATAATGTGCTGTCGGTATACCTGCGTATCACCAAGGAACGGGATATGGATATCTTCAGTTAAAGAGGGCTTTCATCGACCAAATTGGGTTTGACGAACCGAATAAAATGCGCTATGATAGCATTGGTATGAATTGCAGATACGAAAACACTGCAAAAAGGAGAAAGCTATCATGGTTGTGGTTCTGATCCCCTCTTACAAGCCGGACGAGGGACTCATCACGCTGCTTGAGCAGCTTACCGCTCAGAAGCGCTACGAGGGCGTTGTGGTGGTGGATGACGGCGGCGGGGCGGAATACAGCGATTATTTTGATCGCGCTGCGCGCATGGAGGGTGTGTTTGTCACGCGCCATGCGGTCAACCTTGGCAAGGGCAGGGCGCTCAAAACGGGTATCAACGAGATCATGCGACGCTATCCGGGTGCGCATGTGGTCACCGCCGACGCCGACGGCCAGCACACACCCCAGGATATTGCAAGGGTGGCAGATGCGCTGGAAGCAGGCGATGGCAGCACCATCGTGCTGGGAAAGCGCGTGTTTGGCAAGGGCACACCTGTCAGATCTCTGCTGGGCAATACCATCACGCGATGGGTATTCGCACTGTCCACAGGCAAAAAAGTGTACGATACGCAGACGGGTTTGCGTGGACTGCCAGCAAATTTGCTGCCGGAGATGATGAACATTCCTGGCGAACGATACGAATATGAGATGAATATGCTGCTGCAGGCCCCAAGAGATGGGGCGCAGTTTGAGGAGATTGAAATCGAGACGGTCTATATCAATAACAACGCGGGTTCGCATTTTAATCCCGTGCGCGATGCGCTGCGCGTGTTTTCGCGCGTGCTGTCATTTGCCGCATCCTCGATGATTTGCTTTGCGGTGGATTACGCCGGCTACGCGGTGCTGCTTGAGCTGTTTGACCTTCGGCCGGAAATTGCTTACCTGGGCGCACGGTTGATTAGCTCCGTGCTCAATTTTGCCATTAACCGCAATGTGGTCTTTGGCGCGCGCAAGGGTTCGTTGTGGAAGCAGATTGTGGGTTATTATGCGCTTGCAGCGCTGGTGATGGTGCTCGGATCGCTTGGTGTGGACTGGGGCACGAGGGTGCTGCACATCAATGAGTACCTGATTAAGGTCATCGTGGATGTGCTGCTATCCGTGCTGTCCTTCCTGGGTCAGCGGCTGGTGGTGTTCCGTCCCGCAAAGGCAAAACAGGCGTAAGGGGAGGGAGCGCGATGGATCTGTTTTCCGCAGCGAATAATGAGCAGCGTCTGGCGCCGCTTGCCGACCGCATGCGCCCGCGCACGCTGGATGAGTTCCTGGGGCAGAAGCATATCGTGGGTCCGGGGACATTGCTGCGACGTGCCATTGAGGCGGACCGACTGACCAGCAGCATCTTTTTCGGCCCTCCGGGCGTGGGAAAGACTACGCTTGCTTCCATCATTGCCAATACGACCGCTTCTGAGTTTGTGCAGCTCAATGCTGTCACCTCGGGCGTTGCCGAGGTGCGCAAGGTCATCGAAGAGGCGCGCGACCGCATGCGCATGTACGGCAAGTCCACCTATCTTCTGCTGGACGAGTGCCACAGATGGTCCAAGTCTCAATCGGATTCCATATTGCCTGCCATTGAGCGCGGCGTCATTCGTTTCATCGGCTCCACGACGGAGAATCCCGTCATCGCCATGACGCCCGCCATCGTGTCACGTTGCCGTCTGTTTGAATTCAAGTCTCTGACGCAGGAGGACATTCGGACCGCGCTGCTGCGGGCGCTGCGCGACGGAGAACGCGGCTTTGGCAAAATGCGGGTGGAGCTGACCGACGAGGCGCTGGCTCATTTTGTGGCGATGTCCAACGGAGATGTGCGCAGCGCGCTCAACGCGCTGGAGCTGGCGGTGTTGTCCACACTGCCGGATGAAACCGGCGTGATTCTGGTGGACGCGCAGGTAGCGGCGCAGTCGGTGCAGCAAAAGGTGCTGGCGATGGACGAGAGCTATTACTATGATATGCTCTCGGCGTTCTGTAAATCGCTGCGCGGCTCGGACAGCGATGCGGCGCTCGCCTGGTTTGCCCGCATGGTGACCAGCGGCGTGGACCCTCGCATCATCGTGCGTCGGCTCATCGCGCATGCGTCCGAGGACGTGGGCCTTGCAAATCCCCAGGCTATGCTCATGGCAACTGCCGCCTGGACGGCGCTGGATGCCATCGGCCTTCCTGAGGCGCGGCTGCCCATTGCGCAGGCCATCATCTACATCTGCGAGTCCAGCAAGTCCAACTCCGTGGTCATGGCGGTGGACGCCGCTTTTGAGGCGGCAAAGAGCGCCGAGAACCGTCCCGTGCCCGCGCATCTGCGCGACACCCATTATAAGGGGGCGGATCGGCTGGGCAGCGGCGAAGGCTATAAGTATCCGCACGATTATCCCGGTCATTACGTTCGGCAGCAGTATATGCCGGACGATGCGCTGGGTCAGCAATATTATTTCCCGTCCGATATGGGTTTTGAAGACAGAATCCGCCAGCAACGGGCGGTAAGAGGAAAGAGGGAGAGTACATGATCAAGAAATCTGACGCGGAACTGATCCTGTCCTGTGCACTGCGCACGGGCGGCGATTTTGCCGAGATCTTTGTCGAGGACGTCAACGCGGGTAGCATCGGCCTGCTAGACGGCCACATTGAGGCTGCCAACCGCAGCCATACCCGCGGCGCGGGCATCCGCGTATTCCGCGGCACGGCTTCGGTTTACGCCTACACCAACGAGTTGAGCCTGGAAGGCATGCTCAGCACCGCGCGCCAGGCGGCGGCCGCGTTGGGCCAGGCAAAGGAGGAAGGCGCTCCCGTGGTGCTCTACAATGCCGTGGCGCGCAATATTCACCGCATCGATCGTTTTGCGGGCGATGTGGAGGGCAAGAAGAAGGCCGACGTGCTCTACCTTGCCAACAGCGCGGCGCGCCAGGTGTCCGATGAGATTGTGCAGGTATCGGCCGGCATCACGGACAACCAGCAGCACGTGCTCATCGCAAACACCGAGGGACTCTATGTGCACGATACCCGCACCTACACCCGTCTGCGCGTCACCGCTGTGGCAGCCTCGGGCGCAGAAAACCAGACAGGTACCGCATCCCCCGGCGCGCACGCAGGCTATGAGTTTATCGAAGGGCTGGACATTGAGGCACTGGCCAAAAAAGCGGGCAGCACTGCCGTGACCATGCTGCATGCAAAGCCCTGTCCCGCAGGTAGGATGCCCGTGGTCATTGAGAACGGCTTTGGCGGCGTCATCTTTCACGAGGCGTGCGGACATGCGCTGGAGGCCACCAGCGTGGGTCGAAATTGCTCGGTGTTCTGCGGAAAGCTCGGCCAGAAGATCGCAGCCGACTGCGTGACCGCCGTGGATGACGGCACCATTCCCAATGCTTGGGGCTCCATCAACATCGACGACGAGGGTCAACCCGCGCAGCGCAAGGTACTCATTGAGAATGGCGTGCTCAAGGGCTATATGATCGACCGCTTGGGTTCCCGGAGAATGGGCATGCCCATGACGGGGTCCGGCCGCCGGCAGGACTACACGTATGCGCCCACTTCGCGCATGACCAATACCTTCATCTGCGCTGGGAAAGACGACAACGAGGAGATGATCGCCACCATGGGCGACGGCCTTTACGCTGCGCAGATGGGCGGCGGCTCCGTCAATCCTGTTACCGGCGAGTTCAATTTCGCAGTCAACGAGGGCTACCTCGTGCGCGACGGCAAGATTGCCGAACCCGTTCGGGGCGCGACGCTCATCGGCAAGGGCGCGGAGATCCTGATGAAGATCGACCGCGTGGGCGATAACCTGCTCACGGCTCAGGGCGTGTGCGGTTCGCTTTCCGGCTCTGTGCGGACCGATGTCGGCCAGCCGCGGCTGCGCGTTTCGTCCATCACCGTAGGCGGCAGGTAAGGGGGAGAGCATTATGTTCAATATTCTTGAGAAGTTTGAGAAACTGGTGCGGCTCGCGCTGGACGCGGGCTTTGAAAAGGCGGAGGTGTTCGCCACCGCGTCAGAATCCTTTTCGGTGCAGGTCTACGAGGGCGCTATTGAGGATTATCGCGTGCAAAGACGCGCCGGTATCGCGCTGCGCGGCCTGCTGAACGGACAGATGGGCTATGCTTCTACCGAGGTGGATGACGAGGGAGAGTATGCCGACCTCGTCGCCCGTGCAAAGGAAAATGCGTTGCTGCTGGAGAGCGCAGACGAACAGTTCATTTATGACGGCAAGGAAAAGCTGGAATGGCTCAGCTCTGTCAGTCCCGCTCTGCAGGAGGTGTCCGCCGAGCGCAAGATCGCGCTGGCGATGGAGATGGAAAAGGCGTGCTTTGCGCAGGACGCGCGCGTGCAGCGCACCGCCGCCTGCGAGGTGGGTACCGAGCATGCTTCCTGCGTGCTGGTCAATTCCGAGGGTCTGCACCGCACCTTTGAGAACAACATCGCCTATGCTGCGGTGGAACCCGTGCTCGCCGTGGGCGAGAGCCAGATCGACGGCTTTGCCTATAAATTCACCCGCAACTTTGAGGAGCTGGACGCGCAGGCACTGGCCAAGGAAGCGGTGGAGGACGCTGTGCGCTACATGAACGCCTCCTCCATGCCCTCGGGCTCCATGCCTGTGGTATTCTCTCCCGACGCGATGGCGACGCTGCTGGCCACCTTTGCGGGCGTATTCTCGGCGGACAATGCGCAGAAGGGGCTGTCGCTGCTAAACGGCAAGGAGGGCGAGTCCATCGCGTCGGAAGCTGTGACGATTTACGACGATCCTTCCGATGGCTTGGGATACGCCGGTATGCCATTTGACGGCGAAGGGGTTCCCACAAGCAAGAAGGCCGTGGTGGACAAAGGCGTGCTGAGCACGTTGCTTTATACGCTCAAGACCGCGAAGAAGGCAGGAAAAACCACTACTGGCAACGCCTCGCGCCCCTCGTATGCCTCGACGGTGGGCACCGCGCCCACCAACTTCTACATCGCTTCGGGTGCGCAGTCCGCGCAGGAGGTGTATGCGCTTGCGGGCGACAGCGTGCGCATCGACAAGCTGATGGGGACCCATGCCGGAGCCAATCCCATCTCAGGCGATTTTTCTCTGGCGGCCAAGGGCATGCGCATTCGAGAGGGTAAGCTGGACGGCCCCGTGGAACAGATCACCGTGTCGGGCAACTTCTATTCGCTGCTCAAGGGCGTGCGCGCCGTGGGCAATGATCTCAAGTTCGGCATGCCAGGCGCCTGCGCCGTGGGCGCTCCCACCGTGCTTGCCGACGGCCTGACCATCGCGGGCAAGTAACGTTTTTTCGCGGTAAGGCGCCATTTATTTGAGAATTTACGAAGGGTGTTGAGGTATAATACATAGGTA
>DKYK01000076.1 GCA_002492415.1 Christensenella sp. UBA7102
AGAGCACCTGACTCTTAATCAGGGTGTCCAGGGTTCGAGTCCCTGGCGGTCCACCAAAGCAAATCCGAACCTTCCGGGTTCGGATTTGTGTTTTCATCTGCACCAGCCAGTCAGAATCCGAACTCACAGGGTTTAGATTCTGTTCTTTTGACTCCACCAGAAGCCCATCGTAATTCTGACCCAATTACGATGGGCTTTTTTCATTCGAAAGCCCGATTGGGGAATAACACCGCACAGCTTTGCCCCTGTCCGCATCGCATTATAAAATTTGTTTTTCCAGGCGCATCGCCCAAACCGCTCTTTCCAGACCATACCCTTTTATGGTATAATTTATTTATAGAAAGACCTTCTATGGCAAGGGGTGTGCGAATGAATAATGACGGCGCGTTTCAAATGCGACAACTGACCGAGGGCGATCTGGAGCAGTTCAATGCGCTGCTGCGGTACGCCTTTCAGGTTACGACGACAGAAATGGTCAAAACCGGATGGTCAGAGGACGAGATTAAACGTGAGAAACTGCCTATGCTCACCGAAGGGTATGTACTGGGCTGGTTTTACAACGGCAATCTTGCCTCGCAGATCGTGGTCTATCCCATGGAGGTCAATGTCGAGGGAAATATACTCAAAATGGGCGGCGTGACGGGCGTGACCACCTATCCCGAATACGCTGGGCGCGGACTGATCCACAGCCTGATGGTCAAGTGTCTGGAACACATGCGGGCAGAGAAGCAGTTCATCTCCTTTCTGTGCCCTTACTCCTTTCCCTTTTACCGTAAGATGGGCTGGGAAATTGTGTCCGACCGCCTTACCTTCACGATCAAGGATACGCAGCTGCCCAAGCGGCATGAGGTGCCCGGCATGGTCGAGCGTGTGGATTTGGAGAGCGAAGACCTGAAAAACGTACACGAGTACTTTGTGGTACAGCGCCACGGTGCAATGATCCGCAATGAGCTGGCCTGGCACGAATATTGGCGTTGGGACAACGATGACATGATCGCCGCCATCTACTACAGCGACAAACACAAGCCGCTTGGGTATGTCATCTATTACATTGAGGACGAAATCTTCCACATCAAGGAAATGGTGCACCTGAATCTGGAGGCACAGAACGGCCTTTGGAACTACATCAGCGCGCATTTTTCCATGATTACGGAAGTGCGCGGTGCAAATTACTCAGGCGAACCCCTCGCCTTCCTCATTGAGGACAGCGAGATCACCGAGACCATTTCGCCCTATGCGATGGCGCGCATCGTGGACGTGCGGGAGTTCCTGCTGCAATACAACTTTCTCAATCGCCCCGAAGATCTGCGGATTTATTTCAAGGTGTCCGATCCCCTGGCGGAGTGGAACCGCGGCACCTTCAAGCTGTGGTGGGAAGACGAGGAGACGTATTGTGAAAAGGTGGATGACGAGGAAGGCGTCAACGTCATTTCCCTGGACGTGCAAACTCTTACCGCCATGCTCATGGGTTACAAGCGTCCCAGCTACCTCTATCGCAACAATCGGCTGAACATGGAGTATTACTGGATCCGCATCCTCGAGCAGCTCATCCATCACGACACGCCCTATTTCTCCGATTATTTTTAATTTTTTTCGCAAAAGGAGACTGTCATCATGGAGCGCATCTTTGACATCACGACCTTTGGCGCGATAGGCGATGGGAAAGCCGACTGCACCGCCGCAATACAGGCTGCAATCGACGCGGCGGCAGCGGTGGGCAACGCCAAGATTCTCGTGCCGCCGGGCATCTATTCAGCGGGCCGTCTGCGCCTGCACGGGCAGTACATCGCGATGGAGGGCTGCTCGGCATGGAGTTTCCGCGGTGACGGCGCTTCAGTGCTGTCCCTGAACACTGCCGAAACCGACTGCCTGCTGGACATCACCGGCGCATTCGGCTGTGCGCTGCGCGGACTGTGCCTTACGGGCAACCAGCTGGGAAAAAACGTGCACGGCGTCAAACTCTATTGGGCCCAGTACAACGGTGGCAGTGAGGAGGACACCCCCTGTATTGACGATTGCCGCATCGGCAACTTCACGGGCGACGGCGTGCATTTGGAGCACATCTGGTGCTTCTCGGTGCGCCATTCCATGCTTCACCGCAACGGCGGCGCCGGCCTTTTCATCGATGGCTGGGATGGGTTCATACTGGACAACTGGCTGACCGCCAACGGTAACGCGGGTCTCCTGGGCGGCAACGTAGTGGCCTCCATTACCTGCACGGGCAACCGCGTGGAATGGAACCACCGTGGCGGATTTGTACTGCCATTCGGCGACAGCTTTAACTTCACCGGAAACTTTTTCGACCGCTCCTTCGGCCCTGCAATCGAGTTGGGCGCTGCGGACAAGTTTGTGGATCTGGTTTCCGTCACGGGCAACATCTTCCGCAGGAGCGGAGCGCGCGCCCCGGAAGAGGCTTTTGATAATCCTGACCTGAGCAGCCATCTGCTGCTGACCAACTGCCGCAACACTACCGTAATCGGCAACACCATGCGCGTGGGGCGCAACGACGGCGGCGGCGGGGTGCTCAGCCCGGATTACGGCTTCATCATCACTGATGCGCAGGACTGCGTCATTCGGGACAACACGATGGCGCGCGGCGCGCTCGTGGAATCTGTCGTACTGCGCGGCGACAATTCCTCCTCCATCATTCAGGACAACATCGGCGCTCTGGCCACGCAGGAGACCACGACCGGCTCTCCCCTGCTCAACTAAAGACAGCAAAACAGCGCTCCGCACGGCGAATCTGCTGCACGGAGCGCTTTCCTTATGCAATTTTTATTTTCCAAATACTTCCGCGGCTCGCTTCATGTTCTCCTTGACAGACACCGCAAAGGGGCAACGCTTCTCGCACGCGCCGCAGCCGATGCACTCAGAAGCATGGTGGGCCAGTGCATCATAATGGGCCTGTATAGTGCCTTCCGCGCCCTGCTGCTGTGCCAGCGCGAGGTACTTGTTCACCGCCGCTACATCCAACCCCACGGGGCAGGGCAGACAGTGGTTGCAGTACATGCACTTGCCGCGGATGGCGGACTTTGTGCCCGCCGCGATGCAGGTGTAATCCTTCTCCTCGCCGGTCGCCGTCTCGTAGGCGAGGCTTGCCAGCATCTCCTCCGGCGTGCGCGCGCCCATCAACACCGAGGCCACCGCAGGGCGCTCCAGCGCATAGTGAATGCACTGCGCAGGCGTCAGCGCAAAGCCAAAGGGGGAGCCCTGTGGATTGAGCAGTAACCCAGCTCCCAGCGTCTTCATCACCGTGATGCCCACGCCCTTCTCCTCGCACAGGCGGTACAGCTCCTCTCGGTCAGGATCCATCGCGAGACGCTGCGGTGCGTATGTTTCGCCCTTCCAGAAGTCGTCCACCGAGGTGCCCGCAGGCAGCAGATCAAACGCCGGGTTGATGGAAAACATCATCATGTCCAGCACACCCGTTTCCACCATTTTACGCGCCGTCACTGGGTCGTGCGACGACACGCCCAGGTACCGGATCACGCCGCGTTTTTTCAGCTCCAGGCAGTAATCAATGTATGGGCTGTTGAAGGACTTATCAAAATCCTCCTGCGTGTCAATGAAGTGCATCATGCCCAGGTCAATGTAATCCGTGTGAAAGCGCGTGAGGAAGTCCTTGACAAACTCGTCACACAGCTTGACATCGCGCGAGCGCAGGTACTGGCCATTCTGCAGCACCGCACCGATGTGCCCCTGCAGGATCACATCCTTTCGTCGGCTGCCCAGCGCGTCGCCCATGTGCGAGCGCACGTCCGGCTGGGGCATGAACACGTCCATGATGTTGACGCCCGCCTCCATCGCGGTGCGCATCACGCGCTCACTGGTCGCATAGTCCGCATCCGTGATGTGCTCGCCGCCAAATCCGATGCGCGAAACCTTCAAGCCCGTCTTTCCCAGCGTCCTGTACTGCATAAACCAAACACCTCGCTCATTTTTTTGTCGTTCCATGTCTTCATTATAACGTCTGGTTTTCATCTGTCAACCATTTTCCTGGGTCAAGCAAAAAGGGGAGGCTCACACCTCCCCTATATCCAATCCACTTAATACTGCTTGCCGAAGTAGATGAGCTTGGTCGCCTTCTTGCCGCAGCAGACGCAGGTATCGCCGATGGGCGTCTGATCAAAGGGCATGTTGCGGGTCTTGGCGTTGAAGCGGTTCTTGACCTCCAGCTCGCACTCGTCGGAGCCGCACCACATGCCGCGCGCAAAGCCGTCCTGCACAGCCTCACCCAGCTCTTCCATGTTGGTCACATCCTTGATGTGCGCATCGCGGAAGGCCAGCGCCTTGGCAAACAGGCCCTGCTGCACGTCGTCGAGCAGCTTGGGCAGTTCGGTGGTCAGCGCGTCGATGGCAATGGTGGACTTTTCCAGCGTATCGCGGCGGCAGACCGTCACCACGCCGTTTTCCATGTCACGAGGGCCGACCTCAATGCGGACGGGCACACCCTTCATCTCCCACTCATTGAACTTCCAGCCTGCGGACTGATCGCGCTCATCGATGTGCACGCGCAGGCCCGCCGCCTTGAGAGAATCCGCGATCTGATGCGCCTTTTCGGTGACACCGGGCTTGTGCGCTGCGATGGGCAGCACGACGGCCTGAATGGGCGCGACCTTGGGGGGCAGCACAAGGCCGCGGTCGTCGCCGTGCACCATGATGATGGCGCCGATGAGGCGGGTGGACACGCCCCAGCTGGTCTCCTCGACGTACTTCTGCTTGCCGTCCTTGTCCAGAAACATGATGTCAAAGGCCTTGGCGAAATTGTCGCCGAAGTTGTGGGTGGTGCCCGCCTGCAGCGCCTTGCCGTCGTGCATCATCGCCTCCATCGAATAGGTGGCGCGCGCGCCCGCGAACTTCTCCAGTTCGGACTTCTGGCCCACAAGCACGGGAATGGCCAGCACCTCCTCGGCAAACTTGCGGTAGACCTCCAGCATCGTCAGCGCCTCCTCCTGCGCCTCCTCAGCGGTGGCGTGGATGGTGTGGCCCTCCTGCCAGAGGAACTCCGAGGTGCGCAGGAAGGGGCGGGTGCTCTTCTCCCAGCGCATCACATTGCACCACTGGTTGTACTTCATGGGCAGGTCACGCCAGGACTGCACCCACTTGGCGTACATGGTGCAGAAGATGGTCTCCGAGGTGGGGCGAATGGCCAGGCGCTCGGCCAGCGGTTCGGTGCCGCCCTGCGTCACCCACGCGACCTCGGGCGCGAAGCCCTCGACGTGCTCCGCCTCCTTCATCAGCAGGCTTTCGGGCAGCAGCATGGGCATGTACACGTTTTCGTGGCCGGTGGCCTTGAACTCCGCGTCCATCTGCTTCTGGATGAGCTCCCAGATGCCGTAGCCATAGGGTTTGATGACCATGCAGCCGCGCACGGGGGCATAGTCCACCATGTCGGTCTTGAGAATGACGTCGGTGTACCACTGTCCGAAGTCCACGTCGCGGGGCGTGATCTCCTTAACGAACTCTTGTTGATTCTTGTTCTTTGCCATTTCGTTTCCTCCTGTCCTTTTCGGGGCGAAAAAAAGCTTCGCCCCAACGCAAAATCTACACATTGGGGCGAAGCGGCATTGCTTCACGGTACCACCCAAATTCGGCGCGCAACACGCGCCCTCCTTTGAAGCGCTTTAACGCAGCGCAACGGTGGGTTGATCCCCACTGCCTTGGGAGACGGGGCGCAGATTCCACCCGGCGCGGCGCTTTCAGCCCATGGCGCACGCTCTCTTGAGCCGGATCTGCCTCTCTGCGGTTTCTCCTTCATCGGCAACACCTATATTATACCCGTTTTTCAGCGCAATGCAAGTAAAAAATCACAGTGCGAGCGCTTTTTCACGCCAGGCATCCGCCATGATGAACGCCGCCTGCGCCTCCGCGCTCGTTCCTTCGGAAACAAAGTGCGGGCAGCCGCACACTTCATGAAGAATTCCGAAGCGATCGGCCTTGGTGCTGCAGGTTGCATAGGCCCTCTCTGCGTATGTAAGATAACTCTGCTCCAACCAGCCCTCCAGCACGCCGCGATAAATGTACACGCTCATCATCATGGAAGAAGTTCCATCCACAAAACTGCTCTCGTCGTCCATGATGTCGTGGAATCTGCCATCGGGCAGCTGATAGCGCAGCATTGCGTCCAGCAGCGCATTGCCCATGGCCGTCAGTTCTTCGTACAACGCCAGCATTCCGCGCTTCTTGGCTTCAATGGCGACGCGCGCCACACCCATCAGCGCCCAGCCGTTGCCCGTGGCCCAGCGCAGGCGGCGCACGAACCGACCAGAGCCTACGTCGTAGTTGTGGAACAGCACGCCCGTCTCGGGACAGCGCAGATAGGAGAACAACCCACGCAGCTGCGCTGCGGCCTCTTCCACATTACCCATCACCGCGATAAAGGGCGGTGCCATATACGCGCTGTCCACCCACAACTGCTTTTCCGTAAATGCTGGGTCAAAGCTGATCTCATTGTGGTAAATCACGCCGTCGGGCGTGCGAGGGGCGGTGTGCATCAGATAGTCGTACATGCGCTGCGCGCCATCCCGATAAAAGGCGTCGCCCGTCAGCTCCCATGCGCGCCAGCAAACCTCGCCATTTGCCGCCGGGTCTGTCACCGCGATGTTTGAACCCGTTACCGCCAAGCGTCCATCTGGGGCCTGGCGCAGGATGGCGTCATGCGCCATCGCCACCCAGATGTTCTCCTGTCCCGCCTCGTACATCGCCTGCGCGCAGACGCCCTGCTCCCAGGGATAGCGCTGAATGGCAAGCATCGCGCCCATCACACGCCTTGTCGTCTCGTTCATGTGTTAAGCCCTCCCGTTCTCTGATTTATTTTGCTACGCAGCGCTGCCCGCCTGCTCCGATTTGGGAATCCAACCGGTAAAGGCCGTGCGCTGCGCATCGCTCTCCAGGAGGATGCCGCCGCCGGCATCCTCCAAAATCTCCTTTACGATGGACAATCCCAGTCCATGCCCCGCGGCCTTGGTGGTAAAGCCCGTGTTGAAGATCCTCTGTCGGTTCGTCTCCGGGATCTCCGGTCCGTTGTTGGTCACGCGCAGGCCATAGCTCTTGAGATCCTCGTACAGCTCCACCCTCATCTCGGGCTGCGCCATGCCCTCCATCGCGTCCATGCCATTGTCGATCAGGTTGCCCAGCACCCGGCACAGCTCCCAATCATTGACGGGAAGATCGGTCAGCGGCGAAGTGACATCCAGCTGCAGACGCACGCCCTTGTCCTCCGCCTGGGCGAGTTTCGCCTGCAGCAGAGCATTGACGGCGGGCTTGTCGGTCTTCATGCCCGCGGACAGCCGGCGCATCTCTCCGTATACCGTCTCCATATACCGGACTGCCTCATCGTTTTCCTTCATATCCACCAGCGAATACACCACCTGCAGATGATTCAGAAAGTCGTGCCTCTGCTTGCGCAGCTGGATGTTCAGTTCGTCCAGCTGATCCATCGCGTCCGCCATCATCTCGTTCTGCTGATTGGTCTTGCGCCAGATGAAACCATCGCGCACAGAGGTCAATCCCTCGACGATGAGCACCACCAGCGCTATGGTGGAAAACGGCCGCGCAAAGTGCATCAGCTGCGGATCATCCGTAAACACATCCAACAGCAGCAGCCCGATCAACAGCGCCACCTCAATGCTGTTCATCACAATGGAAAGCAACGCCGCTTTCTGCGCATTGATGCGGCGCTTGCGCAGTTTCATCTTCTCCACCTCCCCGATCAGAGCCTTTTTGCATAGAATATCATAAACCCCGCGCTTTCGCAATCCATCCCACAGAATTCTTATTCGCCTTTAACGCAAACAGAGAAAGGGCAGGAACTCCACCCGGGCCAAACCTGCCGCAGATGGATCTCCCACCCCAAATCTCAGCCTTTCTTTGCGCAGCTTTCTTTATCTCAGGAAAGAAAGCGCGTCCCCTCGTGCCCTATCCCCTGTGCTCGCGCACGCACTGCATGCCGCGCTCCAGCGCTTCGCGGTTCATGGGCAGCAGATGCGCTTTACGCTCGCCGAGTGTATGGCGAAGGTTTTCCATCACAGTATCAACGGTGACGGCATGGGCTACTTCGATATATGCTCCCAGCATGACCATGTTGGCCACTTTGGAGTTGCCCAGCTCATTGGCGATGTCGTTGGCGGGCACGTAAATGGCCTCAATATCGGTGCGCTTGGCCTTGCGGTCCACCAGCGAGGAGTTGATGAGCAGCGTCTTGCCCGGCAGCACCGCGTCCTCAAACTTATCCAGGGAGGGACGGTTGAGCGCCATGACGCAGGTGGCCTCATTGACGATGGGCGAGCAGACGGGTTCGTCGGAGATGATAACGTTGCAGTTGGAGGTGCCGCCGCGCATTTCCGCGCCGTAAGAGGGTAGGAAGGAAACCTCCTTGCCTTCCTCCATGCCGGCCTCGACCAGCATCTTGCCGATCAGCTGAACGCCCTGGCCGCCAAAGCCTGCGATGATGAGCATTTCTTCCATGACTTACACCTCCTTGTACACGCCCAGCGGGAACTGGGGAATCATGTTTTCCTCCAGCCACTTGAGCGCTTCCTGCGGGGTCAGGCCCCAGTTGGTGGGGCAGGTGGACAGCACCTCGACCATGCTGAAGCCCTTGCCCTCAATCTGGCACTGGAAGGCCTTCTTGATGGCCGCCTTGGCCTGCACGACGTGCTTGACATCATGCACGGACACGCGTTGGATGAACGCGGGGCCGTTGAGCTGGGCGAGCATTTCGCTCATCTTGACGGGATAGCCGCAGTGCGAAACATCCCTGCCGTAGGGCGAAGTGGTGGTGATCTGGCCGGGCAGGGAAGTCGGGGCCATCTGGCCGCCGGTCATGCCGTAGAT
>DKYK01000025.1 GCA_002492415.1 Christensenella sp. UBA7102
ATGTTGAGCAGCTGGCGCTTGTACTCGTGCAGGCGCTTGGCCTGAACGTCCAGCATGGTGTCGGGGTCAAAGGCGGTGTCCTGGTGCCGCGCCAGCCACGCGCCGAAATCCTTCTTGTTCTCCTGCTTGATGGCGGCAAATTTCTCCAGAAAGGCGTTGTCCTCGGCGTAGGGCATCAGATCGCTCAGCCGCTCGGGGTCCTTGACCCACTCATCGCCGATGGCCTGGCAGATCAGCTCGGTCAGCCGCGGGTTGGCGCACATCAGCCAGCGCCGGTGCGTGATGCCGTTGGTGATGCCGATGTACTTGTCGGGCTCCATCTGGTAGTAGTCGCGGAAGGTGCTGTTCTTGAGTATGTCCGCGTGCAGCTGGGATACCCCGTTGACGGAGAATGCGAACGCGCAGCACAGATTGGCCATGTGGATCTGCCCGTAGGAGATGATGGCCAGCCCGCCGATGCGCTCCCACTGGTAGGGATAGGCGTTCCACAGCCGCTGGCAGAATTCCTCGTTGAGGCCCTGCAGGATCTGGTAAATGCGGGGCAGCGTGGCGCGCACCATGTCCTCCGGCCAGCGCTCCAGGGCTTCTGCCATCACGGTGTGGTTGGTGTAGGCAAAGCAGCGCTTTGCCACCGCCAGCGCATCCTCCCAGCGCATCTCCTCCTGATCCACCAGCAGTCGGATCAGCTCGGGAATGGCCAGCGCCGGGTGCGTGTCGTTGATGTGGATGACCACCTTCTCCGGCAGTTTTTTAAGGTCTGTTCCATAGTGCTTTTTGTAGTTATTGATGATATACTGTATGGTAGCGGAGGTGAAGAAATACTGCTGCTTGAGGCGCAGCTCCTTGCCCTCGTAGTGGTTGTCCTCGGGGTAGAGCACCTTGGAAATCACCTCGGCCAGGTTGCGCTCGTCCATGGCGCGCACGTAGTCGCCGCGGTTGAAGTACTCCATGTTGATGCGCTTGGGCGCCCTTGCCGACCACATGCGCAGCGGCACGACGTTGTCCACGTCATAGCCCACGCAGGGCATGTCGTAGGGGATGGCCAGCACCGTGTTGTAGTCCACGTGGCGGTAGACCGTGCGGCCCTCCACCTGCTCCTCAACTACGCGGCCGCCAAAGTGCACCTCGCAGGCGTCGCTCTGCTGCACTTCCCATACGCAGCCGTTCTCCAGCCAGCTGTCGGGCAGCTCCACCTGGTTGCCGTCCACAATCTTCTGGCGGAACAGGCCGTATTCATAGCGGATGGTGCAGCCCATCGCGGGCATATCCAGCGTCGCCAGAGAGTCCAGGAAGCAGGCGGCCAAGCGCCCCAGGCCGCCGTTGCCCAGGCCGGGATCGTTCTCCTGCTCGGCGATGGCGTCAAAGGAAATGTTCAGCTCGCTAAGCGCCTTCTGGTAATCCTTGGTGCGCACCAGATTGAGTATGTTGTTGTGCAGCGCCCGGCCCATCAGGAATTCCACCGAAAGATAGTAGACGCGGCGCGCCTGCTCCTCGTGACGCAGATGGCGCGACTCCACAAATTTATCCATGATCTGGTCGCGGACGGTCAGTGCGACAGCCTCGTAGATCTGCTCCTCGGTCGCCTCATCCAGCGTACAGCCGAATTTGCGCTCCAGGTTGCCCATGATGGAGTCCTTGATCCAGTCGACGTTGTAAATGCGTTCCATTTCTTTTCCTCCAAACTAGACGGTTCATCAAACAGTTCATCGAGGTTGATTTTAACATATTCCACAGTGCGGTACAAGAAAAATTCCAGTGAAATCCGGGTTTTTCCGTGTTTTGTCTGCGTAAAGCGCTGCATTTGCCCGGCAAAGCGCGGATGCGCGGGCCGGATGCACGGAATAATACGCTTATTATCGAATGAAAAATGCCGGATTATGTATTCCGGGGATACAAACGCATACGGAGGAATCGCCATGCCAAAGTTCAACACAAAACGCACCATCCTGACCGGGCTTGCCTTTCTGTCCATCAGCGCCTTCTGGCAGGCCTACGACTCCATCATCCCCCTCATCCTCAAAGAGGACTTTGCCATCGGCGATACCGTCGCCGGCGGCATCATGGCGCTGGATAACGTGCTGGCGCTGTTCCTGCTGCCGCTGCTGGGCGCGCTGTCGGACCGAACGCGCACGCGGCTGGGCCGGCGCATGCCCTTCATCGTGTGCGGAACGGCTCTGGCCGTTTTGTGCATGATCCAGCTGCCCCTGGCCGCCAATGCGCGCAATCTTCTCTGGTTCCTGTGCGCGCTGGGGCTGACGCTGGTGGCCATGGGCCTGTATCGTTCGCCCGCCGTCGCGCTCATGCCGGACCTTACGCCCAGGCCCCTGCGCTCCCGCGGCAACGCCGTCATCAACCTGATGGGCTCGGTGGGCGGCATCACGTCGCTGGCGCTCATCGCGCTGCTCGTGCCCAAGGTGGACCACCCAAGCTATCTGCCGCTGTTTGCCTCCATCGCATGCATCATGATCGTTTCCGTCGCCGTGCTCGCCCTGACCATCCGCGAGAACCGCATGCGCGTGCCCGACGAGCCGCAGGAAAGGCGGGACGGCGCCCCGGCGCGCGGCCTGTCGCGCCCGGAAAAACGCTCTTTGGTGCTCATCCTCGTCTCGGTGTTCCTCTGGTTCATGGGCTATAACGCCGTCACCACCGCGTTTTCCAAGTACGCCCGCTTCTATTGGAATCTTACGGGCGGCGCGTTTTCCTATACGCTGATGGTGGCCCAGGCCGCGGCCATCTGCGCCTACCTGCCCGTCGCCGCGCTCTCCGGCCGCATCGGACGGCGAAAGACCATACTGTGCGGCGTCGCGCTGCTGGCGGCGGTGTTCGGCTCGGCCGCGCTGTTTCGCACCTTTAACGCCGGCATGTTCGCGCTCTTTGCGCTGGCGGGCGTCGCATGGGCGGCCATCAACGTCAACTCCTATCCCATGGTGGTGGAGCTGGCCCGCGGCGCGGACGTGGGCCGCTACACCGGCTACTACTACACCTTTTCCATGGCCGCGCAGATCCTGACGCCCATCCTCTCGGGCGCGCTGCTGGAGAACGTGGGGTATGGCACGCTCTTTCCCTACGGCGCGCTGTGCGTTGCCGCCTCCTTTGTCACCATGTGCTTCGTGCGCCATGGCGATGCCAAGGCTGAAAAGCCTGCATCGCGCCTGGAGGTTTTCGCCGATCCAGACGACTGATCGCGCTGTATCCGGAAAAATTTCTTATTAAGGAGCGCCCGTCCGGGGAATAGTAGGACGGTAAGCAATACCGACCGGGAGGGAGCAATTCCATGAGAAAACAGAGCAACAAGATCGTCATCGTGGGCGCCGGACAGGTGGGCGCGACCACGGCCTACACGCTGTTGGTCGCGGGCCTTGCCTCAGAGCTTGTGCTCATCGATCTGGACGAGAAGAGGGCCCAGGGCGAGGCGCTGGACCTGGCCCACGGCATCCCGCTGGCCCCGCCTGCGGACGTGAAGGTGGGGACCTATGCCGACTGCGCGGACGCGGACATCGTAATCCTCACCGCCGGCGCCAATCAGAAGCCCGGCGAGACGCGCATGGACCTGACGCGCCGGAACATCGCGGTGTTTAAGTCCATCGTGCCGCAGGTGGTGCGCTACGCGCCCCATGCCATCCTGCTTGTCGTCACCAACCCCTGCGACGTGCTCACCTACGTCACCTGGAAGCTGTCGGGCCTGCCCGCAAACCAGGTGCTGGGCTCGGGCACGGTGCTGGACACCTCGCGCCTGCGCTACCTGCTCTCGCAGCACACGGGCGTCGATCCTCGCAATATCCATACCTATGTGCTGGGCGAGCACGGCGACACCGAGCTGCCTGCCTGGAGCCTGACCAGCATCGCCGGCATGGACATGGACGAGTACTGCGGCCTGTGCGCCACCTGCCAGGGCAGCCTGGCGCGCACCGTCCGCGACGAGTTCCACGACAAGGTGCGCAACGCCGCCTACCGCATCATCGAGGGCAAGGGCGCGACCTACTACGCGGTGGCGCTGGCCGTGCGGCGCATCGTGGAGGCCATACTGCGCGACGAGCAGTCCATCCTGACGGTGTCCTCGCTGCTGACAGGGCAGTACGGGCTATATGACGTGTGCGTGAGCCTGCCCTGCATCGTGGGCGGCAACGGCGTTGCCCAGACCCTCGCCATCCACCTGAGCGAGGAAGAAATGACCCAGCTCCAGGCCTCCGCCAAAGCCATCCGCGACGCCATTCAGCTGATGAACGACTGAAAAAACGCCCCTTACAGCGATGAAAAACTCTCGCTGCAACGGGCGTTTTCTTCGTAAAATAATGCCGTTCAGGGATCCATCGAGGGGTCGGCGGCGTACCAGGTGCGCACATCGGAGGGCACAAAATCGTCCGCCCAAGCCACGCCAAATACCACGCTGTTCAGCTGGCCGAGCAGCTCCATCTGTACGCCGAATGCATCGTATGTCGTCTCATACCGCGCGTCCGCATCGTCGTCCCACGCGCCCAGCGCCATCTGAAACGCCCCGCGCTCGAACTCCAAGCCCAGGAAATCCTCGCCGGACGTGCCGCTTCCGCGCAGCGTTTCATCGTCCGGAATTAGCTCCAGACGGATGCGTTTTGCGCCTTTCGCGGGGATTCGGATGCGCCAGCAGCCCGCCAGCGGGTGCCCCAGCACCGGCGGATGCGGATATGCAAACGGCTCTGCGATATACGCCACGGGCGCGCCATCCGCCGTCGCGCGCAGCAGCCCAAAGGGTGTGCGCAGCATCAGACCCCGCCCTTCCAGGCCAGATACCCGTGCAGGTTATCGCCCGTGGACACCACGATTTGCTCCCGCCCAAAGCAGGCCAGGAACCGCTCCGCGATGAGCGCGCCGTGCGCGATGATGTCCGCGCGGGTGGGCTTGAGGCCGGGAAATGCGCGCTGCTGCACGGGCAGGTCCCACAGCCTGTCCACCCAACCCAGCGCCATTTCGTGCGTCAAGGCATAGCCGTGCACCCGTTTTTCGTCGTACGCCGTCAGCCGCTGCTGCATGGCCGCCAGCGTCGTCAGCGTGCCGCCGATGCCCAGAAACGGCGCGTCGTCCCAGGGCGCAAAGCCCTCCCGCTGCGGCGCGTACAGGTCCGCAAGGAAGCGCTCCGCCGCCGCGCGGTCCTGCCCGAAGCGCTCCTTCAGGCGCACCGCGCCCGCCTGCAGGCTGACGGCCCGCGCCACGCGCCCGTCGCCCGCCACCAGCTCCGTAGACGCCCCGCCGATGTCGATGACGCAGGCCCTGCGCCCGCCGGCAGCGCCCATATAGGCCAATTCTGCTTCGATTTCGCCCGGCAGCACGTCGATTTCCACCCCGCACAGGCGCCGCACGGGCGCAAGCAGCGCCTCCCGGTTGCGCGCGTCGCGCACCGCGGAGGTGGCAAAGGCGACGACGCGCGACGCGCCCGCCTCGCGCGCGATGCCGCAGAAGCGTTCAATGGCCTCGACGGTGCGCGCAACGGGCTGCGGCTGCAGCAGACGATCCGCCACCCCCTGACCCAGCCGGGTGGTCTCCAACAGCTGCCGCTCCTGTCCGTCCGTGTGCAGCAGCATGCGCACCGAGTTGCTTCCAATGTCCAATACCGCAAATTTTGCCATGGTTATGCCCCGTTTCCTTCATAAAAAAGCCGCATACCCGTTTGTATGCGGCTCAATTGTCTGCATCATCGCCTGAATCGGCGGACTGCGCGTCGCCCTCTTCCGCGATAAATTTGATCTCGCCATGCTTGACGTACCCCAGCTCCTCGCGGGCGAGGCGCTCAATGTAGGCGTCGGTCTTGCTAAACGCCAGGTCGCCTTCCAGCGCTGCGGCGGTCAGGCGCATATCTTCCAGTTGAGCCTCCAGCTCGTCGATGCGCGCCTGAGCCTGGCCCATGGTGTGCTGCTGGCGAAAATAGGTGACGCCGTAGCCCAGCAGCAGAAACAGCACCAGCGCCGCAATGCCCCAGCGCAGAGACGCGGCGGCCGTGAGCTTTCGCTTCGCCATGCTGCCTCCCCACCTTTCCCGCATATTCTGGGTAAATTATATCGTTTGTACAGGGCATTGTCAACTGCCGACGCGCGTGTTTTTGCGGCAGATTCCGCGCAGTTTCGCACCCACAAAGTGAAAAAAGCGGGAAAGCGAGGCGTCATAGAGAAACCAGCCCACCGCGCCGCCCAGCAGCACATAAGCGCGCAGCCCGGGCAGCTGCACGCGCGCCATCGCAAGGAAGAGCAGCGCCGCCGCCGCCAGCCCAAACAGCGCATCAGGCAGCCAGGCGCCCCGGCGGCTGCCCGACGCGCGCGCCAGGCGGATCAGATCGTACAGCGCGCCCGCGACCGCGCCGCAGACCACCGTCACCAGGAACACGCGCGCCTGCCCCAGCGTCTCAAACAGCATGCCGCGCCCCTCCTACTTGAACAGCCCCGAAAACACGCCCTTCTTGGCCGGTTTGTTTTCCTGCACATACTCCATGGCCAGCACGCGGCCCTCAGCCACCAGCACGCCGTCGTCCAGGTTGAGCTTGACGATGTGCAGGCCCTCGCCGGCCAGCAACAGCACGCCCAGGTCCGTCACCAGCACAACCTCTTCCTCGTTAAATGCCTCCACGTCCACAACGCCGGTAAAGGAGGCCGTCTCCCGGTTGACCAGCTCTGCCGTGTGCACTCTGCCGCGGCCCAGCCGCGCCTTGTCCTCCATGCCTTCTCGTCCGTTCATCCCCATTGCTCCTTTGCCGCTTGATACCCCATGTGTATGCGGTGCGCACACGCAAAATAACCTCCCCCGCAGCAGAGCGGAGGAGGTCGGAAAGGGGTGCGAATCTTATCGCGCGGCCTGGAAAGCTTCCATGACGCGGGCCTGCATGTCGTCGTTGACGCGGTCGCCGCCGTGGGTGCGGCTGTTGAGGAAGTGAATGCAGAACTGACCGTCAAAGTTATTGGTGGTGATTTTCTCGCCGCCGTGAGGCATGCCGTTCATGGCCGCGGCGTAGGTCTCGCCGTCAAAGGTCAGCCAGATGGCGCGCGCCGACCAGGTGGGCGTGCCGAAAATATCAAAGTAGATGGCGGAATCCTCCGCGGTGTAGGGCTCGGCGTCCAGGTGGTTCCCGCCGCCGTAGCGGGCGCAGGTGAAGGAGCGGCCCGTCAGCACGTCGGTGACGGTGAAGGTCTGCCCGCGCTTGATCAGCGCGTCGATCTTGCCCGACCACCAGTCCTCCAGGATGACGCCGTTGCGCACCTGCGTGTCCTCCACCGGAATCTCCTCCGTGGGGATGGTCACAGAGCTGCTGTCAGAGCTACCGGAACTGCTGGAACTGCCGGAGCCGCTGGAACCGCCGGAGCTCGTCTGCGAGGAGGACTTGTTCAGCAGCGTCAGGGTAGCCGCGCCCGCGATGCCGTCGGCGCTCAGGTCGTGATCCTTCTGGAAGGCGCGCACCGCGGCGGCCGTCGCCGAGCCAAAGAAGCCCGTGGCGTCGGTCTTGAGGTACCCCGCCTGGATGAGCAGCTTCTGCATGGCCTTGACCGCCTCGCTCTCGTCGCCCTCGCGCAGCACGGAGGAGGACGAGGAGGCGCTGCTGCCGCCCGCCTTCTTTTCCAGCGCGCTGCGCGTTGCCTTGCCCGCGACGCCGTCCGCAGTCAGCCCCGCGTCCTTCTGGAAGTCCAGCACCGCCTTCTTGGTGGCGGAGCCATAGTACCCCGTCGCGTCGGTGCTCAGGTAGCCCAGCTGGATGAGCATCTTCTGCAGCGAGGTGACCTCCGCGCCCTCGTCGCCCTTTTGCAGGGAGCCGGAGGAGGACAGGGAGGTGCTGCACGCCGCGGCCAGCGCGCTGAGCGTCGCCTTGCCCGCGACGCCGTCCGCGGAGATGCCCGCGCTTCTTTGGAAGGCCTTGACGGCCTCGCGCGTGGCGGAGCCAAAGAGCCCCGTGGCGTCGGCGTCCAGCAGGCCCAGGGAGATGAGCTGCTTCTGCATGGCCTTGACCGCCTCGCCCTCATCGCCCTTGCGCAGCGTGGATGAGGAGGAAGAGGACGATGACGAAGACGAGGAAGAGGAGGGCGTGCCCGACAGATCCAGGTAGCGCAGCGCGACATAGCCCGTGCGCGAGCCATCCTTGACCTTGGCCCAGTCGCCGTCCACAGACAGCACCGTGACGGTCTGTCCCTTTTTGACGGTGGACAGCGCGGTGGAGGAAGTGGAGGCCTTCTGGCGCACCATTACGTTCGCGGTGGCCGTGCCCGAGGCGGACGCGGCCCGGGCCGCAGGCATGCAGCCTGCCAGCGCAGCAAATGCCACCGCTGCGGCGGTCCACCGTTTCCATGCAGTCAGTCTATTCAAAATGCGTACCTCCGAGTAAATGGATTGGAGCGTTTTTTCGTTCCGCATACTCATTATATCGGTCGAAACCGCATTTTTCAACAAATTTGGGAAATATCTACAACTTCGTTACAACTCAAAAACAAACGCCCGGAGCTTTGTCCGGGCGCGGGAGTTGCGGGATCAGGCCTCGTCCACGACGCGGCGGGCGAGGTCGGGGTAGTTGGTGATCAGCGCGTGGCAGCCCAGCGACAGCAGCCAGCGCATGTTCTTCTCGTCGTTAACCGTCCAGGGGTTGATTTCGATGCCCGCCTCGATGCAGCGCTTGGCGGCGCCCGGCACCAGCAGCGTCGGCGCGTAGGGGTGGATGGCGTTGGCGTTCAGATGCTTGGCGTAGACGTCGGGGTCCACCATCGCCTCGGAGTAGAGCAGGCCGACGCGGCAGCCGGGGTCGGCCACGCGAGCCAGCACGAGGGAATAGTGGTTGAAGGAGGAATAGATCACGCGGTCCTGCAGGCCGTAGGCGCGCACCATCTGCACCGTGAGCCCCTCGATGCCGGGGTAGAGGTTGTCGGTGGTCTTGATCTCAATGTTGAGCGTCATTTCGTTGGTGGTGAGGAACTCCAGCACCTCGGCAAGCTCCGGGATGCGCGCGCCGCGGTAGGCATCCATGCCGTTGCACACGTCCAGCTGTTTGACCTCCTCCAGCGTCATGTCCGCGATGAACCGATCCACGCCGCCTGTGACCCGCTTTACATTTTCATCGTGCGTCACCACGATGTAACCGTCCTTTGTCAGGTGTACGTCCAGCTCGATGCCGTCGGCGCGCATCTCTGCCGCCAGGCGGAAGGCCTCCATGGTGTTCTCCGGCGCGTAAGCCGATGCGCCGCGGTGTGCCCAAACCTTTGCCATAAAAAATCACGCTCCCTGTCTTGTCCCTTTGGTGAATTTCGTTCTTTTATTGTAGCACACTTCTGGTAAAATGTATAGGGAGATGGTATAATGATGTCGGCTCAAAAGAATTTTGTAGGAGGAAGTTGTCCCATGACCAAACAAGTCAAGCCCAAACAGACGCCGGAGCAGAGCTACAGCGTTGCGCGCGGTAATCTTTTGCTGGTGGCGATCTGCACCGCCGTCAATCTGTTGCTGCTGATCCTGGAGTCCAGCACACAGTTCCTGTTTTCCGCCGCCTTCCCCAGCCTTGCCTACCTGCTGGGCGACGTGCTCAGCGCGCAGACCGGTCTTGCAACCTTCCGCATCGCCGCGCTGATGCTCGGCGCGGCAGATATTCTGCTCTACCTGCTGTGCTGGATCTTCTCCAAGAAGCACCGGGGCTTCATGATCGCGGCGCTGGTGCTGTTCGCGCTGGACTGCGTGGTATTCCTCAGCGAGTTTGTGCTGCTGGAGATGAACGCATCCTTCGTGCTGGACGTCTTCTTCCACGCCTGGGTGCTGTGGGCGCTGATCTCCGGCGTGCGCGCGGCGGCGGGATTGAGAAAACTGGAGCGCGCGCAGACGGGGACCCTGCCCGAGAACCAGGAACCGCCCGCGCAGGCGTAAAAATTCCCCCACGCGCGTTGACAAACGGAGAAAATGTGGGTATAATACGCCTAAAGGTCATGATGGGAACAAGTAGCCCCGCGTGCGGTTCGCCCAAGAGAGCTCCGGGCAGGTGGAACGGAGCGCGAACACACGGTGTGCGAATACCTCCCCGAACCGCTTCGCAAAAGGCGCGCAGCCGAGTAGTAAAAGACGGACGCCCCCGTTATCTTGGGCAGGGCAGGATGATGGTCCTGCCGCAAAGGCCGGTCTTCCGGCGAAAAGAAGTGGTACCGCGGTCAAAACGCCGCCTTCTCAAAGCTTGTGAGAGGGCGGCTTTCCTGTTATTTTTGCACAAGCACAGAAAGGAAGCAGACGATATGGACATCCAGTATGCAAAGCGCTTTGACGGCATCACCGGCAGCGTCATCCGCGACATCTTTAAGCTGCTGACCAACCCCGACATCATCTCCTTTGCGGGCGGCAATCCCGCAAATTCCGCGCTGGAGAGCGACGTGATCTCCGCATTTGCCCAGCAGGTGCTGGCACAGAACGGCACGCAGATCCTGCAGTACGGCCAAACCGAGGGATACGCCCCGCTGCGCGAATCCGCGGCGGAGTTCTACAAGCGCGTCGGCGTCACCGCCCGCCCCGAGCAGGTGCTGCCCGTCACGGGCTCGACGCAGGCGCTGGATCTGATCTGCAAGGCGCTGCTCGATCCCGGCGACACCATGCTGGTGGAAAGCCCCACCTTTCTGGGCGCGCTGCAGACCTTCAACCTCTACCAGGCAAACCTTGTGGCCGTGGACACGGACGAGGAGGGCGTCATCCCCGAGCTGCTGGAGGAGAAGATCAAGGCGCACAACCCCAAGCTGATCTACCTGATCCCCACCTTCCAGAACCCCACGGGCCGCACGCTGTCGCTCGAGCGCAGAAAGCGCATCGCAAAGATCGTGGAAAAGTACAACGTCGTGGTCATCGAGGACGACCCCTACCGCGACCTGCGCTACGCCGGTGAGCCGCTGCCCGCCATCAAGGCCTTCGACACCACCGACCGCATCCTGTACTGCAACAGCTTCTCCAAGATCATCTCGCCCGGCATGCGCGTGGCGGCCATTGTGTGCACCGAGCCCACGCTGATGCGCAAGCTGGTCATCGGCAAGCAGTCCACCGACCTGCACACCCCCGCGCTGACCCAGGCCGTCATGGACGCCTACCTGCGCGCCGGCACGCTGGAGGAGCACATCCGCGTCATCTCCGAGAGCTACGGCAGGCAGATGGCCAAGATGCAGGGCATGCTGGAGACCTTCCCCAAGTCCGTCAAGTACACCCGGCCCGAGGGCGGCATCTTCCTGTGGTGCGAGCTGCCCGAGGATTTTAACGCCACCGAGCTGCTGACCCAGGCCACGCAAGCGGGCGTCGCCTACATCCCCGGCACCTACTTCTACACCGTCAAGGGCGCGCACCACAACACCATGCGCCTCAACTTCTCCAACGCGAGCCTGGAGAACATCGAAAAGGGCATGGGCCGCCTGCGCGATCTGTTCGTGGCGCAGGGGCTGAAATAAGCCGATAAAAGGAGGTCTTTCGCCGTGAACGTAACGCTTAGAAGAGCCACGATGGACGACGCGCAGCTGCTGTGGGACATGCAGCGGAAGTCCTTCCGCGCCCTCTATGAGCGATATCGCGACGAGAGATCGCCCTATCTGGAACCCATTGAGAGCACGCGGGGGCGCATCGCACAGCCGGAGACGCATTATTACTTGATTTTGGCAGACGGCGAGCCCGTGGGCGGCATCCGCATCCGCGACTTTGGTGTGGAGAAGGACAAGATACTGGGGCCGCTGTACGTGCTGCCGGAGCGCCGGGGCCAGGGCATCGCCCAGCGCGCCATCCGCCTTGCCGAGGACATCCACGGCGGGGCAGGGTGGTTTCTGGACACCATCGAGCAGGAAGCGGGCAACTGCCATCTCTATGAAAAACTGGGCTACCGCCGCACGGGCGGCAGCCATGCGATCAACGAGCGCATGACGCTTGTGGACTATCAGAAATAATTGGATAAGGAGACTGAATACCATGGCGGACAAGAACGCACTGGACGTGCTGCGCGAGAGAGGCTTTATCGCGCAGACGGTTTACGAGGACGACCTGTACAAGATGCTGCAAAACGAGAAGGTGACCTTCTACGTGGGCTTTGACCCCACCGCGGACTCGCTGCACATCGGGCACTACATCCCGATCATGGCCATGGCGCACATGCAGAAGGCCGGGCATCGCCCCATCGCGCTGATGGGCGGCGGCACGGGCATGATCGGCGACCCCTCCGGCAAGAGCGAGCTGCGCAAGATGCTCACCCGCGAGGAGATCGACCACAATGTCGAGTGCATCAAGGCGCAGATGAGCCGGTTCCTCGATTTTTCCGACGGCAAGGCCATCATTGCCAACAACGCCGACTGGCTGCTGAACCTCAACTACGTGGACTTCCTGCGCGAGGTGGGCGTGCACTTCTCCGTCAACCGCATGCTGACCGCCGAGTGCTACAAGCAGCGGATGGAAAAGGGCCTGACCTTCCTGGAATTCAACTACATGCTGATGCAGGGCTACGACTTCCTGGAGCTGTTCCGCCGCTACGGCTGCCGCGTGGAGCTGGGCGGCGACGACCAGTGGAGCAACATACTGGCGGGAGCCGACCTGATCCGCCGCAAGGAGCGCCAGGACGCGTTTGCGGTGACGTTCAAGCTGCTGCTGACGCACGACGGCCGCAAGATGGGCAAGACCGAGGCGGGCGCGCTGTGGCTCGACCCCAAGAAGACCTCGCCCTACGACTTCTACCAGTACTGGCGCAACGTGGACGACCAGGACGTGGAAAAGTGCCTGGCGCTGCTGACCTTCCTGCCGATGGACGAGGTGCGGCGCCTGGGCGCGCTGCAGGGCTCTGAGATCAACGAGGCCAAGAAGGTGCTGGCCTATGAGGTGACCAAGCTCGTGCACGGACAGGATGAGGCCGAGGCTGCGGCCAAGGCTGCGGACGCGCTGTTCGGCGGCAACGCGCTGGACGGCGCGGTGCCTACCACCGAGATCGAGACGCTGGAGGGCAACCGCCGCGTCATCGATCTGATGGTCAAAGCGGGGCTGTGCAAGTCGCTGGGCGAGGGGCGCAGGCTCATCGCGGGCGGCGGCGTGTACCTCAACGACAAAAAGGTGGAAAACCCCGATCAGGAAGTGAGCGAGGACGACTTCGGCGCGGAGGGCCTGATGCTGCGCAAGGGCAAGAAGGCACACCATAGAATTCTGATGAAATAACGGCAAACCACGACGGAACTTAACATTGCGGGAGTAAAATGAAAGTCGGCGTATAAATATAAGCGCTGACTTTCATTTTTTGTGGGGGAATAAACAGACATGAGCCAAGTAAAGGACGCAGAAGCGCTGCTGCAGGAGCAGATCCAGCCCCATGCCGCGCGCAATATGACCATTTCCGTCGTCGAGGGCGTGCTGGACGCCATTGCGATGGGCATGATCCCGCTCAACACCGTTGTGACCTACTTCATCTCGGACTATGTGAACAACTCCTTCCTCATTGGCCTGCTGCCCACACTGCAGGCGGTGTGCAACGTGCTGGTGCAGATTTCGCTCAACAACAAGATGAAGGGCCGCTCACGCTTCAGGCCCCTTTGCAACCTGGGCACGGGGCTGTACCGCTGCTCGTGGCTCATCATATCCATACTGATCCTGTTCTTCAACCGCATGGCCCCCGTGGGCTTTGTCTGTGCGTTTTACGCCATCTACTGCTATTCCGGCCTGTGCCAGGGTCTGACGATGCTGACCTATACGCAGATGATGAACAAGGTCATCCCCAACCGCGTCAAGGGCCGGTTCTTCGGCGTGCGCGGCGCGTTCAACTCCGCGGCGGGCATCATCGGCGCGCAGATCGGCGGCGCCATCATCGCGTCGGGCGGCGACGTCAAGCGCTTTGGCTGGCTGTTCCTGATCGCGTTCGTGCTGGACATCATCTCCGTGCTCTTTCAGTCTCTGCTCGTCGAGCCCGCCATCCGCATGGGGGAGAAGGAAGAAAAGAGCGCGCACAGCGGCAGCAACTTCTTTAAGGACATGAGCCGCCTGATGAGGCAGGACCACAACCTGGCCCGCTACGTGGTGGCGATGTTCCTCATCACCATCGGTCTGTCCTTCTTCACCTTTCAAACCGCGCATTCCAAGGAGGCGCTGGGGCTGACGGGCGCGCAGCTGGGCTGGGTCACCTCCATCATGTACATATTCCAGACGGCGGGATCGCTGTTCTGGGGCTGGGTATCCGACCGAAAGGGTTATCATCTGGGCATGGTGGTGGGGCAGGCGGGCTTTGTACTCTACCTGGTGCTGGCCTTCTTTGCGCGCAGCGCCGAGGCCACCTACCTGATGACCGCCATCTACGGCCTTGCGGTGTCGGCCAACAACCTGGGCGCGCGCAACATGGTCTTCAAGATGTGTCCCTATGAGGAGCGCGTGGTCTACTACGGCGTGGTGAATATGATGCTGACCGTGGCCTCGGCCACCGCGTCCATGCTCACCGGCGCGCTGATCGACTGGATCGGCTACGCGCCCAGCGCGCTGGCCTGCCTGTGCGTGACCATCCCCGGCATGCTGCTGCTGGCCCGCGTGCGCGAGCAACCCCCGCAGGACGCGCGGCTGGCCGCGTGACCGCAAACCTCCCCGCGAAAGGAAGGAGCCTTTATGGAAGCGACCGCATACAAGACCGTGGCCGAGCCGGGCGGCAGCTCATTCATCATCAATAAGTCGCGCTTCATCGGCTACGCCGCGCCGTGCAGCACGGAGGAGGAGGCGCTTGCCTTCCTCGCGTCCATCCGGGAGAAGCACAAGGACGCCTCGCACAACTGCTATGCCTACGTCATCGGGCGCAACGCGGGCATCGCGCGCTATTCCGACGACGGCGAGCCCTCGGGCACGGCGGGCATGCCCATCATCGAGGTGATCAAGGCGCGGGGCGTGGTGGACGTGTGCGTGGTGGTGACGCGCTATTTCGGCGGCGTGCTGCTGGGCGCGGGCGGGCTGGTGCGCGCCTACGCGCAGGGCAGCAAGGCGGCGCTGGACGCCGCCCGCGTGGTGGTGATGCACCCCACCTGCCGCTATGCCTTTGACACGGAGTATTCCTTCGTGGGCAAGCTGGATCACTGGCTGCAGAGCCAGCCCGTGGCGGTCAACGAGCGCGAGTTCGGCGTGCAGGTGACCTATGACCTGTCCGTCAAGAAAGAGGATGCGGACGGGCTTTTGAAGGGCCTGACGCAGCTGAGTCAGGGTCGGCTGGAGCCGCTGCTGCTGGAGGAGAGCTTCAGCCCGTGGGACGAGCAGGCGTAGGCGGCGAAAATCGGGTTTTCTGGTGTAAAGATACGATTTTGTCGGTTGACAACTGCGGAATGCAGGACTATTATAGTTAATAAACTTTTTGCAGTAAGGAAGGATGGGAGACCATGCAGGAGATCAAGTTCACGCAGGCTGCAAAACTCAAGGAGAAGCCGAAGGACCAGACCAAGCTGGGCTTTGGCAAGATCTTCACCGATTATATGTTCACAATGGAATACAGCTCCAAGGAGGGCTGGCACAACGCGCAGGTTCGCCCCTACGAGAACCTGTCCTTTGACCCCGCCACCACCTTCATCCACTACGGTCAGGCCTTCTTCGAGGGCATGAAGGCGTACAATGCCGTGGACGGCGTGCGCCTGTTCCGCCCCCGCGATAACTTCGCCAGAGCCACCCGCTCCGCCGAGCGCCTGTGCATGCCCGCGCTGGACGAGGAATTGGCGCTGGAGGGCCTGAAGAAGCTGCTGGCCGTGGAAAAGGACTGGATCCCCACCGCGCCGGGCACCTCGCTCTACATCCGCCCCACGATGGTGGCCACCGACGTGTTCCTGGGCGTGCACGCCTCGGATACCTACCTGTTCTTCATCATCCTCTCGCCCGTGGGCGCCTACTACGCCGAGGGCCTCAAGCCCGTCAAGATCTACGTCGAGGATGAGTACGTGCGCGCGGCGCGCGGCGGCATCGGCTTTACCAAGGCCGCGGCAAACTACGCCGCCTCCATCTACGCAGGCGAACTGGCCGCCAAGAAGGGCTACTCCCAGGTGCTGTGGCTGGACGCTGTGGAGCGCAAGTACATTGAGGAAGTCGGCGCGATGAACATGTTCTTTGTCATCGACAACACCATCGTCACCCCGCCGCTGCGCGGCTCCATCCTGCCCGGCATCACGCGCGATTCCGTCATCAAGCTGGGCCGCAAGATGGGCTACGACGTGCAGGAGCGCCTGATCTCCATCGATGAGGTGATGGAGACGGTGCGCAACGGCCGCATGTCCGAAGCCTTTGGCTCCGGCACCGCCGCGGTCATCAGCCCCGTGGGCGCGTTTGCGCTGGACGGCGAGGAGGTGCAGGTGGGCGACGGAAGCATCGGCCCCATCTCCCAGAAGCTGTACGATACGCTGACCGGCATCCAGTACGGCCGCGTTCCCGACGACATGGACTGGTCCATGAAGCTGGACATCTGAATATAGGACGCCAAACCGGCCCGCACCGAAAAATCACTCGGTGCGGGCCGGTTTTTTATGGTCATGGACTCATTGCAGGGTGAGACTGACGGGGCAGTGATCGCTGCCCAGGACGTCGGCGTGGATGGCGGCGTCGGCGACGCGGGGGAAGAGGCGGTCGGAAACGAGAAAGTAATCGATGCGCCAGCCCGTGTTGCGCTCGCGGGCCTTGAAGCGGTAGCTCCACCAGGAATACGCGTGCAGCGCGTCGGGATGGAGGGCGCGGAAGGTATCGGTAAAGCCGGCGGCGAGCAGCTGGGTGAACTTTTCGCGCTCCTCGTCGGTAAAGCCCGCGCTGCCGCGGTTGGTCTTGGGGTTTTTCAGGTCGATCTCCTGGTGGGCGACGTTCATATCGCCCGTGACGATGACGGGTTTGCGCTCGTCCAGGCCGTGCAGGTAGGCGCGGAAGTCGTCCTCCCAGCTCATGCGGTAGGCAAGGCGCGTCAGCTCCGCCTGCGCGTTGGGCGTGTAGACGCACACAAAGTAGAACTCTGGGAACTCCAGCGTGATGACGCGGCCCTCGGTGTCGTGCTCGGGGATGCCAAGGCCGTAAGTCACGTCCAGCGGCTGCTCGCGGGTGAACACCGCGGTGCCGGAGTAGCCCTTCTTCTGGGCGTAATTCCAGTAGGCGTGATAGCCCTCGGGAGCAAAGTCGATCTGCCCGGCCTGCAGCTTGGTCTCCTGCAGGCAGAACACGTCGGCGCCGGATGCGGCAAAGTAGTCGGCAAAGCCCTTGGTCATGCAGGCGCGCAGACCGTTTACGTTCCAGGATATGAATTTCACGTGGCGTACCTCCTAGCGGATGAAGTTGGTCCATTTGCGCTCAGGCAGCGCGGGCATAGGGACGGCGTCCTTGGCGCAGGCCAGCGACTTCATCAGCCAGGCCATCTGTTTGCCGCCGGTGCGCAGCACGCTGACGGCCTCCTCGTCGGCCATCATGTCGCCGTCGCGGTTGCCGTAGGCCACCGACCAGTAGGGCAGCGGCACGCGGATGAAATTGGTGATGTCCATGAAATTGTTGAGCTGGTGGTAGACGTCCAGCCCGCCCGTGCGGCGCACCGCACAAATCGCCATGCCCACCTTGTAGGGCGGCAGGCCACCGGTGAAGAACAGGCGGTCCATAAAGGCCTTCATCGCGCCGCTCATGCCCGCGTAATAGGTGGGCGAGCCGAAGAGGAAGCCGTCGCAGGACTGCGCCTTGTCGATGCAGGCATTCACAACGTCGTCAAACGCGCAGTGGTGATCGGGGCGGGAGCGGCAGGCGCGGCAGTCGATGCAGGAGCGGACGGGCAGATGCCCCACCTGCACGATCTCCGTTTCAATGCCTTCTTCGCGCAGCGCGCCTGCCACGATGCCGATGGAGGCGGCGGTGTTGCCGTGCGCGTGGGGGCTTCCGTTGATGGCGAGAACTTTCATAATCTGCTTCCTTTCCGGATGAATATAGGTCAGCTCCGAGAGGTTTTTCTCAGGGTTGAGGAGCACGGCTTTGCCCGAGGGGAGGAAGCCGCGGCGTTCATACAGCGCACGGGCGCGCGCGTTGGAGCTCAGCACGGTCAGAGAGGGCGTGATGCCCGAAGGAATGCGCAGCAGTGCGGCGCGCAGCAGCGCAGAGCCGTAGCCCTTGCCCCAATGCGCGGGGTGGACATAGAGCGAAGAAAGCTCGCCGGAGCGGGGGCGTACCGCGATCACTCCGCGCAGTGCGCCTTCCTCATAAAGTCCGAGCAACAGGTGTCCGGCGGCGGTCAGACCCTCCAGATGGGACCGCGCCCAGGTCGCGTCATGCCGGGAGAGCGCGTCGGGAGAGAGTATGCTCCGATGAGAGGTTTGCCACGAAAGCGCGTAGACGGACGCAGCCTCTGAAAGCTGCGATGCGGTCAGCAGGCCAATTTCCACAGTACAACCTCCGTTCTGCTTTGGTTATTTATAACATATTCACGGGCGCAATGCAACCTTTGGCTTTGGGGCAGCGGTGTGGTATACTGAGGGAAGAAGAGGAAAGGCGGTGCGGTGATGACGGAGCATGAAAAATGGATGGGCGCGGCGCTGGAGCTGGCGCAGGAGGCGGCGCGGGCGGGAGAGGTGCCGGTGGGGGCCGTCGTGGTGCGCAACGGCGAGGCGATCGCCTGCGCGCGCAACGAGCGCGAGGGGCGCAGCGACCCCACGGCGCACGCGGAGATACTGGCGCTGCGCCGCGCCGGGCAGGCGCTGGGCAGGTGGGCGCTGAGCGGCTGCGTGCTGTACGTGACGCTGGAACCCTGCCCCATGTGCGCGGGGGCCATTGTGCAGGCGCGGCCGGAGCTGGTGGTGTTCGGCGCATTTGACGGGGAGCTGGGCGGCATGGGCAGCGTATACGCGATGCACTGCGACGAAAGGATTCGGGGCAATGTGCCGGTGATCGGCGGGGTGCGCCGGGCGGAGTGCGAGGCGGTGATGAAGCGGTTCTTTGAGACGGTGCGCCGGGAGAAATAAAAAAAGACCGCCCCGGGGCGGTCTTGAACAATCAGGCGTTTTTGCGTTTATGGAAGAGCTGGGGGTTGGAGCGAAGCACGATGACGCCGTAGTAAATCATCGCGAAGATGGCAACGCCGGTGGCGATGTAGAGCAGCACCGTGTGCCACGGGGCGACGCGCTCGGAAAAGAAGGAGAGCAGCACCGCGAAGGTGAACAGCACCGTGGCCAGCTTGCCGAAGAGGTTGGCGGGCAGCACGATGTCCTTGCGGTAAAGCAGGGCCGCCACCGTGATCATCGTGCACTCCTTGATGCCAATGACGATGGGTACCCAAAGCGGGATGTGGCCCGTTGCGCACAGGCAGATGAGCGTGGTCAGCAGCATCAGCTTGTCCGCAAGGGGATCCATGACCTTGCCAAAGTTGGTGATCTGGTGATTGCGCCGGGCGAGATAACCGTCCAGCACGTCGGTCAGGCCTGCCAGCAGAAAGAAGGCGAGCGCCCAGTTGAGCTTGCCCTGCACGAACAGCACGATGACCAGCGGCACCATCAGCATGCGCAGCAACGTTAAAAAATTCGGTAAATTCATAATTTATCCTCGTAAAATTCAGGGTGTGAACGGATGCCCATAAAGCAAAACAGGCCGTGGCATACGCCAAAGCCTGTTGATTCGGTATACGCCGAAACTGCATCTGGTCGAGGTGACAGGATTTG
>DKYK01000041.1:0-2215 GCA_002492415.1 Christensenella sp. UBA7102
CTCGCTATATCGCAAGGTAGCGGATAAATACGCAAAAGGCAGACAGCATGGCGGAAATCCATACTGCCTGCCTTTGTTTTTCAACTTTACTGCGCAGAAGAAGGGTTTATAGAGAGAAGTAATCCACGGCGCCGCGGAAGATGTCCTGGAACTTGTTGCCGGGAACATTCTCATACAGACCTTCGCCCATGCGCTCGGAATGCGCCATCTTGCCCAGTACGCGGCCGTCGGGCGACGTGATGCCCTCGATCGCATCGATGGACTGGTTGGGATTGCAGCGCACGTTCAGCGTGGGCTGGCCCTGCAGGTCGACATACTGCGTCGCAATCTGGCCATTCAGCGCCAGACGGCGCAGCGTCTTTTCATCCGCAACAAAGCGGCCCTCGCCGTGTGAGATGGCCACGGTGTGCACATCGCCCACGTTCATGTGCATCAGCCAGGGGCTCTTATTGGAGGCGATGCGCGTGCGCACCAGCATGCTCTGGTGGCGACCAATGGCGTTGAAGGTCAGCGTCGGGCAGGTGTAGTCGGTCTCCACAATGCGGCCGAAGGGCACCAGCCCCAGCTTGATCAGCGCCTGGAAGCCATTGCAGATGCCCAGCATCAGGCCATCGCGCGCGTGCAGCAGTTCGTGCACCGCGTCGGTGCACTGCGGGTTGCGCAGAAAGGAGGTGATGAACTTGGCGGAGCCTTCAGGCTCATCACCGCCGGAGAAGCCGCCGGGCAGCGCGATGATCTGCGATGCATTGGCCTTTTCCACGAAGGCCGCGATGGACTCCTCGATATCCTGCGCGGTGCGGTTGCGGATGACCAGGATGTCCGCCGCAGCGCCTGCGCGTTCGAAAGCCCTTGCGGTGTCATATTCGCAGTTGGTGCCGGGAAACACGGGGATGAGCACGCGGGGCTGCGCAATGCGATGCGGCGCGCTCAGGCGCTCGCCGGTGGCGCGGTAGCTGGTGACCACCTCTTCCTTGGTGGGCGTCAGGTAGGGGAACACGCCCTGCAGCTTGGCCTCCCAGGACGTCTGCAGGGATTCCATGTCCGCGCGCTGTCCGTTGTACACGATGGCGTAGTCTGCCGTCACCTCACCGATGCAGGTGAGGTCTGCGGGTACCTCGTCCATTTCCAGCAGGAAGGAGGCTGAGGCGGGCGCAAACAGCGTCTCGCCATCCAGCATCTCGGAGAAGGCGAAGCCCAAGCGGTTGCCCAGACCCATCTTGAACACGCCCTCGGCTACGCCGCCGAAACCTACGACCCACGCGGACTTGACCTTGCCCCCGTCAATCAGCTGCTCCACGCGCTCGTAGACCGCCTTAACGGAATCAAAGTCGGGCAAGCCGTTTTCCCTGACCGCCGCACGTAGCAGCGCGACTTTGCTGCCCGCAGATTTGAACTCAGTGGACACCACATGGTCGGTGTGCGTGGTGGAAACCGCAAAGGAAACCAGCGTCGGAGGCACATCCAGGTCTTCAAAGGAGCCGGACATGGAGTCCTTGCCGCCGATGGACGCGATGCCCAGCTGCAGCTGCGCCTCCAGCGCGCCCAGCAGCGCCTGGAAGGGCTTGCCCCAACGCAGCGCCTGGCCCTTGGTGCGCTCGAAATACTCCTGGAAGGTCATCCAGCAGCGCTTGTAGGAGCCGCCCGCTGCAACAATCTTGGAGACGGATTCGATCACCGCGGTCATTGCGCCCTTGTAGGGGTCGGCCTTGGCGATGACGGGGTTAAAGCCCCAACCCATCAGCGAGCACGTAGTGGTCTCGCCGCCCAGCACGGGGATCTTGGCGGCCATGGCCTGCGAAGGGCTGAGCTGGCGCTCGCCGCCGAAGGGCATCAGCACGGTGCCCGCGCCGATGGTGGAGTCAAAGCGCTCCACCAGGCCCTTCTGCGAGCAGACGTTGAGGTTGGAAACCAGCTGCTGCATGCGGGTGGCAAAGTCCAGCGCCTCCAGCGTCTTGGCGGGCTGCGCGGGAGCCTCCACCTTGACGGTGGTATGCTTGGACGCGCCGTTGGAATTGAGGAACTCGCGGCTGATGGAGACGATGGACACGCCGTTCCAGTTCATGGTCAGACGCGGCTGCTCTTCGACCACGGCCACGACCACGGCGTTGAGGTTTTCCTTATTGGCAGCGGCGATGAACTTGTCCACATCCTCGGGCGCGATGACGCAGGCCATGCGCTCCTGGGACTCGGAAATGGCAAGCTCGGTGCCGTCCAG
>DKYK01000041.1:2527-3088 GCA_002492415.1 Christensenella sp. UBA7102
GGTGCCGTCCAGGCCGTCGTACTTGCGGGGAACTGCGTTCAAGTCGATGGTCAGACCGTCGGCCAGCTCGCCGATGGCAACCGACACGCCGCCCGCGCCAAAGTCGTTGCAGCGCAGGATCATGCGCGTGACCTCGGGGTCGCGGAACAGGCGCTGCAGCTTGCGCTCCTCGGGCGGGTTGCCCTTCTGCACCTCCGCGCCGCAGGTGGCCAGCGATTCCACCGTGTGGGACTTGGAGGAGCCGGTGGCGCCGCCGCAACCGTCGCGGCCCGTCGCGCCGCCCAGCAGCACGATCTTGTCGCCGGGGCGAGGCACGTCGCGGCGAATATTTTCATAGGGCGCAGCGCCCAGCACCGCGCCGATCTCCAGACGCTTGGCGACATAGCCTTCGTCGTAGACCTCGGCGACGTGGCCGGTGGCCAGGCCGATCTGGTTGCCGTAGGCGGAGTAGCCCGCCGCGGCAGTGGTGGTCAGCTTGCGCTGGGGCAGCTTGCCCTCGCGGGTCTGATTGAAGGGCACGGTGGGATCGCCCGAGCCGGTGACGCGCATCGCCTGATAGAC
>DKYK01000050.1:0-3475 GCA_002492415.1 Christensenella sp. UBA7102
GGCATGGGCAACAACCCCATGGTCGGCGCCACCGTCGCCGTGGCCGTGGCCGTGCAGCAGGCGCAGAACAAGTAAGCAAACAGGCTTTGCATAGAGGGATTTCTGATTCATCGGAAGTCCCTCTTTTCATACGCATCAAAAAGGGCCAGGAGGAGGTTGAATCCGAACATGAGAAAATTTGTGGCACTGGCGTTGGTCTTTGCGCTGGCGCTGTCGCTGTGCGGCTGCCAGGCCGTGTCCGACGCGGTCCGCGACGAGATGGGCGATGAATTTGCCGACGCCTTCGACGCGCAGATGGAACAGAACAGGGCGGATCTGGAACAGCTCGGGAAGGACGCCCAGGCTTTGGGCGAGGAACTGGGGGAAGAGCTGGGCGAAGAGCTGCACAACCGCATCGACGCATATTTCGGCACGCCCGCCTCGTCGCCCGGCGTCGATCCCATTCAAGCCTATGACCGCAAGGGCGCCGTCACCCGCCTGTCGGACATCCCTAAGGACGAGGTCAAGCGCACCGAGCAGCTCAACATCGCGGAGTTTGACCCGCTTGGCGCGCTGACGGAAACCATGATTCGCAACCTGGACGACCCCACGACCAGCGGCATGGAGGCAATCGGCAACAGCCTCGCCTTCCTGACCGACTTTGGGCTCAATGCCGTAAAGGTGACAAACCTGCGCGTGATCGAAGCGAACGACGGCCGCCTGAACGTCGAATACGGGGACGCCGTCGAAATGAGGTATTCCGGCAAAAAGAAGACCCTGGACGCCGTGCTGGTGGACCGGTATTTCAGCAGTTCTCCCAGCATCCTCTTTACCTGCGGCCGCAAAGCGGATGAATTGATCCGCGCCTGGTTCGACCTGGACGGCGAGGGCCGCTACTCCATGCGCATGACCTTCGGCCGCGTGCTCATCGGCGACTGCGGCTACCGGCTGCTCATCGAGGACGGCAAGGTCTACCAGGTGCCGCACCTGCACGAGGGCACCGAGTTCCTCGTCTATTACAAGGAGGACGGCGTATCCACCTATCTGTTTGACGCCGCCGACCTGCTGCGCAACCTGCGCATTGAGATGCCCGAAAAAGAGGCGGAAAAGGTACTGGAACGGCTGCGGGAGAGCGGCTATCTGGATTGAGCACGCTCCATCAGGCCGATCAAAACCCGTTTCATGCCGCGCAGGGTTCCCTTTTGAGCAAAAAAACGCTTCCGTCCTCGCCGAAACCGGCGTTGCGGAAGCGTTTGCGATTGTATCTTTTTGCACTGTCGATTTTCTTTGGCGTGGGGTTGACGCTCCAGGTGGCGCGCGCCTGGTTGTCCAGCGCCCGCCGCGCCTTTTTGCTGAGCTTTCGGCGCTCGGTGAAGGGTTTTGTCATGTGCGCTTTCCTCCTTTGCGGTTGCGTTGCACGATATAAACGCAGCAGACGGACTTTACGTTCCCAGTCGCACTCTACGCAGCGTTGGTTGTGCCGCGCGGGAAAATACGATATACTTAAAGCGAATCGACCGGAGGTGACCGAAATGATGGATCCCGCAAAGACAGGCCTTTTGCTGCGCAGCCTGCGCCTGGAACGGGGGCTGACCCAGCGCCAGGTGGCCGAGCGCCTGCACCTGAGCGACCGCACCGTGTCCAAATGGGAGCGCGGCCAGGGCTGCCCCGACGTGGGGCTGCTGCCCGCGCTGTCGGCCGTCTTCGGCGTGAATATCGATGCGCTGCTGGCGGGCGACCTGGCTCCCAACCGCGCGGACGGAGGCAACATGAGACGACTGACCTTTTATCACTGCCCGACCTGCGGCAATCACCTGACCGCGACGGGCCGGACAGAGCTATCCTGCTGCGGGCGAAGACTGGAGCCGCTGACCGCTCAGCCCGCGGACGACGCGCACCGCCTGACGCTCACGCCCGACGACGGCGAACTCTACGTCGCTTTTTCCCACCCGATGGAGAAGGACCACTACCTCTCCTTCATCGCGGTGGTCGGCTGGGAGCGCATGCTGATGGTGCGCTTGTACCCGGAGCAGGGCGGAGAAGTGCGCCTGCCCGCGCGAAAGCCCGGCACGAAGCTCTACTTTTACTGCACGCAGCACGGCCTGTTCGTACAGTGACGCCCAGCTCCAAGACGACGGCTCCTCCCCTGCAAAGCACGGCGCAGGAAGGGAGCCGTTTTTTATCCGTTGAGCGTAAACTCGGGGGAGACGGAGAACTTGCGGTTGTCCAGGTAGCCCAGGCAGGTGCCGGGGCGGAAGGAGAACTCCACGCGCGTGGCCCACAGCTGCTGGCGGGTCACCTTCCACTGCTTGTTCCTATCGCGGTCCCCATAGCGGTCGTCGCCGCAGATGGGATAGCCCAGGTGCGCCAGGTGCGCGCGGATCTGGTGCGTGCGGCCCGTGATCAGTTCCACCTCCAGCAGCGAGTATTCCATGCAGGAGTCCAGCATGGCGTAGGCCGTCTCGATGGGCAGCGCGCCGGGCGCGGCCCAGTCGTAGATGGTCACCCTGGCGTTCTGCGCGTCCTTTTTGAGGTAGGCCCGGAACCTGCCGATGCCCTCCTTGGGCTGCCCCCACACCAGGCAGCGGTAAAACTTGCGCACCGTGCGGTCGCGGAAGGCGGCCTCCAGCTGCTCGCGCGCGGCGTTGGTGCGGGCGAAGACCACGATGCCGCCGGTGTTGAAGTCCAGCCGGTGGCAGGCGCGCGCCTCGGGGTAGAGTTTCTGCACCGCGTCCTGCAGGCAGGGCACGCCCTTGCGCTCCTCCACGGTGGTAATGCCCGGCTTTTTGTTGACGATCACGAGGTTTTTGTCCACAAACACGATCTCGGGCGGGGTTTCGCCCTCCAGGTACCGGTCGTCGATGTACAGCGTCAGCTCGTCGTCGGGATAGATCAGCTCGGCCGGCCCCAGGCGCTTGCCCGCGCGGCGCACGTCGCGGTTGTCCATCGCCTTGCGCAGGATGGCCGGCGGGAGGGCGGGATAGGTGCGCCGCAGAAAATTCTGCAGCGGCATGGGTCTGTCAATGCTGGCAACGATGCGTCTCATAGTGCTCAAAAACTCCTTGATCTCATGCTTTTTCCGCCCCTTATTATATCGTATGAGGGCTAAAAAGAAAACCCCGCATTTGGTTAACAAACGCGAGGTTTTTCTGTAAGCCTACTTGATCAGGCTCTTGCCGGTCATTTCAGCGGGCTGGGCCAGACCCAGGAGCTGCAGCAGGGTGGGCGCAAGATCGGCCAGGCGGCCGTCCTGACGCAGCTGCGCGTCCTTGCGGGCGGGATCCACGAGGATGAAGGGCACCTTGTTGGTGGTGTGCGCCGTGAAGGGCTCGCCGGTTTGGGGATCCACCATCATATCGGCATTGCCGTGGTCGGCGGTGATCATCGCCGCGCCGCCGGTGGCCAGCACCGCGTCCACGACCTTGCCCACGCAGGCATCCACGGTCTTGACCGCCTCCATCGCCGCCTTCATCACGCCGGTGTGGCCCACCATGTC
>DKYK01000050.1:3804-3988 GCA_002492415.1 Christensenella sp. UBA7102
CGCAGTTGGCGAAGTTGAGGATCATCACGTCGTACTTGCCGCTGCCGATCAGCTCTACGGCCTTATCGCACACCTCGTTGGCGCTCATATCGGGCTTGAGGTCGTAGGTGGTGACCTTGGGCGAGGGGATGAGCACGCGATCCTCACCCGCATTGGGGGCCTCGACGCCGCCGTTGAAGAAGAA
>DKYK01000050.1:4298-4533 GCA_002492415.1 Christensenella sp. UBA7102
CGGTCTCGGCGATGCGCAGCTGCGCCTTGCCGTTGGCGGACAGGTACTCGCCCAGCGTGTTGGTCAGCGTCTGAGGCTTGAAGGCCGTCTCGATGTTCACAAAGGTGTCGTCGTAGCGGGTCATGCCCACGAAGGTGACGGGCCTGTAGCCGCCCTTGCGCTCGAAGCCGTCAAAGTCCTTCTCAATGAAGGCGCGGGTGATCTCGCGGGTGCGGTCGGGGCGGAAGTTGAAGAA
>DKYK01000029.1:0-127 GCA_002492415.1 Christensenella sp. UBA7102
CAGGCCGCGTTCTTCAAGCTGGCCCAGGTCATCCCCTATGAGAAGGCCGACGAATACATGAAGGCTGCCGCCAAGAAGTCCTACGCCAAGAAGGGCGACGCCGTCGTCAAGAAGAACTGGGACGCCA
>DKYK01000029.1:420-699 GCA_002492415.1 Christensenella sp. UBA7102
AAGAAGAACTGGGACGCCATCGACGCTGCCATCGGCGGCCTGGTGGAGATCCCCGTTCCCGCCGAGTGGGCCAACGCCACTACCGGCGCCGTAGCTGCCAAGGTCGAGGCCACGCAGCACTTTGACGAGGTCATCAAGCCTATTCTGGCGCACAACGGCGACGCGCTGCCCGTTTCCGCCTTCAACCCGGCCGGCGTCGTGCCCGTTGGCACCACCAAGTACGAGAAGCGCGGCACCGCCGTCAACGTTCCCGAGTGGATTCCCGAGAACTGCATCCAG
>DKYK01000029.1:1018-1190 GCA_002492415.1 Christensenella sp. UBA7102
GTGCTCTCTGGTCTGCCCGCATGCGGCCATCCGTCCCATCGTGGTACCCAACGGCACCGCTGTTCCCGCTGATTTCGTGACCAAGGACGCCAACCTGTCGCCCGCCGAAAAGGGCAAGTACCAGGTCCGCGTTCAGGTCAGCGTGCTCGACTGCACGGGCTGCGGCTCCTGC
>DKYK01000029.1:1322-2307 GCA_002492415.1 Christensenella sp. UBA7102
CTGCATTCAGTGCAACCAGTGCTCTTATGTCTGCCCCCACGCGGTCATTCGCCCCGTTGCAATGACGGACGAAGAGGTCAAGGCGGCCCCCGCAGATTTGAAGGTCAAGCCCATGACCGGCCTGCCCGGCATGAACTTTGCCATGACGATTTCTCCCTTGGACTGCACGGGCTGCGGCTCCTGCGCCGAGACCTGCCCCGCAAAGGTGAAGGCCCTGGTCATGAAGCCCCTGGAGACTCAGGCTGCGCAGGCTGCCAACTGGGACTTTGCGATGAAGCAGCCCGTCGTCAAGACCGGCGTGAACACCGCCTCCGTCAAGGGCTCCCAGTACCTGCAGCCCCTCTTCGAGTTCTCCGGCGCGTGCGCCGGCTGCGGCGAGACGCCTTACGTCAAGCTCGTCACGCAGCTGTTCGGTGATCGCATGCTGATCGCCAATGCCACCGGTTGCTCGTCCATCTACGGCGGCTCCGCTCCCACCTGCCCCTACACCACCAATGGCGAGGGCCATGGTCCCGCCTGGGCCAACTCCCTGTTCGAAGACAACGCGGAGTTCGGCTTCGGTATGAACCTGGCCGTCAACCAGCGCCGCGCCAAGCTCGCCGACACCGTCCGCAAGCTGATCGCCGTGGAGTGGTGCGCTGAGGACATCAAGGCCGCCGGCGCCGAGTGGCTGGAGAACATGGATGATGCCAAGGGCTCCGAGGCTGCTGGCAAGAAGCTGCTGGCTGCCTGCAAGGAGGGCGTTGACCTGTCCGGCACGCCCTACGAGGAGCAGTGGCTGGCCAACGGCAAGGTGTGCGATTGCGACGCCTGCAAGCTGGCTACCGCGGTCATCAACGACGCCGATCTGCTGACCAAGAAGTCCATCTGGATCTTCGGCGGCGACGGCTGGGCATACGACATCGGTTACGGCGGCGTGGATCACGTGCTGGCCTCCGGTCAGGACGTCAACGTTCTCGTGCTGGATACCGAGGTGTACTCCAAC
>DKYK01000029.1:2603-7877 GCA_002492415.1 Christensenella sp. UBA7102
TACTCCAACACCGGCGGACAGTCCTCCAAGTCCACGCCTACCGGTTCTGTGGCCAAGTTCGCTGCGGCCGGCAAGCGTACCCGCAAGAAGGACCTGGGCATGATGGCCATGAGCTACGGCTACGTCTACGTCGCGACCGTCGCCATGGGCGCCAACCCTGCGCAGCTGCTCAAGGCTCTGACCGAGGCTGAGGCCTATCATGGTCCGTCCCTGGTCATCGCCTATGCGCCCTGCATCAACCACGGCATCAACATGACCAAGTCTCAGGCCGAGATCAAGAAGGCTGTCGAGGCCGGTTACTGGCCGCTGTACCGCTTCAACCCCGAGCTGGCTGACGCGGGTAAGAATCCCTTCACCCTGGATTCCAAGGATCCCTCCGCTTCTTACAAAGACTTCATCCTGGGCGAGACCCGCTATACCGCCCTGGCCAAGCTCTTCCCTGAGGTTGCGGACACCCTGTTCACCAAGGCCGAAGAGGATGCCAACGCACGCCTGGCGACCTACAAGCGCCTGGCCAAGAACGACTAATCCTCGTTTGCAGCAAGGGATCGTCGGAGCACCCGCTCCGGCGATCCTTTTTTGCACAGAAAAAGGCCCTGCCGACCAAACATTTCGACAGGACCCTTATTCGTTTTTACTCGCACAGCGCCGCGATACCCAGTGCTCCCGGACCCAAATGGCAACCGATGACGGGATTCATTTGGTCGATGCGTATGGACGCGTTGGGATATTTCTCGTGCAGCTTTTTCTCCACGTCGCGCGCCAAATCCATCGCCAGCACGTGTGAGATGCCGATCTGCCGCACACGCTCGGGCAGCCGGGCAATCATCCGATCCACGACCTTTCGCTGTCCGCCGCGAATGCGCTCGGCTACCGTCATCTCGCCATCCACCAATTCGATCAGCGGCAGTATTTTCAGCGCGCCGCCCAGCAGCGCCATCGCCGCGGAAATGCGCCCGCCGCGCCTCAGGTACTCCAGCGAGCCCGGCGTGAATTGGTACCGCAGCTGCGCCACGTCCCGCTGTGCCAGTTCCACAACGCGCTGCACATCCATCCCCTGCCCAATGCGCTCTACGGTATCCAGCACCAGCATTTTGAGCGAACTTCCGCCGCCCTTGGAGTTGATCACGTGAATGCGCTCCGGATCCACCATATCCGCCGCGGTCTGAGCCGATTGATAAGTGCCGCTCACGCCCGAGGTAATGGTCATGCAGATCACGCTGTCATACCCTTCCTCACCCAGCGCCTGTTCAAACGCGTGCAAAAAACCATGCATGCCCGCCTGAGAGGTCTTGGGAAAATCCTCCGAAGCGGCAAAGCGCTTGTAAAAACCGTCCCATTCCTCCGGCGCGCCCTCGTGCGCAGTCTCTCCCTCAAAGGTATAGCTCAGCTGCATTACCGCAATGTCATGCTCTTGACAATACGCCATGCTCAAACAGGCGGATGAATCGGTCACGATCTTGATTCCGGCCATAGGTCAAATCCTCGCTTTCCAGTAGGCATGATGTAGTTTTTAATATTATATCACATATTTATTCAATACTCTATATCTAATTTGTAAATTGATTATTTTCTCCTTTCTACCCCAAAATCCGGGGATAGCGTTTGCAAGCGCCTCTTTCCTGTGTTACAATAAAAGGAGGTCGCAAGCGGGGAGGGATGCGTATGGTCACCTACTACAACACCATTGACGATAAGCTCGTGGAAACCGACAGTCTGGAAAAAGGCTGCTGGGTTTGCATGGTGCATCCCGACGATGCAGAGTTGCTGGATATCTCGCGCAAAACCGGCGCTGAGCCGGACATGTTGCGCGCACCGCTGGATCCCGAAGAGCGCGCCCGCCTGGAAACAGAGGGCGGCGTCAGCCTGATTCTGGTGGACATCCCCACCATTGAAATGGATGGCAAGGATTTTGTCTACTCCACCATCCCTCTGGGCATCTTAATGACGGAGAGCCACCTCATCACAGTTTGCCTCAAGGATAGCCACATCATGCGTGACTTCGCGCAGAACCGCGTCAAGGGTTTTTATACCTATAAAAAGACGCGTTTTATCTTGCAAATCCTCTACCGTAACAGCACGCGTTACCTGCAATACCTGCGGCAGATCGACAAAAAGACCACCGTGGTGGAAAACCAGCTGGAGAAGACGCTGCGCAATCAGGAGCTGATGCAGCTGATGCGTCTGGAGAAATCCCTGGTTTTCTTCGCGACCTCCCTCAAGTCCAACGAGAACGTGCTTGAGCGCCTGCTGCGCTCCGACCTCATTCGCCGTTTCCCCGAGGACGAGGACCTGCTTGAGGATGTCATCGTCGAAAACAAGCAGGCCATCGAGATGTGCACCATCTACCGCGACATTCTCTCCTCTACAATGGATGGCTTTTCCTCCGTTATCTCCAATAACGCCAACGACACCATGAAGGTGCTGACCTCGCTGACGCTGGTGCTATCCATCCCCACGCTCATCGCCTCCATCTGGGGCATGAACGTCGCGGTGCCTTTTGAGCAGAACGCCTGGGGCTTCTGGGTGCTGCTGGGCGCGTCTCTCGTCGCCTCCATCATTTCCATCATCATTTTGAGCCGCCGCAAAATGCTCTGAAGGCTCACTTCATGTAAAAATACGCGAAAGTCCCGTTTTACGGGACTTTTAATGTTATAATACCGTAAGTGATTTGGATTGATTGGGAGGCCGCTATGCACAACTATACCATCATTGACGCCCACGCACACATCTTCCCCGCCAAAATTGCCGAAAAAGCCACGCAGAATATCGGTCATTTCTACGATATTCCCATGTGCCATACCGGCTCGGCAGATATACTGCTGGAGAAGGGTGCGCGCATCCATATCGCCCGCTATCTCGTCTGCTCCACGGCCACGCGTCCCGCACAGGTGGAGCACATCAACACGTTTATCCATGAAGAATGCTGCCAGCACGATGCGTTCTACGGCTTTGCCACCCTGCACCCCGATTATGAGCACCTTGAGCAGGAGTTGGATCGCGCGCTGGAGCTGGGGCTGCACGGCATTAAGCTGCACCCGGATTTCCAGTTGTTCAACATCGACGATCCTGCTGCAATGAAGATGTACCGAGCCATCTCCGACCGCCATCTGCCCATACTCTTCCACACCGGCGACAACCGCTACGACTATTCCGCGCCCCGACGCCTGCGCACCGTGGCCGAGGCCTTCCCGGATCTGCTGTGCATCGGCGCGCACTTTGGCGGATACCAAGCCTGGCACGCGTCCATGGAGACGCTGCGCGACTGCCCTAACGTGCTGTTTGACACCTCTTCCTCCCTCCCCTTCATCCGGCCTGACGAAGCGGTGGACATGCTGCACTACTTTGGGGTGGATCGCTTTATGTGGGGCAGCGACTTCCCCATGTGGGACCACGCTGAAGAACTTGAGCGCTTCCTCGCCTTGCCGCTGACCGAAGCAGAGCGTGAACGTATCTTCCACGGAACCTTTGAAGAACGCCTCCTGCACGCAGAGTACTGAGAGATTTCTCGACTTCGCTCGAAATCCACGCCCGTACCGACTGCCGCCATCCAGCCGACGCGCCGTACTCGCCATGCAACACCCGTGCGGCGCCCGCCGAAGAAGGGTCCTCCTTCCAATGAAGGGGGACCCTTCTTCGGTATTTTCACAGGCGCACCAGCTCCGCCCTTCTCTGCTTAAACACGGCCAGGTACTCAAATCCGCACGCCTTGACGCACTCTGTCGCCTGCGCAAAACCCTGCGCCACGCTTGCTGTATCGTGCGCATCCGAGCCTAGCGTGATCCATTCCCCGCCCAGTTCGCAGAAGCGCAGTAGGATGTCCTTGCCCGGCATACCCTCGCCGAACCGCGTCCAGCGCGATGTGTTGACCTCCAGCGCCTTGCCGTGCTCCGCCATAAAGCGCAGTATCGCGTCGATCAGGTCCGGTTCGTCCCGATAGCGCAGCGGCGGAAACCCGTCCCCCTGCACGAACTTGAACACATACCCGATGTGCGCCACCGCGTCGTAATCCGGAAATCGTGTCACCGACTCGTACACCGCATGACAGTATTCGTGCGCCGCCTGTTCGCGCGTGCGGTGCGCAAAGAACTTCGCCCCGCAGCTCGGGTCTATCCCACCGATCAGGTGCCGCGAGAGCAGCTTGAAGTCCAACGGCAGCACATTGCTCTGCTCCAGCACTCGCCCGCGGCTCTCCTCCGTGTCGCCCAGCTCCAGCCCCACGCGGATGCACAGGTCCGGAAACGCCGCCCGCGCCTGCTCGATCTGCCGGACATACTCATCAAAATCCACGGTAAAGTCCCCGTCCTGCGTGCCAAAGTCGATGTGCTCGGTAAAGCACACCTGCGTCACCCCCGCGTCGCGGCAAGCCCGCACCTGCTCCAGCAGCGGACTCCTGCCGTCCAGCGACAGCGCAGAATGGATGTGTTGATCGCAAAACCCCTGCATAACCCCTCCATGTGCAAAAGGGAGCGGCGCTAAACAGCCCCGCTCCCCGTATTTTTGTGTTACACCGCAACAATGTTGACCAGTCTGCCGGGTATGAACACGAATTTCTTCACAGCCTTGCCCTCGATGAGCTTCTTCACCTCAGGCTTGTCCATGAAATACGCCTCCGCATCTTCCTTGGCCAGATCCGCAGGCACCATCAGGCGCGCGCGCACCTTGCCGCAGATCTGCACAGCGATCTCCACCTCTGCCTTGACGGTCTTGCGCTCGTCGTACTCCGGCCAGGTCGCCGACAGCGCGATGGACTTCTCGTGCCCGATGTTTTGCCACATCTCCTCGGTCATGTGCGGCGAGACGGGGTTGAGCAGCACGAGCAGCGTCTCCAGCTCCGCCCGGCGGATGGAGCCCTTGGCGTACACCGCGTTGACCAGGCTCATCATCGCCGCGATGGCGGTGTTGAACTTCATGCTGTCGTAATCCTCGGTAACCTTCTTGATGGTCTGGTGCATCTCGGCCATCAGCTCCTCGGAGTAGCCCTCGCCTTCCTCGATCATGTCCTGCAGACGCCACACGCGGTCCAGGAAGCGCTTGCAGCCCCTGGCGCCATTGGTGCTCCACGGAATGGCCTGGTCAAACGCGCCCATGAACATCTCGTACATGCGGAAGGCGTCCGCGCCAATCTCCTTGACCACGTCGTCCGGATTGATGACGTTGCCGCGGGACTTGGACATCTTCTCGCCGTTGGAACCCAGGATCATGCCGTGGCTCGTGCGCTTCTGGTACGGCTCTTTAGTGGGCACCGCGCCGATGTCGTAGAGGAACTTGTGC
>DKYK01000029.1:8179-22745 GCA_002492415.1 Christensenella sp. UBA7102
CCGCCGTTGTACCAGTCCACGGGCAGCCAGTAACGGAGTTTTTCCGGGTCGGCGATGCACTTGTCGTTGTGCGGGTCGATATAGCGCAGGAAGTACCACGAGGAGCCCGCCCACTGGGGCATAGTGTCGGTCTCGCGCTTGGCGGGGCCGCCGCAATGCGGGCAGGTGGTGTTGACCCAGTCCTCCATGGCGGCCAGCGGGGACTCGCCGGTATCGGTGGGCATGTAGTGATCGGTGTCTGGCAGGGTCAGCGGCAGCTGCTCCTCGGGCAGCGGCACACAGCCGCACTTCTCGCACCAGACCACCGGAATGGGCTCTCCCCAATAGCGCTGACGGGAGAACACCCAGTCGCGCAGCTTGAAGTTGACCTTCTTCTCGCCGATGCCCTTCTCCTCCAGATACTCGATCATGCGCTTCTTGGCGTCGGCTACCTTGAGGCCGTCGAGGATGCCGGAGTTGACCAGCACGCCGTCCGCGATGTCGGTATAGGCTTCCTTCTCCACGTCGCCGCCCGCGACCACCTCGATGATGGGCAGGCCGAACTTCTTGGCGAACTCCCAGTCGCGCGTATCGTGCGCGGGCACGGCCATGATTGCGCCCGTGCCATAGGAAACCAGCACATAGTCCGACACCCACACCGGGATCTCGCGGCCGTTGACGGGATTGATGGCGACGATGCCCTCCAGGCACACGCCCGTCTTGTCCTTGTTCAGCTCCGTGCGCTCAAAATCGCTCTTCTTGGCGGCCTCGGCCTGATAAGCGCGCACTGCGTCGATGTTCTTGATCTGATCGGCATGCTTTTCGATGATGGGATGCTCGGGCGAAACCACCATGTAGGTTGCGCCGTAGAGCGTATCCGGGCGCGTGGTGAACACGCGCAGCTTCTCGTCCAGGCCCTTGACCTCAAAATCCAGCTCCGCGCCCTCGGATCGGCCAATCCAGTTGCGCTGCTGCGTCTTGACCTTCTCAATGAAGTCCACGTCGTCCAGACCGTCGAGCAGCTTCTGCGCGTAATCGGTGATCTTGAGCATCCACTGGGATTTAACCTTGCGCACGACCTCGCTGCCGCAGCGCTCGCACACGCCGCCGACCACCTCTTCGTTGGCCAGACCCACCTTGCAGCCCGTGCACCAGTTGATGGGCATCTCCATCTTGTAGGCCAGGCCGTGCTTGTAGAGCTGCAGGAAGATCCACTGCGTCCACTTGTAGTAGTTGGGATCGGTGGTATCCACCTCGCGGTTCCAGTCAAAGCCAAAGCCCAGCATCTTGAGCTGGCTGCGGAAGCGGTCGATGTTGTTCTTGGTCACGATCGCCGGGTGAATGTGGTTCTTGATGGCATAGTTCTCGGTGGGCAGTCCGAACGCATCCCAGCCGATGGGGAACAGCACGTTGTAGCCCTGCAGGCGCTTCTTTCGGCCGATGATGTCCATGGCCGTGTTGGAGCGCGGATGCCCCACGTGCAGACCCGCGCCCGAGGGGTACGGGAACTCGATCAGCGAGTAGAACTTGGGCTTGGAAAAATCGTCGCTGGCGGCGAAGGTATTCTCCTTCTCCCAGATGTCCTGCCACTTCCTTTCGATGGCGGCATAATCATACGGTGCGTTGGACATGAAACGTAACCTCCTAAAAAATGAACTCCCGCCCCCTGCATTGCAAAGGACGAGAGTATGACTTCCCGCGGTACCACTTCTGCTTGACGGCGCGATGCCGTCCGCTCTTTTCCCCTTAACGCGGGGAGCACGCAGGGCTGGCGGGGTGAGACTCGCGCGCCGTCTCCCAACCTGCGGATTCGCACCCACCATCCGCTCTCTGCCATGAAGGAGACCCTGCACGCGATTATTCCCGATAAGCACCCTGAAAAGGAGCGGTGCTCATGCAATTTTCACCCTATTTTATCCCTTATTCTTGGTTTTGTCAAGCTGTTTTTGTGGTATGCAGAGCGCCGCAATCGACGCGAACGCATACCCTGCCGGCAGACCGATACACCCGGCGCTGTTGAACCCGCGCGGCCCAAGGAACTTCAGCGGCTCCACCGCATTGAGGAACCCCACGTGGCTGTTTACCAGATATATTGCGATGTGGGCGGCCCCTGCTGCGAGCAGCGCAACAGCAGAGCCTCGGCTGCGAATTTTTACAAAGGGCAGCAGCGCCAGCCCGGCGAGCAGATTGAGCGCATACACGCCGTACAGCCCCAGGCGAATCTTCATCTGGATGGACTGCCCTCCCGTCTGCATGCCCAGCGACAACCGCCACTGGCCATAGCGCAAGGTGACGTAGGCCACAGCGCCCAGCACCAGCACGCAAAAGAACTGCAGCAACGCGCGCTTCCAGTGGAATTTCATGGGCTTCCTGCGCACCAGCGCCGCCGCTAGGTCCACCAGCAACAGCGCAAGCAGCGTGTAGAACAGCGCCGTCAGCTGAATTTTGCTGCCCTCCGGGTAGCGGCCGCCGAACACGGGCGCCCGAACCAACGCGCAGACCACGACCGCCATCACGAGCCCAGGCACCGCATCCAGCGGAGACTCCCCGCCGCGCAGTCCGCCGGCCAGCCAAAGCCCTGCCGCAGCGAGCAGCCCAAACAGCAGCGGAGGGAGCAGCGCAACCGAATAGGCCGCCAGCGAGCCGTCCTCCAGCACATCCGCCCGACCCACCGTCAGGTAGCCCTGCGCCAGGAAGATGAGAATCACAAGACCGATGCATCCAATCACTCGAAATGCGACTTTTTTCTTCATTGCATTCGCCCTCCTGGTTTGACGTTTCTGATTTTAACCTCCCTCGACCATACATTCAACGATCAAGGGCGAAGAGGTACCAAAATATGCCGTAGACTCTGCGCCGAAAACCGTTGCGCTCAGCGAGTAATCATTGGTGTCTTTAGATGCTAGCGAATACCAGGTATTACTGCTTGGACTATTTTTAGTTGAAGAATTCTGGCCTGTCAGCATTTCATGATTCCGATAGACCGTATTTCTCATCTTCAACGCCGTTGCAGTAGATGCTGAATTAACAACCTTATGACTTGTAGAAGTCATTTTGATTCTAACTTCAAAATCAGTCGTTATCGTTGTATAGTTCACTCTCTTTTCTTAACATCAAACAAATTCCAACCGCGGCCAGCGCCGCAAATACCGTCAGCCCCAGCGGCTCCCGCACCGCGGCGGTCAGCCTGCCCAGCAGGCCGTATTGTCCGCCCCAGAACACCACCGCGTGCAGCACGATGCCGATGCCGCCCATCGCGGCCAGCGCCCCGCCCACGAGCCTGTCGCCCTTCCGGCTGACAAACGGAATCACCGCCAGCCCGCCGACAATGCAGAACACCTCGGTCAGCACGTTACTCAGCAGCACCATCCCAGCATGGCTGCCCGCGCTCGTGCTCATTCCCGCGTAAATCGCCTCCCGGATGCCGTAGGCAGCCACGGGCAGACTCGCGCAGACCAGCATCGTCAACGCAGCCAGGCAGGTCCTGACGTTAAACTTCGTCGCCCTTCGCTTCACCAACCCGACGATGACTTCGACAGTGAAAAACGCGGTCAGCAGCAGCGCCAGAGGCGTCAGCCGGAACCACGAACCGCTGCGCACCTCGCCCCACAGCGGCGTATTGCTGCAAATCGAGAGCACCATCCCCAGCAGGGCCGCCGGAAGCAGCGAAAGGGCATCGCCGTATTTTTTCCAAACCCCGCCCAGATACAGACCCAGCACGAGCAGTAGGGAAATCACTATGGGCGAAACGGCTACTCTGGTGTAAAACTCCCCGTCCACTTCGCTGGTTGACACCCAAAACGCTGCGAGCACAAACACCGTGAGGAAGATCACCGCAACCCCGGCAATTTTCAGTATCCTTTTCATAATCTGCCTCCTTTACAAGAAAGAGGGAGAGAGAATATTTCTCCCTTCCCTCTCGTTGGGTTTACTCAATGACAAACCATATATTCGATTAGTTACAACGTATCAGTGGACAAGAAATAATTCATAACCACCTGCTCACCATTGCTAAGGTAAGCAGCAGATTCAGCATTTAGTGTACATGCAACCTTGGGCAGATATAGACTGCTGTTCGGAGCACCCAAGCTGTACCAAGTCCCACTAATCGGGCTATTTTTGCTTCCGGTCTTTTCAGCCCGTACCATCGAACCTGCGTCAATCATTCTTCCCGCCATTGCAAGAACCTGTGCAGTTGGTCCGCTAGAACTATATGTCACTTTATGACCGGAGCCAGTTTGTGTAAACAGCAAACCGCCGCTTCCATCAGACTTCGACGAATAGGAAATACGTGAGTAAACATAAGTCGTACGCTGTACTGTTGGGCCGCCCGTGCTCGTACCAGATGCACGAGGCGTTACTTCTGCGATTGCGGTCGTAACATAATCTTCCTTGGTGCTACCGTCAGAATATACAACCCTCTTTAACAACTGAGTAGTATATTCAATATTAGTTACAACCATTTCATCGATAGTTGCTTTGGATTGAGGTTTTACTGGCCCATCGCTATTCACCTTCTTTCTATGATTCTAATATATATTATATTGGCCATTTTGTCAATATATTCTTTTAAATTTATTTTAGCTTATTGTTAGTAAAATATTATAGTTTCTACTACTTATTCAATCTTCTTTTTTTTCGATTGCATCTTCCGCCAAATTCTGCTATCCTTAACTATATGGAAAACATCTCAAAAAAGGAGTGTTTGGTTCATGCAGAATTTCAAGGCATACGAACAGCGTATGGATTCCGGCGCGGCGCAGGTTGTGCTCGAGGGCGCGGGCGCGCAGCTGATGATCGCCCCCAAGAGCGGCTTCAAGCTCTACTCCGCCATCTTTGAGAACAAGCAGATGCTCATGCCCACCCAGCTGCCGCTGGAGGGCTCTGCGGCCAACGGCGTGCCCATCCTCTTCCCCTTCCCCAATCGCACGCGGGACTGCAAGTACACCTACAAGGGCGTCACCCACGAGGTCAAGAAGAACGGCGAGCCGCGCTACCTGCACGGCATGATGATCGACGAGGAGTTCTCCTACAACTACGGCGTCACCTCCGACAGCGCCTGGTGCTCCGGCGTCGCCTCCATCAATCCCTCCAAGGAATACTTTGACTCCTTCCCCTTCCCCTGCACCCTCAAGCTGACCTATACCCTCAGCGCCGAGGGTTTGCGGCTGGATTACAAGGTCACCAACGACGGTGAGGAGACGCTGCCCTACGGCTTTGCCATCCATCCCTACTTTGACAAAATGGGTGATCCCGGCTCTATCACCATCACCGTGCCCGTGGATCAGCTCTACGAGGCCTTTGAGGCGCTGCCCACCGGCAATCTGCTGCCCGTCGAAGGGGACTTTGATTTGCGCCCCGCCGTCAAAGAGAAAAAGAAGGGCCTATTCGCCAAGGAGGAGGAGGGCCTCGTCTTCAGCGAGCACAAGGTCAGCCAGACCTTCATCGACCACGTCTATACCGGACTGGACTCCTCCAAACAGGCGCTGATCCACTATGAAAAGCTGGGGCTCACCCTCGCGCTGCGCGCCAGTGATGAGTTCAAGAACATGGTGGTCTATACGCCCGCCAATCGTCCCGGCTTCTGTCTGGAAAACCAGACCAACGCCACCGACTTTATCAACCTGCACGAGCAGGGCATCGAAACGGCCAATCTGCTCGAGCTGCCCGCCGGCCAGACCCGCGGCGGCTTCATCGAACTGACCGTCATCAAGGACTGATTCCCTTTCTGAAAAATCAAATTCCCGCTCCCCGGTATATGTTCCGGAGAGCGGGAATTTTTTACTGCAGCGCGGTGGCAGCTTCGTCTATTCTGCGATGATCTCCTTTTCCGCCCGCACCGGCTGCGCAAACACGACCGTTCCGTCTTCAACGGCAAACGCGACGTCTTTTCCGTCCACATGTACCGCTTTGGGCGAGAAGTGCAGCCCCAGCGCGCGCAGCTGCAGCGCGCCTTCCTTGACCTTCAGGCACAGCGCGTCTTTCCGGGTTTCCACCACACCCCAGGCGCCCTCCAGCGCAAACGGCGCGCGAAAATCGCCCGGTTTGATGGGCGCAAAGCCCAGGTAGCCGCGCGTCATGTCGCAGGCAAAGCCCGAGTAGATGGGAATCAGCGCATAGCTGGCCATGGAGCGCGCATAGTTGTTGCCGCACTCGATCTCGTTGAAGGGATTGCGGTTGTCGCCGGTGTAGCGGTCGCGTACCGCCTTGACCATGCGCTCGCCCTCCTCCACCATGCCGCACTGAATCAACAGGCCCGCCGCGGCGTACTCAAAGCCGTGCATGGTTTCCTGGCAGTAGGGCACCGGAATGGCGGGCGGCGTGACGTCCTCGGGATACGCGCAGATGATGGTGCCGCTCTCGCCGTCCAGGCAGAACACGCGGCAGGGGTTGAAGAAATCGCGCATCTTGGGCACAAAATTGTAGCGATACAGGCTGTGCGCTGCCTTGTCCAACTTTTCCGGATCAAAAATCTGCCCCAGTCCCGAAAGATTGGCATGCCACTGTGCCAGCGCCTGATCCTCCGCGCTGCCGTGTCCGATCTGGTACTTGATCTGCTTGGCCTCGTCGTTCCAGTAGTCGGCCACGATGTTCCCGCCGCCCAGCGTGGTAATGCCGCCATAGCTCTCCAGAATCGACTTGTCGCCCAGATTCACCTTCTGGTCGTAGTATCTGCCGTTGAACAACTCGTCGTTGAGGAACGCACGGCCCTTTTCGTACAGCGCAAGGTACTCCTTTTCGCTCTCCGCCTGCCCCAAGTGCTGCGCCATCTCCGCCCCCGCCTTGAGCGCGGCCAGATACATGCCCTCCAGCCAGGAACTGGGTCCGAACAGCTCCATATCCAGCGTGTGGTGCTGACGTCCCTCCAACACGCCGTCTTTGTCCGCATCCCAGCGGCAGGGGTTCTCGGGACTCCAGGCGAACTCCAGCGATTTTTTGACGCTGGGCCACAACTCCTTCAGGAATTCGTCGTCGCCGCTCAGCTTCCAATCGCGATAGGTCTTGATCACGCCGCCCATCTGCCCGTCCACGCAGGGCATGTTCCAGCCGCCCTCGCGGCCCAGCGGCAGCGTCAGGCGGAAGCGCATCGCTCCGTTGGGCTGCAGGTTGTACTGGTAATCCAACCGCCGCATGGAGCGCTCCAGCCGCGGGAACAGATAGCACAGCGCATAGGCGTAGTTCCACACGTGCTCACAGCTGCCCTCGCAGCTGCCGGCCAGCTCGTGCACGCCCTCCCAGCCGTAGATGGAGCCGTCCTCCAGCCGCAGCACCGTGGGGCTCTTGAGCACGGACAGCGTGTCCGCCGCAGCCTCCACCACCGCCTCGGGCAGCGTCGCGCCCCACAGCGCGTCGCGGAACTGCGCAGTCTTGCCATAGAACTCTTCAAAGTGGGCCATCGCATATTCGGCCACCTGCTGCGCGCCGTCAAAGAGCACTGCGTAGTAGTTCTTCCAGGTCAAATCTCTGCCGTCCGCACCCTTTACAGGATCCCAGTAGTTGTAATTATTCGGGAAATACCAGCTCAACACGAAGTTCACGGTCTTCGTCTCGCCCGCCTCCAGGTGCAGGCGCGCTTCCAGCGTCGCATGGTCGCAGCTGCCCGCCGTCTCATAGACGCGCTCGGGAAGCGCCCCGTCGGTGAACTGCTTCCAGAACACCGTCGGCCCGTCATACCACTTGCCGCGGAACCAGTTGGTCTGCGCGTTGGCCTTCTGTCCGCCGGTCAGCACGCACATCTCGCCGTACGCCGGCTCGTCTGCCGCGATACCCTCCTGGTGCAGCAGCACGCCGCCCTCGACGCGCTCGTTGCGCGCGCCCTGCTCGAACCAGTTGCGCACGGTCAGCGCCGCCGTGTAGTCCAGTGCCTGCGCCGTGTCGTTTGTAAAGGTCACGGAAAAAAAGGCTGCCGGCAAGCTGGAATCGTCCTCATTGAGAGGAATGAAGGGATTGAAAGCCATCAGCCGCACCTTGCCTGGGAAGGAGGGGTCGGCAAAATCCAACTCCGCGGTGGGAAATCGTCCGGTAAAGGAACACTGCTCAAAGTGCGGAAATCCCGCCAGCGTGTCATTGCGTGGGCCGTAGCCGTAGCCCGTGAAGTCTTTTCGCATGTACTGTCCGATCAGGTCCTTGGGGCAATCGCCCTGCAGCACGCGCGCATCGACGCACTTCCCGCCACGCTCCGCCTTGACCGCAAAAAAGCTGTGGCCGTTCCCGCCGCCCTTGTTGGGTCGGTTGGCGATTTCCCAGTCCGTGAGCCGGCCGTTGCCCGCCAGCCCGATGCTGCCCGTTCCGATGCCGCCGATGGGGAAAGAAATCTCCCGCAGATTCTCGCCCGTATATATGGCTCCCTGTTTCATGGTTCTGTGCCCTCCTGAACAGTTTTTGTATGCTGCGATGCTTTCTCGCTTTTTTGTCCTTGGGACACCCCGATTATACCACACCCGCCGCTTGCGCGCAACGCTCTCGCGCCGCATCAAAAAAATCCACGCGCGAGGCTAATGCGTATTGAATTCAATGAGGTACTGTGTTATCTTTGAACGGAAGAAGATGCAACACGTAAAGGAGGTTTTTCCCATGACCGCACCCTTCCTTCGTCCTCTGGGCTCCGCCGACTGGCTGCAGACCAAGGGCAACGACAACTCCTGCTATACCCTCTGCGACCGCTTGCTCATCGACTGCAATTCCGCGCTGCTGATGAACCTGCTCAATCACGACATCGATCCGCTTTCCATGGATACCGTGCTCTTTACCCACATGCACATCGACCACTGCATGGGCCTTGCGGCGCTGCTGATGTACTGGCGCGTCCGCAAGGGCGACCTGGGCCTGCTGACCATCGCGGGCCCCGCCGCCACCGTGCGCGAGCAGGTGATGCTCACGCTGGACTTCGTGTTCCACGATAGCCGCGATCGCATGGCAGAAATCAAGCGCCTGCCCAACATCGTGGAGCTCTCAGGCGACGGCGTCTACGATCACCCCGATTTTGCCATCGCCTACACCGACTCCGATCACGCGGTGCCCGGCCTGTGCTATCGCATCACGGACAAGGCCACCGGCCGCGCTGTGGGGCTGACGGGCGATACCTACTATCAGGCGAAGTACGGCGCCTTCTTTGACGGCGTGGACCTGTTGGTACACGAGTGTTCTTACGGCGCAGGCCCTTTGGATGACTTTGCCACCGTCTGCCGCCACACCTCCGCGCGCGAGGCCGCTGACGTCGCCAATGAAAGCGGCACACGCCGCCTGATGCTCACCCACGCCTACGAGCCCAAGCGCGAAGCCGCCCTCGCCGAGGCGCGCCGCCACACCGACGTCCCCGTGCTCTGGGCCACGCCCTTCCAGCCCGTGGAGTTCTGACCCTCCCCCGGTAAAAAACCTGGCCGCAGCGCTTCACAGCCTGCGGCCAGGTTATATTTTTCTTTACGCCCTTTCGTAACGCTCGATGATCTCAAAGCACATGCGCGCGTTGTGGTATGGGCACTTCCAGCCGTCGATCTTGGCGTGCTGGCCGGGCAGCACCTCGCCGCTGTTGCCCAGCATGGTGAACCACTCGCCGTACTCATGGTCGACCAGGAAGGTGTCGATATACTTGAAGCACTCCAGCGAAGCATCCAGGAAGCGCTGCTGGCCGGAGAGCTGCCAGGCGTTGAGGAAGCCCACGACGGTCTCGGCCTGCACCCACCAGGAGCGGTTGGTGTTGATGTGGCGTGTGGCAGGATCGTACTCGTAAATCATGGAGCCATCGGGCAGGATCGCCTGCTCCAGGCACGCGGCGGCCATATCCAGGCAGCGCGGCTCGGCCTTCTCCAGCATATCCTTCTCGCCCAGCACCTCCGCTGTCTCCATCATCAGCCAGGTGCCCTCGATGTCGTGGCCGTAGGAGATGTCGGTGGCTGTGGGCGTCCAATCGTCGCGGAAGAACATCTTGTAGTGGTGGATATCCCCGTCATACACTTTGTCCAGCATGATGTTCAGGTGCTCGCGCACCTTGGCCTTCTGCGCCTCGGTGGGCAGCACGCGCAGCAGACAAGTATAAGCCTCGATCAGGTGCAGATGGGTATTCATGGTCTTGGTAGACGCCGCATCCGGGTTGATGTTGGACACCTGCAGCGCGCGGTCGTACACCCACTCGCGCGTCAGCTTCTCAACATAGCCGGGATGCTGCGGATCATAGGCGTGCTTCTCCAGCAGCTCCATGATGGCCACCGCCTTGTCGCGCGCTTCAATATCGCCCGTAGCACGGCAATACTCGCTCAGCGCGTAGATGGAGAAGGCCTGGCCGTAGACGAACTTCGTATCGTCAATGGAGTTTCCCTTTGCATCCAGCATGAAGTACGCGCCGCCATACTGCTTGTCCAGAAAGTATTCACAGAAGTAGTCATAGGCGCGCTTGGCCAGCGCGAGGTACTTCTCCTCCTTCAGGATGCGGTAGGCCGATGCGAAGGTCCACACCAGGCGCGCGTTGAGCACCAGGCACTTGGGGCCGCCCGCCACGGGATTGCCCTGGCGATCCACCACGCCGTAGAAACCGCCGTTTTCCTCGTCTACATCGTGCTCCATCCAGAAGGGCAGTATGTCCTCCAGCAGTTCCTTTTTCGCCATTTCATACAGCTGTGTAAACTTCGGGTCTTTCATGCTTGCGTCATCCTCCTGATTTGGTTTTATGTCTCTGTGGTAAAGTATAGCAGAATCTTTACACAAAAACAATCATTTCTCCGCAATACCCGCCAGTTTTTTTGCGCGCTCCCGCAGCGCCTCCCGCTCGTTTGGCGTCTTGCCGTCCAGCACCGCCTCCAGCAGCGCCTCCAGCGCAGCGCCCATCTGCGTGCCTGGCGCAATGCCCAGGTCCATCAGGTCGCGCCCCGTCACCGCTAGCTGACGCAAATTCCAGCAGTCGCCGCGCACGAGCACCGTACGGGCGTCCGCCAGCGGCCAGCCCTTCCAGCGCGCGAGCTGCAGCGCGCGCTCCTGTCCCAGCTCGTGCAGCAGATGCCGCCAGTCCGCGTCCCCCTGAGGACGGCTCCTCTCTTTCTCCCGGAGTAGTTCGCGCACCGCCCGCTCCGTCGCTCGGTCCAGCCGCAGGCCGCTCAAAACGGATCCCACATCCGGCGCGTCTTGCAGCGCATGCGCCAAGCGCAGTGGCAACTCGGCCGGCGTGGCGCCCAGCCCTTGCGCGCGCAGCCGCGCACCCATCGTTGCGGCCATCACGTCGCCAAATTCGCCCGCAATGCGCTCCGCTGCCCGACCGCACAGCAGCTTTCCCATCTCCGCGCTCACGCGTTCCCGCGCCACGAGCGCCAGGCTCCCCTTCCGCTCCCGCGCAGCCCGCGCCGTATTCTCCTCCACGGAAAAGTCATACACCGCCGCAAAGCGCAGTGCGCGCAGGATGCGCAGCGCGTCCTCGTCAAAGCGCGCTCCGGGCTCGCCCACGCACCGGATCAACCCTTTTTCCAGATCTGCCCGCCCGTCAAAGCAGTCAAGCAGCCCTGCCTCGGGACTGTACGCCATCGCGTTGACGGTGAAATCCCGCCGCGCCAGATCGCGCTCCACCTCGCGCACAAATTCCACCGAATCCGGTCGCCTGTGGTCGGTGTATGCGCCGTCCACGCGGTAGGTCGTCACCTCATAAGGTTCCCCGCCCGCAATCACCGTCAGCGTGCCGTGTGCAATACCCGTCTCCACCACGCGCAGCCCGGCAAACGCCGCCCGCATCTGCTCCGGCGTCGCGTTGGTGCATAGATCATAGTCCTTGGGCAGCAGCCCCAGCAGCGTGTCGCGCACACAGCCGCCCACCGCCCAGCCTTCGTACCCCGCCGCGCGCAGCCGTGCCAACAGCTCCCGCACGCCATCCGGCAGCACCATGCGCCATGTCTCCATCTACTCCCCCCGTTCCGCATGGGTTTCCTCCATTATACCCGCAAATCTTGCCCCGCACAAGCGATTTACTTGCCGCAGCACAAGTGGTACAATAAATAAGGAAAAAAGAAATCCGGAGGTGTGCTCTATGGTCAAGGATCTGACTTATCTTTCCTATCCCCTGCCCGAGGATGTCGAGCGCCTGGTCTACGCGGGCAATCTGTCCCGCGCGCGCCGAGTGATCGACCGACGCCTGGCCGATCCCAAGGTTCCCGCGTGTCTAAAGGAGCGCCTGCGCTTTGAATTGCGCATCATCGACGAGATCCCGCGCACTTACACCGTATCCGAATCGGAGCTGCTGCGCCGCTTCACTGACGCCGTGGAGGGCTTTACGCACGAGGAAATGGAGGACCTGCGCGATGCGGGCACTCTGGACTGGGTGATGATCGACGGCACTGTATTTTTCAAAAACAACGCCTTTGAAAACGCCGTCAAATCCTGCCCAGCCCTGCACAGCCGTCTCAAAAACCCTTCCATGCTGGACGATTCCACCGAAAACGCGCGCATGCTCAACGAGGTCATCGCCAAAATGAAGCTCCATGGCCATGCGCACTACCGTTATCACCTGCGCACAACGTTGTCCATTGCCCAGCACGCACAGCGTCCCGGCCAACGCATCCGCGTGCACCTGCCTCTGCCTTTGCGCGACGGCCAGTGCACACCCGGCAGCCGCATCGCCACCGAGCCCGCCGCAAAGCACATCGCCGATGAAACCGAACCGCAGCGCACCGCCTATTTTGAGGAAATCTACCAGCCCGGCATGACCTTCACCGCGGACTTCACTTATGACATTGACGCGCCCTACGCCGATCCCGACCCGGCAAAGGTCTCGCCCGAACAGCCCTCCTTCGACACCGAGGAGATGCTGCCGCACATTCGCTTTACACCCTTCATCCGCGCGCTGTGCGCCGAGCTCAAGGGCGACGAGACCAATCCGCTGCGCATCGCGCGCCGCTTTTACGACTACTGCACCACCAACGCCGTCTACCGCTACGTGCCGCCTTACTTCACCAAGGTCAACATTCCCGAATACTTCGCGGCGGGCCAGCGCGGGGACTGCGGCATGCACGCCATCACCTTTATCACGCTGTGCCGCTGCGCTGGCATCCCGGCTCAATGGCAGGCCGGCCTTTACACCCGCCCCGGCGACATCGGCAACCACGACTGGGCGCGTTTCTACGTTGCTCCCTACGGCTGGCTGTACTGCGACGGCTCCTTCGGCGGCTCGGCCTACCGCGCGGGCTGCAAGGAGCGCCATGATTTCTACTTCACCAATCTTGACCCCTTCCGCATGGTCGCCAACCGCGATTTCCAGCAGGAATTCGACCCGCCCAAGACCTTCCTTCGCGCCGACCCCTACGACAGTCAGAGCGGCGAGGTGGAATACGACGACTGCGGCCTGACCACCCACGACTTCGACATTCACCGCGAGATGCTCTCCTGGGAGGTCATTGACGACTGATTCCCCCTATCCAAACAAAAGAGAACGGATCCCATCCATTGTTTTTTAGGATATGGATCCGTTCTCTTCGTTTGTTCTCAGCACATTGGGCGTCGCTTGCCTATAGCGCATCGGCAAACCTTATTCTGCTCTTAATCCATCCATTCTCAAAATAATCCTTTATTCTCTCACTTTTATCAGATATCGGGTGTACCTTCATATACTCTCCAAGATAGAAGAAATGCATGTGATAGCAATAGAAGGCCAGCCGCTCCGGCCGCAATTCATACAGAATCCCATTTTCTTTCAGCGTTTCATTAAACAATTTTCGCGCCCAGTCATAACACCCCATCACCCATGCGTCGCGCTCAGTAGGAGCATACATCGCCTCATCCCAGTCAAATATATAATTCCGCCCGTTCCCGGTAAAAAAATTCCCCCCGGCGTCTCCATTTGTCAGGTAGAAGTCACCGTTATCTGCCTGGCAGCGCCGCGCAAGCTGCGAAAGCCGCGAAGCACAGTGGGCGATCTCTTCGCTGAAGCATGCAAAGGTGGAGAGCACCAAATGGTTCGCATCCGTCTGAGGCGCTTTTTTAAGCGCCTCCCACTGCTCGTAGAAGCGTACGGCTGAATCATCGGAAAATGATGCCGCGGGGATTTCAAGTCCCGGCTTTGTCAGCCGATAGATTTTGCACAGCATTTGATACTCCGGGACCTTGGTTTCATCCGTCTCGATATTCTCGCCGTCCACCCACTCGAATAGCCCTGCCAGCGCAGTATCAAAATTGAAGCAGAGCCCGCCTTCCCGCGTCTTGATGATTTTCCCGACAAAATCAATCCCGTTCTTGCAGAGGTATTCGATTGCAGACAAACCGCCCCGAAACTTTTTCTGATGGAAGGGAAAGGAATCTATCTTCAAAAAATAACAATCGGCATCTCCTCTGATTTTCCAAGTCTCACCGTAATACCCGCGTTTTGCAGGTGTGATCTCAAGCGTTCTGATTCCATACTGCCTAAAAAGCGCAGTTTTCAGCCGATTCATGTATTCCTCATCCCGCGGCATTTGGTTATGCATCACGTTCCCGCCTTTCCGCGCCTGGCAAAGCCCGCTTGCTTTGTCGTTTTGCAGCATAAAAAGAACGACTGCAGAATCTACAGTCGTTCTTGCACTTGGAGGTGACACCCGGATTTGAACCGGGGAATGAAGGTTTTGCAGACCTTTGCCTTACC
>DKYK01000034.1:0-14877 GCA_002492415.1 Christensenella sp. UBA7102
AAACGATTTGGTTTCGCAATACATTTTAAAAATTTTTTGGATTTTTAAATTTATCACATTTTATTTTATTATAAAACGATATAAATCGTATATACTGGCATTATATAAATTCTACAGGAATTATTTTGGAATTATATATTGACAAAACGCAAAAAATATTATTAAATACACGTGAACATACTTTATTAACAAAAACGACACACAAATCAGATGCAGCCAAAAATACGCAAGGGGTGAATATCAATGCAGTACATTCAGCGAGGTTTACCCAGATGGCGCGGCTTCAATTTATTGGGCATGTACACCACACGGCACGAAGGCGTTTTCCCGGAGGAGGATTTCCAGCTCATCGCGGAACTCGGGTTCGATTTCGTGCGTCTGCCCATGAGCTACCGCATGTGGACTGCGGGCGGGGACTTGGACAGCATTGAGCCCGTATATCACGTCAATGAAAAAGCGCTGGAGGCTGTGGACTCCTGCGTGCGTGCGGGGGAAAAATATGGGTTGCATATCAATCTGAATCTGCACCGCGCTCCGGGCTACTGCATCAATCCTGGTGAAAAGGAACCCTTTGACCTTTGGAAAGATGAAGAAGCCGTCAAGGCGTTTGCCTGGCACTGGGAGATGTTCGCCAAGCGCTATCGGGACATCCCCTCCAGCCGTCTGTCCTTTGACCTGGTCAACGAACCGCTGGGACTGGACATCATCACGCGCGAGGAGCACAAGCGCGCGATTTCGGCGGCGGTCAAGGCGATCCGCGCCGTCAGCCCTGATCGGCTGATCGTAGCCGACGGCATGGGCGGCGGCAATATTCCCTGCCCCGAGCTTGCGGACCTGCACATCGCGCAGTCCTGCCGCGCCTACCAACCCATGACGCTGACCCATCACAGAGCTGAATGGTGGACGCTCAGCAAGCACTTTACCGAGACGCCGCATTGGCCGGACATGATGAGTGATAACGGGCTATGGAACCGCAAGCGCCTCATCGATCACTATGCGCAGTGGGCAAAGATGTCTCAAGAGCTGGGCATTGGCGTACACTGTGGTGAGGGCGGAGCCTATTGGTATACACCGCACAGGGTGGTACTGGACTGGATGAACGATGTGATGGACGTGCTGCAGGGCTACAACATTGGCTATGCGCTGTGGAACTTCCGAGGCCAGTTCGGCATACTGGACAGCCAGCGCAAGGACTGCAAGTATCAGTTCTGGCGCGGTCACCTGTTGGACAATCAGATGTACGAGATTCTCAAGGCACACTGACCGGCAAACGGACGACAAAGGGAAAGGAGAGAGTGTGACACCATGTTCATGTCCCCCACGCTCAACCAAAGCCATGATTACGTGGATCTGCGCACGCGAAAGGGCTGGAAGCTGTTGGGCAAAAAAATCTGGCAGTATAAGTGGATTTATCTGCTGATGCTGCTGCCCGGCATTGCGGTCACGTTTGTGTTCAAGTACATGACAATGCCCGGCATCCTGTTATCTTGGAAGACATTCGTGCCCACCTTTGGCGACAAGTCTCTGTTTGGGTATCTTGCCTCCAGCCCATGGGTCGGGTGGGCGCACTTTTCCCGGCTGTTCAAGGAAAGTGCATTCTGGACGGCCACGGCCAATACGCTGATCATCTCGCTGCTCAAGCTGATCTTTGGCTTTCCGTTTCCCATTCTGCTGGCGATCATGATCAACGAGATGATCTTTAAGAAGTACAAACGCGTGCTGCAGACCGTCTATACCTTTCCCCACTTCCTCTCTTGGGTGGTTCTGGCTGGCATGGCGATCAATCTGCTGGGCGATACCGGCGTTATCAAGCGCTTTGCGATGTTGTTCGACCCGACGGTGAAAGATTCATGGAACGTGCTGTACAACACCCGTTACTTCCGCACACTGCTGATCCTGACCGATATGTGGAAGGAGGGCGGCTGGGGCACCATACTCTACCTTGCCGCCATCGCGGGCATTGATCCGGCGTTGAACGAAGCCGCCACCATCGACGGTGCAAACCGTTTCCAGCGCATTGTGCACGTCACTTTCCCTCAGATCAGCGATCTGATCGTCATCATGTTCATACTTTCCGTGGGCAACATGATGAACGCCAACTTCGACCAGATCTTCAATCTTTACTCCGCTCCGGTCTATAAGGTCGCGGACGTCATTGATACCTATGTCTACCGGCTGACCTTCCAGAGCACCACGGTCATGGATTTCGGCTTCTCCACAGCCGTCGGCCTGTTCAAGAACGTGATCAACTTCGCGCTGATTCTTGGCGCAAACTGGGCGTCCAAGGCGACGGGCGGAGACGGAATCATGTAGAAAGGAGAGACGGATATGCCAAGAGCCAAGGAAATTCCCGCTCCACGCACTAAGAAAGGGAATCGCATACAGAAGTTCAACGTGTTCGACGCGGTACTGTTCGTCTTTTTGACGCTGCTGGGGCTGATCATTGTCTATCCTTTTTACAATACCATACTGGTTTCTCTGGTGCCGCAGGCGGACTACACGCGCAATCCGTTCATGCTCTGGCCTGAGCGCATCACCTGGGAATCCTACCAGTTCGTGTTCGACTCGCCGCTGTTGCTCAACTCCATGGCCAATTCGGTTAAACTGGCGCTGGCCGGCACCGTCTACAACATGATTCTGACCGTGCTGATGGCGTATGCCTTCACCAAGCCCATTCCGGGCCGCAACTTCTTTCGCTTTTACATGGTCTTCACCATGTATTTCGGCGGCGGTCTGGTGCCCTTCTACCTGCTGATCAAGGCGCTGGGGCTCATCGACAGCTTCTGGGTCATGGTGCTGCCGTCGGGCGTGTCGGTCACGTATATGCTCATCATTTCCTCCAATATGTCGGCGCTGCCCAAGGAATTGGAGGAATCCGCGCAGCTGGACGGTGCGAGCGACATCAAGATACTCTTTTCCATCATACTGCCGCTGACGCTGCCGATCCTTGCGACCTTCTCGCTCTACTACATGGTGGAGCGGTGGAATGAATGGTACAACGCCATGCTGTTCCTCAAGGACACGGCAAAATGGCCACTGCAGCTGACGCTGCGCAATATCATTTCCAGTGCAAACTTCATCTCGACCCAGGCCATGACGGGCGACGTGCGCCCGCCCACCTACGGCGAGGGTATCAAAATGGCCTGTATCGTAGTGACGGTATTTCCGCTGATGGCGGTCTATCCCTTCCTGCAGCGTTACTTCCTGACGGGCCTGACGCTGGGCGCCGTCAAAGGCTGATCGTCCGATTTCAGGCGCAGTGCGCCTGAGAAATAAACAGAACCCAGAAGGAGGAAAACACATGACTAAGAAGCTCATTTGTCTCGTGCTGGCTGTGCTGATGACGCTGTCCCTGGCGGCGTGCGCCAAGACGACGGAAACGACGCCCCCGCCCGAGAGCCAGGCTCCCGCGCAGGAGCAGACGCAGCCCGCCACGGACAGTGGCGACGCCGAACCCGCTGCCCCCGCAGGCTACGACACCCACCTAACCATCAAGATGAACGTGTTAGACGCCGAAAAGACCGGCAACACCGAGCGCGATGCGTGGTTCAACGAGAAATTCAACGTCTCCTGGGACTTCGTCCCTGTGACTTGGGGCGACTGGACGGAAAAGGTTCGCGCCTGGGTGGCCGCTGATGACATGCCCGACATTCTGTGGTGGGACATGAAGATCAATCACACTGCGGAGTTCAAGACCTGGGCCAAGGCGGGTGCGTTCCGCGAGATTCCCGCTGATATGACCAACTGGCCCAACCTGGCCGAGCGCCGCGAGCGCCTCAGCTCCGACGACATGATGCTTTCCGTGGACGGCAAGCTCTACGGCTGGCCTTCCTCCCGTGAGAACCCCGAGTGGTTGCAGAATGCCTACTACCCCATGTTCGCCTACCGCCGCGATTGGGCTAAGGCCGTCGGCATGTACAAAGAGGGCGATACCTACACCTGGGATGAGGCCAAGGCCATGATCAAGGCCGTACAGGAGCAGGATCCCGGCCAAAACGGCGCGGGCGCGACCATCGGCATCACCTGCGAGACCTGGTGCCTGCCCGGCGTGTTCATGGAGGTGCTGGGCTATGCAGACGACCGCACCGGCTATGTGAAGAATGCGGATGGCAAGTACGTTCCCTACTTCACCACCGACAGCTACCGCCAGGAGCTCAAGTTCGTCACCGAGCTGTTCCAGGACGGCTACATCTGGAAGGACCAGATCGTGGACTCCGGTTCCGACGGTGCGAACAACTTCTTTGCCGGCAAAGCGTTCATGCACCTGGGCAACAACAGTCCCTCGTGGTTCAGCGGCACAGCTTACCTCAAGATGGTGGATACCGGCATCGTATCCTCCACCGACGACGTCGCGCCCATGATCATCTACTCGCCCGTGGACAATAAGTCCTTCTGGCTGACCGAGACTGAGGACTACTGGACCGTGGCGCACATCACTCATTCTGTGGACGACGAGAAGCTGAACCGCATTCTGGACATGTGGGACTGGCTGGCCTCCGAGGAAGGCCGAATCTTTGAGGTTGCGGGCCTGGAGGGTAAGGATTACGAAGTCAACGCGGACGGCACCTACACCATACTGTGGGATGTCAATCCCGACGGCTCCTACATCTCGCCTTACGCGGATACCGGCTCCAACATGTACACCCCCGCAACGCTCGTTCCCAGCCCCAACGAGACCTCCCGTATGGACGGCTACGCGGCGTTTACAGACATCGAAGCGTTTATGCAGACCTCTCCTGACTATCATGTTCATCCGCTGAACTGGACGCTGCAGACCTTCGGCGGAGAACAGTACTCGCTCTACGGCGCGTTTGATTCCGACGTCAAGGCGAAGGCCATCGAGATCATCGCCGCCGGCGGCGACGTTGACGCCCAGTGGGATGCGTTCCTCAAGGAGATGGAGCCCAAGTGGCAACCCGTCGCCGCAGAGCTGGACGCCAACCTCAAGTAAAATTTACCAGCGGTTTCTCCTTTTCTCCTCGCAGCATGGCCGATTCAATCGGCCATGCTGTTTTTATCGGCAGGTAAACGCCGGCTCAGGCGGCTTTTTTTCCGCGCAGGTGAAATCCGCGCAGTTCGGCGGAGATGGCGCCGGCCTCGATTTTACGGATGGAAGAGACAAGCAGCGGGACACACAGGGGGAGGAGCAGACGCAGCTTTTTGATGAAATTGCCGTCCAGCTCCACGCCGCGGGCGGTCTGCGCTTCGATGACGGCGGCCATGTCGCGCGCCAGAATCGGAATGAAGCGGATGGCCGTGGTGAAGGCAAAGGCATACTTGTAGGGCACGTGCAGTACCTTGACCAGCTGGCGTGTCAGATCGGGGAGACGGGTGAGGGTGAGCATCACAGTCAACGGCAATGTCGCGCCGATCAGCCGCATGCAGATCATCGCCGAGAAGCGCAAACCCTCATCCGTAATGCGGACGCCCAGTGGCAGCGTAACCAGCGCGTTGCCCTGCGTGACGAAGAAGATCTGCAGCACGAATATAATGGAAGAAAACTTGCACAGGCTGCAGAGCGTGCGCAGCGTCTGCCTGCCGATGTTTCCAATGAAGCCCAGAATCACGTCCAACACGATGAGCGCCAGCAGGACCAGCAGGCTGCGCGTGGAAAAGCACGCCGCGCAGATGGCAATGGCGATCAGCAGCTTGAGCAGCGGCGGCACCTTATGCAGGATGGTATTGCCGTGGACGTATTGCAGCATGCCCTTCATTTTTCCAGCCTCCTTCGGATGAGAGACTCCGTCATTTCCTCACAGGTATCGATGTCGTCGTAGTTGGCGCCCAGCGACAGGCTCAGCTGCATGATCTGCGGCGGCAGCAACGCGGCATCCGACAGCAGTTCCGTGCGGCGCAGCACCTCGTGCGGCGTGCCGTCTGCGGCCAATCTTCCCTTGTTGAGCACCAGCACGCGCTGAGCAAAATCCCGCACGACTTCCATGTCATGGGAGACCATGAACACCGTGGCGCCCTGACGGTTCAGCGCGGTGACCAGCTCCATTGTGTGCATACATTCGCGCCAGTCCAGACCGGTGGTGGGCTCGTCCAGAATCAGCAGCTGAGGCGTCAGCGCCATCAGACTGGCCAGCGCCACGCGCTGCCGCTCGCCTCGGGAGGCCGTCAGCGGGTTGAGTGCGGGATCAAGGTGAAAGTCGGCGAGGGTCTTGTCCAGCCGAGCCTGGATGTCCGCCTTGTCCGTCAGGCACAGTTCCAGGCCAAAGAGCAGTTCGTCCCGCACGGTGCTTCGGCACAGCTGCCGGTCTGGGTTCTGGAACAGGAAGCCTACCTTGCGGGCCAGTGCGCTGGTGCGAGCTTTCTTCGTGTCCAAGCCAGCCACGGTCACGGTGCCCTGCGTGGGCTTATTGAGACCATTGAGCAGTTTGGAAAAGGTGGATTTGCCTGCGCCATTTGGTCCGATGAGCGCGACAAACTCGCCGGAAGCGATGTCCAGATCAATGCCAGAGAGCACCTCGCGCCCTTCATAGGAAAAATGTACGCCGTTCAGATGGATCATGCCAATACCCCCTCCACCATAGCCTTGGCCTCTTCCACACAGATGGGCACCGGACCGGCGGACAGCCCCGCGGCCAGCAGCTGCTCGTGCAGCGTCGCCACGCGGGGACAGTTGACGCCGATCTCTCGCAGCAGCTCCGGATGGGCGAGCACCTCGCGCATCGTCCCATGCAGCCGAACGGAACCGCGGTCCATCACGCACAGGGACTTGCAGAAGGCGGAGAGCAGCATGATCTTCTGCTCCACTACCACAACCGTGGTGCCCTGCTCGTTGAGCGTACGCAGAACGCGGAAGATGGCCTGCGAGGAAGCGGGATCCAGCTCGCCCGTGGGTTCGTCCAGTACCAGCACCTGCGGGCGCATGGCCAGTACCGCCGCGATGGCTACTTTTTGCTTCTGACCGCCCGAGAGCGTGTCCAGCGAGCGATGGCGCAGGTTGGCGATGCCCACCGTGGCCAGCGCCTCCTCCACGCGGCTGTCGAGGTCCTTTGCGGGGACGCCGAAGTTTTCCAGTGCGAACAGCACCTCGTCCTCCACCATGGAGGACACCATCTGCGCGTCGATGTCCTGAAAGACGCTGCCCACCACGCGACTGAGGTCCGTGGGCGTGACCTCGACGGTGTCCATGCCGTTCACCACGCATGCGCCGTAGAAGTCGCCGGTATAATGGTGGGGAATCACGCCGCTGATGACGGACAGAAGCGTGGATTTCCCCGCGCCCGAGGGCCCGATGATGCCGAGAAATTCACCGCGCGGGATATGGAGGGTGATGTCGGTTAAGGCATTGCCCTGCGCGCTTTCATAGCGGAAGGAGAGCTGCTGCATATCGATCATGGGAAATCAATCCTTTCTCAGCGCGGCCTTGATGGGCAGCACCAGAATCTGCACGATAACGGCATTGATGGCGGCGGTGCCGAAGATGATGCCCATAAACGCGGCCAGGGGAGTGGGCACGATGGAGGCGCCCATGTAGAAAGCGGCATACATCACGCCGACAAACGCGAAGCCGGAAACCAGCGTGGCCAACACGGTGCACACGATGGGATGCAGGTCAAACTTGCCGATCTTCATGGGAAGCTTCATCAGCAACACCATCGCGACGGCGCCCAGAGGCTCAGAGATCAGGTTGATATAGGGCGTGCCGGGGAAGAATTGACAGATGGCCCCGGCCAGTATGCCGATGATGGCGCCCTCGTAGACCTTGGGCTTGATGAGCAGGATCGCCAGGCAGTACATTGCGATCACGAAATTGGGCTTCATCACGGTGAAGTAGGAGCTGAGGAACAGCTTGAGCACGGCGCCCGCTGCCAGCAGTACGCCAATGAGAATCAGATTGGATACAGAGGACAGGCCGGTCTTTTTCTCGGTGATCGCTACGGTGCGCTTCTGGGTGGGGGTGCGGTTTTCCATGGGGATTTCTCCTTTCAAAGCTGGGCATGGTTAAGTGAGTTCCGGCAAATCATTGGCTTTGTCGGGAGGGACTGCGGAACCCGGACAACAAAAAATCTGCCCCCTGCAAGCTGCAAAGGGCAGATAATCAACTTACCTGCGGTACCACCTTTGAACGGTTCTCCACATGGACAAACCGTATCTCAATACAGAAGCGCCAACACGCCTCCAGCCCGTAACGCTGGCTCTGCGTCTCGGATACTCAGGACTGCGCCCTTTCCCCTCGCCCTCTGCGGCCCATTTGCTCCGTCGTCGCCACCGGGATTCCACCGTCCCCGGCTCTCTTTGGACGCGGTTCGGAACGTTACTTCCGCATCAAAGGTTTCTTTGATGGTTGAGAGTATAGCACTGCCGTTTCTCGTTGTCAACGCTTTTTTTGCAGTATATTTATAACCTTTCTTCCACCAGCGCCACCGCGCGGACGGGCGCGCCGTCGGCGTTTCTGTATTTGAGGGGCAGCGCGCAGAAGGTGAACAGTTCTTCTCCACACGCTTCCAGACGGCACAGGTTCTCAATGACCACGATCTCGCGCTGTGCATACAGAAGCTTGTGCAGCGTCAAACCCTCGTCCGCGATGGGGTCCACGCCAATCACGTCCAAACCGATGCCCTTTTTGCCTGAAGCAATCAGATAGTTCGCCACCTCATGGGAAATGACGGGATAATTGCCGAAATAGGCGTCCGTGCCCCAGCGCGCATCCCAGCCCGTGCGGATGAGCAGGAATTGCGCGAGATCAGCCTTCTGACGCACCGCTTCGATGCGCTCCATGCCGATGACGCCGCCTTCGGGCACGTCGGTGCAGTCCAGCACCAGCGCGCTGCCCACAAATTGCGACGCGGGGAAGGCATCCAGCGTTGTGCGGTGCGGAAACAGGTGCGCGGGCGCGTCCATGTGTGTGCCCGTGTGGGAAAACAGAGTCAACAGCGTCTCGCGAAAACCGCTTTCCTCGTAGGTGTTTGCGGGCAAGAGCCGAGGAGGCTCCGTCCCTGGGTATACGGGCATCTCCGGAGCGATGAGCTGAGTCAGATCAATGATGCGCATGAGCTTAGCCGAGTCCTTTCTTAGCGTTGTCTCTGGGCTTATTTTGCCCGCCGTAGAGCGTGTTGTCAAGCGATTAATTTTGCAATGCGGCAGGAATTGCGCGCCTGGGGGAGAATTTTTCAACAAGGATGATATCATAGAATGGTAAAATATCCAACGACCCAAGGAGGATTCTGACATGATTACACCGCACGACATTGCAAAGATGCTGGACCACTCGCTGCTCAAGCCCGAAATGGACGAGCAGGTGGTCCGACATGGACTGGAAATCGCCAAAAAGTACGACGTGGCCTCGATCTGCGTCCGTCCCTGCGACGTGGCCCTCGCGCGCGAAGCGCTCGCCGGCACGCAGGTGCACGTCTCCACCGTCGTGGGCTTTCCGCACGGATCCAATCGCACCGAGGTCAAGGTGCTCGAAGCGCAGCTGGCGATGGACGACGGCGCGACGGAGCTGGACATGGTGCTCAACATCGGCCGGCTGCGCTCGGGCGCGAACGACGAAGTGCGCGCCGACATCCAGGCCGTGGTGGACGCCGCGCACGCCCGCGGCGCCATCGTCAAGGTGATTCTGGAAACCGCCTATCTGACCGACGAGCAGAAGGCGCGCGCCTGTCATCTGGCTGCGGAAGCCGGCGCGGATTTTGTCAAGACGTCCACGGGCTTCGCCCCTTCCGGCGCAAAACTCGAGGACCTTCGGCTGATGCGCGAGAGCGTTCCCGCCGCCGTGCGCATCAAGGCTGCGGGCGGCGTGCGCACTCTGGACGCCGTGCTCGCCTGCCGCCAGGCCGGCTGCGCCCGCTGCGGCGCCACCGCGACCGAGGCCATCATGCAGGAGGCCGAACGCCGCTTCGCCGAACAGGGCACTCTCTGATCCGCCTGGGAATAATCCATGCAATAACCGCCCTCACGCCGCAATGCGCAGCGTGAGGGCGGTTCGTTTTATAAATTCGATCAGACATTGACCTGAGCGTCAACCTCAATGTCGCCCTCGGCATCCAGTATGGGCTGGATATAATCGGCAAGAAACTCGTCCACCTGCTCAGGGCAGCGACCGATGTAGAGACTGGGCTCCAGCACGGCTTCAAGCTGCTCATAGGTCATGCCAAAGGCAGGATCGCCGGCCAGGCGGGTGAGCAGGTCGCAGTCCGCGCCCTCTTCCTTCATGCGGCGGGAAGCCTCCATGGAGTGCTGGCGAATCTTTTCGTGCAGCGCCTGGCGATCGCCGCCGCGCTTGACCGCCTCCATCAGTATGTTTTCAGTGGCCAGGAAGGGCAGGAACTCGCGGATGCGCTTTTCAATGATCTTGGGATAGACCACCATGCCGTCGGTGACGTTGATGTAGAGCGAGAGTACGGCGTCGGCAGCCAGGAATGCTTCGGAAATGGACAGGCGGCGGTTGGCCGAGTCGTCCAGCGTGCGCTCCAGCCACTGGGTAGAGGCCGTCATCGCGGGGTTTTCCATCAGCGACATGATGTAGCGCGACAGCGAGCAGATGCGCTCGGAGCGCATGGGATTGCGCTTGTAGGCCATGGCGGAGGAGCCGACCTGGTTCTTCTCAAAGGGCTCTTCCATTTCGCGCATGTGCTGCAGCAGGCGCAGGTCATTGCCAAAGCGGTAGGCCGATTGCGCAAGACCGCCCAGCACGTTCAGCACGCGGGAATCCAATTTGCGGGGGTAGGTCTGGCCGGAGACGGGGAATACGCCGTCGATGCCCATCTTATGCGCCACCATCTCGTCCAGTTTTTTGACCTTCTCATGGTCGCCCTCAAACAGGGCGAGGAAAGAGGCCTGCGTGCCGGTGGTGCCGCGGGAACCCAGCAGACGCAGCTGACCCTGCATGTGCACAAGATCGGTGTAGTCCATCAGAAGGTCCTGCATCCACAGCGTGGCGCGCTTGCCAACGGTGACGGGCTGCGCGGGCTGCAGGTGGGTGTACCCCAGCGTGGGCAGCGCGCGATACTGCCTGGCAAAGCGGGCGAGATTCTCCAGCACCTTGACCATCTTCTTGCGGATGAGCTCCAGGCCCTGCTTGAGGATGAGCACGTCGGCGTTGTCGGTGACGTAACAGGAGGTAGCGCCCAGATGAATGATGCCCTTGGCGTTTGGGCACTTGACGCCATAGGCGTAGACATGCGCCATCACGTCGTGGCGAATCTCTTTTTCCTTGGCTGCAACGCAGTCGTAATCGATGTCATCGACGTGCGCCTTGAGCTCGTCCACTTGTTCCTGCGTGATGGGCAGGCCCAGATCCATTTCGGTTTCGGCCAACGCCACCCACAGCTTTCTCCAGGTGGAGTAGCGGGTATCGTTGGAAAACAGCTTCAGCATTGCGGGCGACGCGTAGCGTCCCTGCAGAGGGCTTTGGTAGGAAGCATTGGCGTTCGGCATATCTTTGGCGGACCTCCTTGGCTGAACTGGGCGCGCAAAAAATGGCGCGCGCCGCATGATGCTCTCTTTATTATAATTCGGTCAATGCCGCGCGGAAAAGGCAAATTTGGTTAAATATGCGGGTTCATGCCGGCAAAAATCCGAACGTTATTTATCTTTTATCAATTCGTGTACGGATATTTAACTTGCAGTCGAACCGTGCATAGGGTACAATAAGGGCAAAGAGACGAACGGTTTGGGAAAAACGTCCCGTTCGGATTCATCAGAAGGAGGCCCCCTGCATGAGCAAAATGGTTGCTGTCATCATGGGCAGCGATTCGGACTTTCCCGTGGTCAAGGGCTGCGTTAAAACCCTCAAGTCCTTCGGCGTTCCCGTCGAAGTTCGCGTGCTGTCCGCGCACCGCACGCCCGAGGAGGCCGCGGAGTTTTCCCGCACCGCGCGCGACAAGGGCTTTGGCGTGATCATCGCCGCGGCGGGCAAGGCGGCGCACCTGGCCGGCGTGCTGGCCGCGCACACCACGCTGCCCGTCATCGGCATCCCCATCAAGTCCTCCACGCTGGACGGACTGGACGCGCTGCTGGCCACCGTACAGATGCCCAAGGGCATCCCAGTCGCGACCGTCGCCATCGACGGAGCGGATAACGCGGCTTTCCTGGCGATCCAGATGCTGGCGCTCTCCGACGAGGCGCTGGCGGACAAGCTTGCCGAATACAAGGTTAAGATGACCCGAGAGGTCATGGAAAAGAACGAAAAACTGCAGGAGGAGATCAAAGCGCTATGAAGATCGAGAAGCTGAACCAGCTCTATGAGGGCAAGGCCAAAAAAGTGTTTGAAACCAGCGATCCCGAGCTGCTGATTGTGGATTACAAGGACGACGCCACTGCGTTCAACGGCCTGAAGAAGGGCACCATCGAGTCCAAGGGCATCATCAACAACAAGGTGAGCAACTTCCTGATGAAAATGCTGGAGGAACACGGCATTCCCACCCACTTGGTGGAGGAGATTTCCGACCGCGAGACCATCGTCAAGCGCGTCAAGATCGTGCCGCTGGAGGTCATCGTGCGCAACATCGCCGCCGGCTCCCTGTCCAAGCGCCTGGGCCTGCCCGAGGGCACCAAGCTGGGCAGCACGGTGCTGGAGTACTGCTACAAGGACGACGCGCTGGGCGATCCCATGGTCAACGAATATCATATCTTCGCGATGAACCTGTGCACAAAGGAAGAACTGGACACCATCGCTTCCTACGCGCTTAAGGTCAACGAAATTCTGGCGCAGTTCCTGGCGCAGGCCAAGATCGAGCTGATTGACTTTAAGATCGAGTTCGGCCGCACCTCGGACGGCACCATCATTCTGGCCGATGAAATCTCCCCCGACACTTGCCGTTTCTGGGACAGCGAGACCGGCGAAAAGCTGGACAAGGATCGCTTCCGCAGGGATCTGGGCAACGTGGAGGGCGCATACAAGGAGATCATGCACCGTCTGCTCGGTCTGTAATTCGATATAGGATGCAAGGAGAGCGCAAGCCCTCCTTGCTGTGTCCATGGCATTGTGTGATAAGGAAACGGGAAAGGGACAAAACCATGATCGACGACATGAAGCTGCACGACGAGTGCGGCGTATTCGGCATTTATTCGGACGCGGACGACCAGAACGTGGCCGGCAGCGCCTATCTTGCGCTCTATGCGCTGCAGCATCGCGGCCAGATGAGCTGCGGCATCGCAGTGGGGGATCACGGCATCATCAAATCTCACAAGGACAACGGCCTTGTGCCCGAGGTATTCTCCCGCGAGGTGCTGGATTCGCTGGGCGACGGCCATATCGCGGTGGGCCACGTGCGCTATGGCACCAGCGATAACGCCGACCGCGCCTCCGCTCAGCCCATGGTCATTCGCCACGTGCGCGGCAACATCGCCATCTGCTTCAACGGCCAGCTGTGCAACGCGCGCGAGCTGCGCCAGGAGCTGGAGATGAGCGGCGCCATCTTCCACACCAACAACGATTGTGAGGTCATCGCCTATATTTTCACCCGCGAGCGCCTGAACGCGTCCTCCACTGAGGAGGCGCTGGAGAATACCATGAAGCGCCTGCGCGGCGCCTACTCCATCGTGATGATGAGCGCCAAGAAGCTGCTGGCCGCCCGCGACCCGCAGGGTTTCCGGCCGCTGTGCATCGGTAAGCGCGCAGGCCAGCTGATCTTCGCCTCCGAAAGCTGCGCACTGTCCACGCTGGGCGCGGAACTGGTGCGCGACGTGGAGCCCGGCGAGATCGTGGTCGCCAGCCAGGACGGCCTGACCTCCATTCCCGCGCTGACGGGTCAGGAGACGGGCATGTGCGTGTTTGAATTCGTGTACATCGCGCGCCCCGATTCCGTGCTGGACGGAGCGGGCGTACATGAGGCACGGCAGCGCGCAGGAGCGTACCTTGCGCTGGAGCATCCCGTGGCCGCAGACGTTGTGGTGGGCGCGCCCGACTCGGGCTTGGACGCCGCGCTGGGCTATGCGCGCCAATCCGGCATCCCTTACCAGATGGGCTTTATCAAGAATCGCTATGTGGGCCGCACGTTCATTGAGCCAACGCAGAAGATGCGCGAGGATGCGGTGCGCATCAAGTTATCCGCCATCAAGTCCGTCGTGGACGGCAAGCGCGTGATCCTGGTGGACGACTCCATCGTGCGCGGCACCACCTGCGCGCGCACCATCAAGCTGCTGCGCGAGGCGGGTGCGACGGAGGTGCACATGCGCGTTTCCTCTCCCCAGTTTGTATATCCCTGTTACTTTGGCGTGGATGTTCCCGACCCCGATCGGTTGATCGCCAACCGCCTGGGCGGCGATGTGGACGCCATCGCCAAGGAGATCGGCGTGGACTCGCTGGGCTACCTGTCCGTGGACAACATCCAGAAGATCGCGATGGGCTGCAAGTGCAAGTTCTGCGTGGGTTGCTTCACCGGCAAATACCCCGTAGATCCCCCCGCCCCCTGCGAAGCGGACAAGTTCCAGAGCAAATACCAAGAAGAATAACCGCCGCCCCTTGGGTGCGGGAAGGAGCATACCATGAATACAAACAGCCATTCCGAAAGCTACAAGGCCGCGGGCGTGGATGTCACTGCCGGATACCGCGCAGTGGAACTGATGAAGGAGCACGTGCGCCGCACCAGGACGCCCCAGGTGCTGGACAGCATCGGCGGCTTTGGCGGCCTGCTGGAGCTGGACCTTGCGGGCATGGAAAAACCTGTGCTGGTCAGCGGCACCGACGGCGTGGGCACCAAGCTCAAGCTGGCCTTCCTCGCGGACAAGCACGACACCATCGGCATTGACTGCGTGGCCATGTGCGCCAACGACGTGCTGTGCGCCGGTGCAAAGCCGCAGCTCTTTCTGGACTACATCGCCTGCGGCAAAAATGTGCCCGAGCGCATTGCCGACATTGTAAAGGGCGTATCCGAAGGCTGCGTACAGGCCTGCTGCGCGCTGGTGGGCGGCGAGACCGCC
>DKYK01000034.1:15191-20742 GCA_002492415.1 Christensenella sp. UBA7102
GACCGCCGAAATGCCCGGCTTCTATCCGGAGGACGAGTACGATCTGGCGGGCTTTTGCGTGGGCGTCGTGGACAAGAACAAAATACTGGACAAGGAAAGCGTGCAGCTGGGCGACGCCATCATCGGCATTGCTTCCTCGGGCGTGCATTCCAACGGCTTCTCCCTGGTGCGCAAAATCTTTGACGAGAGCAAGGCAGACATGACGGCTTATGACAAAGACCTGGGCGGCAGTCTGCTCGATACGCTGCTCACGCCCACCAAGATCTACGTAAAGCCCGTGCTCAAGCTGTTGGAATCGGTCCAGGTGCATTCACTGAGCCATATCACCGGCGGCGGCTTCTATGAGAACGTTCCGCGCGCTCTGCCCAAGGGCTTGACAGCGTCCATCCAAAAGAGCTCCTACCCCGTTCCCGCCATCTTCAAGAAAATCAAAACCGTGGGCGGCATCCCGGAGCGCGACATGTACAATACCTTCAATATGGGCATCGGCATGTGCGCGGTGGTGCCCTCCGAACAGGCCAACCAGGCGCTCAAGGTGCTGGCGGATCAGGGCGAAAACGCCTGGATCATCGGCAAGGTGATCGAGGGCAGCGAGGGTGTTGAGCTATGGTAAAGGCGGCGGTACTGGTTTCAGGCGGCGGCACCAACCTGCAGGCGCTGCTGGACGCGCAGGGCCGGGGAGAACTGGGTCCCGCGCGCATCGGCTATGTGGTGTCCAACCGAAAGGCGGCCTACGCGCTGGAGCGCGCCCGCCAAAGCGGAGTGGAGACGGACGTTCTGTCCAAGGTGATGCAGCCCGACCCCGAGCAATACGACGCGCAGCTGCTGAACATGCTGCGCATCCATCGTGCCGAACTGATCGTGCTGGCGGGCTTCCTGGGCATACTCGGCCCGAAGGTGCTGGAGGCATACTCCGGCCGCATTCTCAATATCCATCCCGCGCTCATCCCCTCCTTCTGCGGAAAGGGCTTTTACGGCCTGCGCGTGCATGAAGCGGTGCTTAAGCGCGGCTGCAAGGTCACGGGCGCGACGGCGCATCTGGTGACCGCGGGCGTGGACGAGGGGCCCATCCTGCTGCAAAAGGCTGTGGATGTGCTGCCCGGCGACACGCCGGAAATCCTGCAAAGGCGCGTGATGGAGCAGGCCGAGTGGCTGCTGCTGCCCCGCGCCGTCAAAATGCTTGCGGAGGAGATCGAAAAATGCTGAAGACACTCTCTTTTGCCGAAACGCTCAAGACCAACGCCTATCCCGGCCGAGGCATCCTGCTGGGCAAGGACGAAGCCGGCGAACATGCCGTCATCGCCTACTTCATCATGGGAAGATCCGTCAACTCCCGCAACCGCGTGTTTGTAGAGGAGGGCGACGGCATCCGCACCCAGGCCTACGACGAGAGCAAGCTGGTTGACCCCTCTTTGGTGATCTACGCGCCCGTGCGCGTGTTGGGCGATACCACCATCGTCACCAATGGCGACCAGACCGATACGGTGTATGACGCGCTCAAGGCGGGAGGAGACTTTGCCTCCGCGCTGCGCACCCGCTGCTTCGAGCCCGATGGCCCCAACTGGACGCCGCGCATCAGCGGTACCGTGCGCGTGGCGGGCGGCGAGGCCTTCTACAAGCTGTCCATCCTCAAATCGGGCGACGCCGAAGGCTCCTTCTGCGTGCGCCAGAGCTTTGAATACCCCGACTGCAAGCCCGGTCAGGGACTGTTCCTGCACACCTACAAGTGCGACGGCAACCCCATTCCCTCCTTTGAGGGCGAGCCCGAGCATGTAGATGTGCGCGGCGATATTGACGAATTCACCTCCCTGGTGTGGGAGAGCCTCAATGCGGACAACAAGGTATCGCTGTTCGTGCGCTACATTTCGCTTGCGGACGGCACGGCACAGACCCGCATCGTGAACAAAAACGTGTAAAAACGGAGGCTTTGACATGAACGAACTGCAACTCAAATACGGCTGCAACCCCAACCAGAAGCCCTCGCGCATCTTCATGGAGAACGGCGCGGATCTGCCCGTGACGGTGCTGTGCGGCCGCCCCGGTTACATCAACTTTCTGGATGCGCTCAACGGCTGGCAGCTGGTATCGGAGCTTAAGAAGGCCACCGGCCTGCCCGCCGCGACCTCCTTTAAGCATGTCTCCCCTGCGGGCGCGGCGGTGGGACTGCCGCTGACGGATGTGGAGCGCAAGATCTACTTCACCGGCTCCAAGCCGCTCTCGCCTCTTGCCTGCGCCTATGCGCGCGCCAGGGGCGCCGACCGCATGAGTTCCTTCGGCGACTTCATTGCGCTATCCGACGTGTGCGACGCCGATACCGCAACTCTCATCAATCGCGAGGTGTCCGACGGCGTGATCGCCCCCGGCTACACTGACGAGGCGTTGGAGATCCTCAAAGCCAAGCGCAAGGGCGCGTACAACGTGATCCAGATTGACGAGAGCTACCGTCCCGCGCCCATCGAGCACAAGCAGGTGTTCGGCATCACCTTTGAGCAGGGCCGCAACGAGCTGGACATCAACCGCGAAATGTTCTCCAACATCGTCACCGCGAACAAGGAGCTGCCCGAAAAGGCGCTGATTGACCTGCAGATCGCGATGATCACGCTCAAGTACACCCAGTCCAACTCTGTGTGCTATGTCTATGGCGGCCAGGCCATCGGCATCGGCGCGGGCCAGCAGAGCCGCATCCACTGCACGCGCCTGGCGGGTTCCAAGGCCGATAACTGGTTCCTGCGCCAGCATCCCAAGGTTCTGGGCCTGAAGTTCAAGAAGGGCCTGGGCCGTGCCAACCGCGATAACGCCATTGACGTCTACATCGGCAACGATAGTGAGGATGTGCTGGGCGACGAGGTGTGGGCCGATACCTTTGAGGAGCGCCCCGAGCCCCTCACTGCGGCCGAGAAGAAGGAATGGATCGCGCAGTTCACCGGCGTTTCCCTCGGCTCCGATGCCTTCTTCCCCTTCGGCGACAACATCGAGCGCGCACGCCGCAGCGGCGTGACCTATCTGGCGCAGCCTGGCGGCTCCATCCGCGACGACCAGGTCATTGCGACCTGTGATAAGTACAACATGGTGATGGCCTTTACCGGCATCCGGCTGTTCCATCATTAAGCTCCGTACCGGAATCGCTCCTCGAGCGATTTCGGTGTTCTGGCCGGCTTATTTTCTACTCAGAAATGCTTTTTTCAAACCGCTCGGCCCACAGGGCATTGGCTTGCCCACCCTTCAGCCGCCCCAGGCGGCAGCTCCCCTCAAGGGGAGTCTCAAAGCAGAGGAGCATTGATAGTTATGGATATACTCGTCATCGGCGGCGGCGGCCGTGAGCACGCCATCATCCGCAAGATCAAGGAAAGCCCCGACTGCGGCGCCGTCTACTGCGCTCCCGGCAACGGCGGCATCGCGGCGGACGCCATCTGCTGCCCAGAAGTCAAGGCCACCGACATCGACGGCGCGGTAAGGCTCGCGCTGGAGAAAAAGGTGGATTTCGTCATCGTCGCACCCGACGACCCGCTGGTGGCAGGCATGGTGGACGCGATGAACGCCGCGGGACTGCCCGCCTTCGGGCCCAACAAGGCCGCCGCCATCATCGAGGGCAGCAAGGCGTTCTCCAAGGACCTGATGAAGAAATACGGCATTCCCACCGCGCAATACGAGGTGTTCACCGACTCTGCGCAGGCCATAGAATATGTCCGAGCGCGCGGCGAATACCCCACCGTGGTCAAGGCCGACGGCCTGGCGCTGGGCAAGGGTGTCATCATCGCAAAGGATGAGGCCGAGGCCGTCGCCGCCATCACCGACATGCTGGAAGGCAACAAGTTCGGCGCGTCGGGCAGCCGCATCGTGATTGAACAGTTCCTGGAGGGGCCGGAGGTGTCGGTGCTGGCGCTGACCGACGGCAACGTGATGGTTCCCCTGACCAGCGCGATGGATCACAAGCGCGCCTGCGATCACGACGAGGGTCTGAACACCGGCGGCATGGGCACCATTGCCCCCAACCCTGCCTTCACGCCGGAGGTGGCGCAAAAGGCGATGCAGCGCATCTTCCTGCCCACGATGGAGGCCATGAAGCAGGAGGGCCGCACCTTCCGCGGCTGCCTGTTCTTTGGACTGATGGTGGTGGGCGGCGAGCCCTACGTCATCGAGTACAACTGCCGCTTCGGCGACCCCGAGACGCAGGTGGTGCTGCCGCTGATGGAGGGCGACCTGCTGCGCGCGATGGTAGCCACCGCAAAGGGCGAGCTGGCGACCGTGCCCATCTCGATCAAGCCTGGCTCGGCCGCGTGTGTGGTGATGGCCAGCGGCGGCTACCCCGTCAAGTATGAGTCCGGCAAGGAGATTTGCGGCCTGGACGAAGACGGACAGGTGCGGGGGGTGACCGTATACCATGCCGGTACTAAGCGCCAGGATGGCAAATACCTGACCGCAGGCGGCCGTGTGCTGGGCGTGACGGCGCTGGGCGACAGTCTGAATGACGCGTTGGACGGCGCCTATGCGGCGGTGCAGAAAATCTCTTTTGAAAAGGCGCATTACCGCCACGATATTGGCAGAAAGGCAGGCGGAAAATATGGCAATTAACCGCGTTTATGTAGAGAAGCGTCCGGAGCATGCTGTGGAGGCGGGCGCGGTGCTGAGCGATTTGAAGCAGGTGCAGGGCATCGCCACACTGCGCGGCGTACGCATCTTCAACCGTTACGACGTCGAGGGCCTGACGGATGAACAGTTTGCCTCCGCAGTGCGCAATGTGCTGTCCGAGCCGCAGCTGGACTTCACCTATGAACACCTGCCGCCCCGCACGAAGGGAGAAAAGACGTTGGCGGTGGAGTTCCTGCCCGGCCAGTTCGACCAGCGCGCGGACTCCGCGGCGCAGTGCATCCAGTTCCAGACCTGCGGCGAGCGCCCCGCGGTGCGCTCCGCCCGCGTCTATCTGTTCGACGGCGAAATCTCTGATGAGCAGATGGAAATCATCAAAAAGACGCTCATCAACCCCGTGGAGGCGCGCGAGGCCTCGCTGGACCGCCCTGAGACGCTGCAGGTGGACTACGAGATCCCTACGACCGTCCAGGTCCTTACGGGCTTTAACGCGTTGGACGCGGCGGGCCTTGCCGCGTTTGTAAAGCAATACGGCTTGGCGATGGATGAGGACGATATCGCATTCTGCCAAAACTACTTTAAGAACGAGGAGCATCGCGATCCCACCATCACTGAGATCCGCATGATCGACACCTATTGGTCGGATCACTGCCGCCACACCACCTTCCTGACCGAGATCGACAACGCGGACATCGAGTACGAGGCGGTCAAGGATACCTACAACAGGTATTTGGACATCCGCTCGAAGCTGTACGCGGGCCGAACGGACAAGCCCATCACATTGATGGACATCGCCACCATCGGCGCCAAGGCGCTCAAGAAGGCGGGGATGCTGCACGATCTGGACGAATCCGAGGAGATCAACGCCTGCTCGGTGCGCATCCCCGTGGACGTGGACGGGCAGGTGCAGGACTGGGTGCTGATGTTCAAGAACGAGACGCACAACCACCCCACCGAGATCGAG
>DKYK01000069.1 GCA_002492415.1 Christensenella sp. UBA7102
TCCAAGATGTATTGTAGTCCTACACAAGAACTTTTTCAAGGATTGACCGATGCGGGGGAACGAGGTACAATAAAGGGGAAGCCGAGCGAAAACGCGAAAGGGAGCGTGTATACCCGGATGCAGTATGTAAAGATTGCCTATGCCATGAACGCCTCGCTGCCCGGTGTCACGAGGGAGGATGCAAGAAAGCTTACACATCTGAATCTGGCCTTTGGTTTGATTCGAGAGGGCATGCTGGACCTGAGTGGCCTGAGCAATATCGGCCTTGTGCAAAAGATCCGCAAGTGGAATCCACAGCTGCGCATAGTGTTGTCGGTAGGCGGCTGGGGCGCGGGCGGGTTTTCAGAAGTATCGCGCACAGAGGAAGGGCGGTGGGAGTTTGCCCGTTCCGTGCGCAGCGCATTGGATGAATACGGCCTGGACGGCGTGGATATTGATTGGGAATATCCCTGTTCCGATCTGGCGGGCATTGTGTCCAGCCCGCGGGACCGAGAAAACTTCACCCATCTGCTGCGCGCGTTGCGCCGTCAACTGGGTGCGGGCCGCATCCTCTCCATTGCCGCAGGCGCGGGGGACTATTTTGTGCGCGGCACGCAGATGGATCAAGTGGCCAAACTGACGGATTATGTGCAGCTGATGACCTACGATATGCGCAGCGGTTTTTGTCGCCAGGCGGGGCACCATGCAGCGCTGATGGCCTCCAGCGGGGATGACAGCGGGCTGAATACCTGCGACGTGGTGCGCATGTTTCGGCGCGCAGGCGTACCGGCGGAAAAGCTCGTCGTGGGCGCGGCATTCTACGCGCGCAGGTGGTTTGGCGTACCCAACGTCAACCACGGGCTGCTGCAGCAGGCGGACAGCGTGGGCCTGGGCGGGCCGCATTATGATGAAATTACCGATGAGTTCATCGAAAAGAACGGCTTTGAGCAATTTTGGGATGCCGACGCGCAGGCCGCCTATCTATGGAATGGAAGCGAATTTGTCAGCTTTGAAACGCCCGAGGCGGTGCGGCTAAAATGCGAATATGTGCGCCGGGAGGGACTGCTCGGCGTTATGTATTGGGAACATGGCTGCGACAAAACCAGAGTGCTGTTGGAAGCGATTGACGCGGCCTTTTCTGATGAAACCAACCAGATGGAGTGAAATATAATGCGCAAACAGCTTGTGATTTTTGACCTGGACGGCACGCTGCTGGATACCTTGGACGATCTTACGGATGCTGTAAACTGGGCGCTTGCGCAGGAGGGAATGCCCCTTCGCACGCGGGAAGAGGTGCGGGCCTTTGTGGGAAACGGCATACGCAATCTCATCGAGCGCGCGGTGCCGGTCGGCGCAGACCCTGCGCGCACGGATCGCGTATTTGACGGCTTTAAGGAGCACTATGCCGAACACTGCGCGGACAAGACCTGTCCGTATCCGGGCGTTTTGCAACTGCTCGTCCGGCTACGTGCGGAGGGCATCCGCATCGCCGTGGTGTCCAATAAAGCAGATTTTGCCGTGCAGGCGTTATGCCGGGATTATTTTCCGGATCTTGTTGATTGCGTGGTGGGAGAGCGCGCTGGCATCCCCAAAAAACCCGCGCCCGATTCCGTCAATGAAGTGCTGCGCACGTTGGACATGGCACGAGAGCGGGCGATCTACATCGGCGACAGCGAGGTGGATGTGGCCACTGCGCGCAACGCACGCATGGATGGCATCTTCGTGCTGTGGGGATTTCGGGGTAAGCAGGCACTGGAGCAGGCGGGGGCAAAGTCCTTCGCCGCAACCGCGCAGGAGCTTTGCGCCATGCTGATCGGCTGAGCAAACGAGGCCCCATCTGTCTCTGCGCACGTCATCATGGCTTTCCGATTCTTCTTTTGATGCGCAGAAGTGAGACAGAAACGAAAAAAGCAAAGAGAATCAAGCGCCGGAAAGGAGTTTTTTCAGTGAATCATTTTGAAAAAGCATCGTTGGGAATTTTTCCCACACCCCTATACAGACTGCCCAACATCAGCAACGATCTGGGCACCAATGTCTGGATCAAGCGGGACGACCTGTGCGGCGTGGCGCTGGGCGGCAATAAAGTGAGAAAGCTGGAGTATCTGCTGGCGGACGCCAAGCGGCAGGGGTACGATCTGGTGATGACCACGGGCCAAGCGCAGAGCAACCATGCGATGCTGACGGCGGCCTGTGCCTTGCGCATGGGGATGGACTGCATGTTGGTACTGAAAAAACGGGGAATTACTGCGCGAAAAGGGAACCAGATTCTGAACTATCTGATGGGTGTGGACGTGCGCTATGTGGATACCGACCGTTACGACGAAATCTATGAGGAAATGGACCGAATCGGTCGACAGATGGGGCGAAGGGTCTATAAAATTCCGTGTGGCGGTTCCAATGCGCTGGGCAGCCTGGGATACATCGATTGCATGAAGGAGATTGCGGATTTTGGGCAGCACTTTGACCATTTGGTCTGCGCCTGCGGTTCCGGCGGAACGGCTGCGGGCTCGGTGCTGGGCGCAAAGCTCTACTTGCCGGATACGCAGGTCATGTGCGCCATGGTGGACGACGATCCCTTCGACGTCATCGTGCCCCATATCATGAGAGAAGCCGCCCAGCTTCTGGGTGTTGATGTGGAGATTCCTGTTCCGGAACTGTTGGATGTGTGCGGCCCCGGCTATTCCATTCCGTCCGAGGAGGGCAACGCGGCAATCGCAATGATGCTCCGGCGGGAGGGCATCGTTCTGGACACCTGCTATACCGGCAAGGCCTTTGCCGGACTGATCCGGCAGGCAAGGGCCGGTGCATATAAACCGGAAGACAACGTGCTGTTTCTGCATACCGGCGGCGCAGGCGGCCTGTTTGCCCAGGACTGGGAAGGCACCGAAACATCGCCGCGCTTTGCCTGAAACCACCCAAAGCTTTCTAACATAACTTAGACGAAACGAAAAACAGGCCCTGGAGCTACAGTGCTTCAGGGCCTGTTTTTTGTACAACAAGAAGGACGGCGCGGCAGGAAGCGCACAGAGTGGAGGCGTCGAATTTTGACAAAATCGTAGATGAGTCCACATTTTGGAAAGATGGGAGGATAGATAAAATTTATAAAGTTTAATAATATAAAGTTAACAAAATGAACGGTATTTGGGAAAATCAATGCCGGAAAAGGGAGGAGCGGTTTTGTGAATCTGTCGCTTATCGAAAAAGAGCGCAGGAGAATGGTCCGGGCCAAAAAGCTCAAGCAGAACTGGGAAGGATATCTGTACATCGGTCCTTGGGTGCTCGGCTTCCTGCTGCTGCAGGCATGGCCGATGCTGTACTCGTTCTACCTATCGTTTACGGATTACTCGTTGTTTGCCGAGCCGAACTGGGTAGGCCTTCAGAATTACAAAAACATATTCACCATCGACTTTACGTTTGAAAAGTCGCTCAAGGCAACCTTCAAGTTCGTGCTCATGTCGGTGCCGGTCAAGATGATCTTTGCGCTGCTGGTCGCCATGATGCTCAACAAGGCTGTGCGCGGCATGAGCCTGTACCGTACGCTGGTCTATCTACCCTCGCTGCTGGGCGGAAGCGTCGCTGTGTCGGTGGTGTGGCGCAACATTTTCGGCCTGGAAGGATATGTGAACACCATACTAAACCTGTTGGGCATCGATAGCGTTCCTTGGCTGGCCAGCACCACCTGGTCCATGCCGACGCTGGTGCTGCTCAACGTCTGGCAATTCGGGTCCAGCATGATCATCTTCCTGGCGGGCCTCAAACAGATTCCAAAGAGTCTCTACGAGTCCGCCTGTGTCGATGGAGCAGGACCCATCCGACGTTTTTTTAACATCACGCTGCCCATGCTCTCTCCGGTCATCTTCTTTAACCTGATCAACAGCATGATCGGCGCGTTCCAGCAGTTCAATTCCGCCTTCCTGGTATCCAGCGGTGGTCCGGCGCACTCCACCTATGTCTATGCGCTGATGTTGTATGAGAAGGCGTTCACCTCTTACCAAATGGGCTATGCGGCTGCGCTGGCCTGGATCCTGCTGGTCATTATCGCGGGCTTTACCGCCGTCAATTTCATCGCATCCAAGTACTGGGTGTTCTATGATTCCTAAGAAGGGAGGGGGAAGAAGCATGAGCGTCATCGCAAGAGAAAAAGGCAAGCGCATCAACTACAGAAAGATACTCAATCATCTGCTGCTGATTCTGATGTCCTTTGTCATGGTCTATCCCATCCTGTGGTGGTTCTTCGCGTCTTTCAAGACCACTGCCGAGATGAGTTCCCGGGATCTGCTGCCGCAGACCTGGTCGATTGCCAACTACATCAACGGCTGGCACGTCACGGAAAATCTGAGCTTTGGCACCTTTTTCCGCAATTCGCTGACCGTCTCCGGTATCTGCGTGCTGGGCGCGGTGTTCAGCGCTGGTCTGGTCGCCTACGGCTTTGGCCGGCTGAACTTCAAGTTCAAAAAGATCTGGTTTTCGATCCTGTTGGTCACCATGATGCTGCCTGGCCAGGTCACCATCATTTCGCAGTACATCATGTACAATAAGCTCAAGCTCATCGACACGTACGTTCCCCTGACCATCGGGCACATACTGGGCGGCGGCGCGTTCTTCATCTTCCTGCTGGTACAGTTCGTTCGCGGCATCCCGCGCGAGCTGGACGAGGCGGCCAAGATCGACGGCGCGAGCACTTGGCGCATCTACTGGAACGTCATCTTTCCGCTGATGCGGCCTTCCTTCGTCACCGTTGCCATCTACGCGTTCATCTGGAGCTGGGACGACTTCCAGGGACAGATGCTCTATTTGAACTCCGCGCCAAAGTTCACTGTCAGCTTGGGCCTGCGCATGTTCATTGACCAGGCGGAGATCCGCTGGGGAGAACTGCTGGCCATGTCCCTGCTGTCCATCATCCCTTCGCTGCTCATTTTCTTCTTGAACCAGAAGGAGTTTGTCGAAGGCGTGGCCACTACGGGCCTCAAGGGTTAGGCAATTCACGGATTGCAATAGATTAAGGAGGAAAAACACATGAAGGCAAAGAATTTCCTGTCCGTACTGCTCGCGTTGGCGCTGGTTCTGGCGCTGGTCGGCTGCAGTGCGACGACGCCCACCACGACGAATACTCCCGCTGCCGATGCTCCTGCGACGGATGCACCCGCTGCCGACGTTCCTGCCGCCGACGGCGAGACCATTGAGATGAAGTTCACCTGGTGGGGCTCCGACGTGCGCCATGAGGCCACCGAGAAGATGACCAAGCTCTACTGTGAGCAGAACCCCAACATCAAGATCGTCACTGAGTACAGCGCTTGGGACGGCTACTGGGAGAAGATGGCGGTGCTGGCCGCGTCCAGTTCCATGCCTGATGTGTTCCAGATGGACGCCGCCAAGATCAACACCTTCATTGAGCAAAACCAGATTGCTGACCTGACCGGTGTGCTGGATCTGACCGATGTCATGGATGAGAACCTGATCGAGAACTACAAGACCGACGGCAAGCTCTATAGCGCGCCCGTTGGCGCCAACGGCACCGGCATCGTCTACATCAAGGAGGATCTGGCGCAGTACGGCATTTCCGAGCCACAGTTGGGCTGGTCCTGGGATGAGATGATCGCCTGGGCGCGCGACGCCAAGACCAAGCTGCCTGAGGGCGTGTGGCCCATCGGCGACGGCCGCGGCAACTACGAGGGCTTCCAGAACTACGTCTCTTCCGTCTACGGCTACAAGACGCTGCAGAGCGACGCATTCAACTTCAACCCCGAGCACTTCAAGGAGTACTACAATCTCTATGGCCAGCTGGCTGAGGAAGGCGTCATTCCGCCCGCAGAGGTGTCCATGTCCTTTGTCGAGCTGGATCCCCTGAGCGACTCGCTGTCCTCCCGCAAGGTGCTGCTCCGCCAGATCAATGTGGCCAATGTCGAGGCGCTGGCCAATATGGTTCCCGACTGCGAACTGGGCATGGTCAACTATCCGCAGGGCGCGGTCGGCGCCGGCTGGTGCCAGTCCACCATGTTCTATTGCGTGGGCGCAAACTCTCAGCACGTCAAGGAAGCGGCGGATTTCATCCACTACATTCTCTCCGACGTTGAGGCCGGCAAGATACTGTCCACCGTGCGCGGCATGCCCATCAGCGAGACGGTGTACGCAGCCATTGAGCCCGAGCTGACCGGGAACCAGCGCCTGGGCATGGAACTGAACAAGGTCATCAACAACGACAAGGTCACCGGCCTGCCCTACTGGGATGACGTTCCCGCGCCTTTCGCCAGCTGGGATTCCGAGTTCAAGGCCTGCGCTGAAGCCATCCAGCTGGGAGAAATGACGGTTGACGAGGCCGCCGAATACCTCAACACCATCGGTCAGCAGGTTGCATCCACTCTGAAGTAAACTCTCTGCGCAGTTTCCTTTCACGACGCTATAGCTGCAGCGCGGTTGTACGCATTTGGCTGCGCTGCGGCTTGCGGCGCATCAAATCCATGATTCAGGAGGTCGAACACGATATGATGAAATTGGGTTTGGCGTATTTTAGCGGCTTAGATCAGGTCAAAGTGGACCTGCAAAAGCAGATGGGACTGGAGTATGTGATCTCCGGGGCCGCGCAGATGGATCCTGCGTACGCCACGCAGTCCTACGAGAACCTATCTATGCTTAAAAAGGCCTACGCGGATCAGGGCCTTAAACTCTCCATCATCGAGGGCCCCACGGCGCTGGACAAGGTCAAGCTCGGTCTGCCCGGCGCGGACGAGGAGCTGGAGGTGTTCAAGGAGCTGCTGCGCAACTGCGCGAAGCTGGACATCCGCACCATCTGCTACAACTGGATGCCCGTGCTGGGCTGGTTCCGCACGCGCACGGACATCCCCACACGCGGCGGCGCGACGGTCACCGGCTTTGTGCAGGAGGACATGAAGGGCGTGGAGGATACCTGGGCCGGGAAGGTGAGCCAAGAGACGCTGTGGCGCACGTTGGAGTCCTTCCTCAAGGAGGTCATGCCGCTGTGCGAGGAGCTGGGCGTCAACCTGGCGCTGCATCCGGACGATCCGCCCGTGCCCGAGCTGCGCGGCATCGGCAGGATCCTGACCTCCGCCGCGGCCTTTGACCGCGTGTTTTCGCTCTATGACAGTCCCGTCAACGGCATGACCTTCTGCCAGGGCTGCTTCTCCACCATGGGTGAGGACATTCCCGCTGCGATTCAGCACTTCGGCGGGCAGAAGAAGATTTTCTTCGTGCACTTCCGCGATGTCGCGGGCGACAAGTACAATTTCCATGAAACCTTCCATGACGACGGCAAGACCGACATGTACAAGGCGATGTGCACCTATTACGACGTCGGCTTTGACGGCATCGCCCGCCCCGACCACGTCCCTACCATGAAGGGGGAGAACGCTGCCATGCCCAGCTACGGCGTGCAGGGCCAGCTTTACGCGGTGGGATACATCAAGGGCCTGATGGAGACCGTGGAAAAATCCAGAGCTTGACCGTACTTGCGCACAGGGACAGCAGAGCCGTCCCTGTGCGCTTTGCGATGAAGGGAGGAAAAGAGTATGCGCGAGCAATGCGTGCGGTTCCTGTGCCTTCTGCTCTGCCTGCTGTTGGCTGCGCTCGTCGGTTGTGCGCAGCCCGCGTCCGGAGAAGCGGCGCAGCCGGACGCGCCCATGAGGCTTCCGGCCGTCTCCTATACCGCCAACGTGGAAAAGGGCGAGTCGGTCCCGGGCACCGCGCTGTGGGAGAGCTTTCAGCAGCGCTTCAACGTCACCATCGAACTGATTCCCATGGCTTTCAATGACCGGCACGACATGGTTCGCCTCTGGGTGTCCTCGAACAATGTCCCTGACCTGATGTGGATGGATCTGGATGAATCCATGTTTGCCGAGTATGCAAATTGGGCGCTGCACGGCATGTTCAGCGCTTATCCAGCGTTGGACGACCTGGAGCGCAGATGGCCCAATATCGCGGACTATTTCAACGAAAAGGATTTTGTGGGCGACGAGCTGATGACCATTGACGGCAAGCAGTACGCTTACCCCTGTCGCCGCGAAAACCCGGAGTTCAACTACATGTCCAGCATGGGCTGGATGTACCGGCGGGACTGGGCCAAACAGCTCGGCCTCTACCGGGAAAACGACGTCTATACCTGGGAAGAATGGGTGGAGCTCAACCGCGCGTTTGTTGAGAAGGACCCCGGCGGCAACGGAGCGGGCCGCACCATCGGCATGGGCACGGAGCTGTATTATTTCCCCAGCGCCATGGGCGTGTACCAGACCAGCGCCGAGTATGGATACGGCGCCTATTCTCCCAAGGACGGCCGGTATGTCTGGACCGCCGCGCGGGAGGAGACGCTGCAGGGGCTGCTCATCGCAAAGCGGCTCTATGACGATGGCATCATTTGGCAGGATAATCCGCTGGGACAGGCGCCCGACAATGCCTACGCCGCGGGTCTGATGGGCAGCGAGTTCAACCAGTTTACGCTGGCCAGGATCTATGCCATCCGCAAGTCCCTCAAAGAAAATTTTCCCGATCTTGACGAGAACGAGGCCGGAGCGCTGGCCAAGGTCATCGGGCCAGACGGCACCATATGGTGCAAGCAATCGCAGTGCTACTATGGTGCGGTGCTCATGGCGGCGGATATCGGCCGGGAAAAGATGGAGCGCTGGCTGGATATGCTGGATTGGATGCTGACGGAGGAAGGCGTCGCCTTCCGCGCGTACGGCATTGAGGGCAAGGACTGGCAGTACGGTGCGGATGGAGAGATCCAGTGCCTTTGGCCGGAATCCAAAGTGCTGCGGGGTGTGCAGGTCGATCCCTATCCCGACGGCAGCCGCATCTTTTTCCAGCGCTACGCAGGCGCGATTTCCCAGCAGGAGGCTCCCAGCTATGCGTATCCGCAGCAGTACATCGAGGACGCCGACGAATACTTCCACTTCCTGCGCGACAACGGCTTTATGCGCACCTTCGACTACGAGTCCTCCTATCTATCCGCCGAACATAAAAATTCGGTGGGAAATGTCACAGCTCAGGCCATGGAGGAGATGACCAGGCTGATCACCACGGCCACGGCCGAGGAGCTTCCCGCCCTCTGGCAGCAGTGGATCGACCAGATGGAGCCCCGTATTGAGCCTGTGCTCGACGAGCTCAATACCATGATTCAACAGGTTCCCACAGAAGAGGAACCGCGCGTCTATGTCCGATGAGCGCAAATACAGCCTGCAAATCCGAATCAAGCCGGGTTTGCAGGCTGTTTTTTTTCGCCTATTCCGTGCGCGCGGGCAATTTAACGCATACGGTCGTGCCTTCATTTTCCCTGGAGGAGATGGTCACGCTGCACATACCCTGCGAAAACAGATGAATGCGCCGCGCGATGTTGGTCAGCCCGATGGAACGCTTACCGCCCTGTTCGACGGGCATGTCGGGGTTTTGCAGCAATAGGTTCATCGCCGCCACATCCTCAGACTTCATCCCCGTGCCGTTGTCTTCGATGACCAGCAGAAGCTCGCCTGTGTGAAGGCGCGCGCACAGGGTCAGCATCCCTTCGCCTTTGCGCGGCTCCAGGCCGTGGTAGATTGCGTTTTCCACAATGGGCTGCAGCGTCATCTTGGGGATGATGAGTGCCTCAGTCTCGGGCGCGATGTCCAAATGGATGCGGAACCGGTTGTCGAAGCGAATGCTGATGATGGACAGATACTTGCGGATCACGTCCAGCTCATCTCGAAGCGGCACCATGGAGCTGGCCTTAATGGAGTAGCGGAAGATGTCCGTCATGGCGGTGGAGATGGTGACGATCTCCGGGCTGTTGTAGTACAGCCCGATGGAGCGCATGCACTCCATCGTATTGTAGAGAAAGTGCGGATTGATCTGGCTCTGCAGCGCGTACAGCTCGCTCTCGCGCAGGTGCAGCTGCATGGCGTACATTCGCGTCTCGCTCTGCAGGCGCTCCTCGGAGGCCTGTTCCAGCCGCGCAAGGGTGTTTTCAATGGTATCCACAATGATATCCAATTCATTGCCAAAGTGCAACCCCATGTGCGTCAGGTTTTTTCCGTCCTGCAGTCGGCGGATCAGCGTATCCACCGGCCGGACCAGCCCCAAGTGGAAGGTGATGCCGATGGCTGCCAGCATCACCAGGCAGATGGCGGAGACCGCGCCCAGCAGCCCCCAGGACTGCGAGCTGAAGGAAAACGCAGAAAAATCCAAGTAATAGCGAATGGTCCAACCGATGTCAGATATGGCGTGTTCCACCAGCTCCTCCCGGCCCGTGCGCGGCGCGGAAACCTCCCGAGCGCACAGCAGCACACCGCCGCTGTCCACCAGCTGGATGGAGCGGAAGGAATCCGCCATCTGGCCGTTGAGCGTATCCTGCACCGGCCGAAGGTCGCACAGCACGATGCAGGTGGCCAGCTGCGTCATGGGTGTGGGATTTTTTGCGTCATAGACCGGCATGACGTAAGCATAGTAGGGGAATCGTCCCTCCAATACCAGCGCGCCGGTAAAAAATGGGGTAAAGGGCTTGTTTTGAAAGATACCAGGATGTTGTCGCTCAAGATTGGAGAGTACGACCGAGTCCAGCAATGAGCCGGCAGTGATGGCGACGCCGTCCGGGCCGGCCAGGCAGATGGCCAGTATGTCCGGGTTCTCACTGATGGCGTTTCCGGCCAGACTGTTGAAGATGCGGATGTACTCCGTGCGCGCAGAGACGTCCTGCGCGTCAAAGTATCCTTCCACATAGCTGTTTTGCGCGATGAGCGTGGCGGTCTTTTCAATGGTTTGTGTCTTATCTGTCAGGATCCCCGTCATGCTCTCGGTCATGGACAGCGCGTAGGCGCGCATCTCGCGGTTGGTCTGCGAAACCATGTTCCACAGGAAACCGCCCAGCACGAGCAGCAGAATCAGGCAGCTGAGCAGCAGCACGAGCGTGATGCGCCGGGATATGCTTGTGGTGTCGATGCGTTTCATGGCTGTCCATTCTTCCTGTACTGCATGGGGCTGATGCCCGTCTGTTTACGGAACACACGGGAAAAGTAGCGGCCGTCCGCATAACCGCAGAACTGCGCGATGTCCTCCACACTGCGTTGTGTGTTGCGCAGCAGCCGCTGAGCCTTGTGGATGCGCAGCGCGTTGAGATATTCGCTGTACGTGGTGTCCAACCGCTCGCGGAACAGGCAGGAGACGTAGTTGGGCGTCAGGTAAAACCGCGCGGAGATGTCCCGCAGCAGCAGCGGTTCGTCCAAATGCTCTTCGATGTAGTGCACCAGCTGGGAAAAGCGATCTTCCTCGCTCTTTTCGGTTTGGTTTGCGCTTTGCTCCAGGAGGCGTCGATGCACTTCTTCCAGCGGAGCGGACAGCCGCACCGAGGAACGCTGGCCGTCTAAATGTAGCCGCAGCTTATGCAGCAGCGCATGCGCTTCTTCCTCGTGCAGAGGCTTGAGAATGTAATCAAACGCAGCATATTGAAGCGCCGCTCGGGTATATTCAAAGTCCTGCAGACCCGATATGATGACAAACTCTGATGCGACCCCGTTCTCCCGCGCCTTGGCCAACAGATCAAAGCCGCTCATCTCGGGCATGCGAATGTCCACAAATACCGCATCGGGCGGCAGCGCGAGGATGCGTTCCAGTCCTTCGGAGGGATCGGTTGTGGCAAAGGGTGGATCAAATCCTTCCTGTTCCCAGGGAAAGGTGCGGCAGATGCCCATCAGCGTCCATTTCTCATCGTCAATGACAACGGCACGATACACAGCTCATCACGCTCCCATTGTACGGTAATTCCTCATGTTTCCATTATATCAACGCTTTTTCGCGCTGTAAAGAGCCTTGTGCCGGCTTGCGATAGCCGTGACCCGTAACCTTGTACCAGATTCCGCGTTCCTGTATATTTTACGGGCGTAAAGGCCTGCTGCGCACTCGTTTGAGTGCCAGAAAAAACGTGAGCCATCCGCATGGATGACCCACGTTTTTTTGTTTCCAAGAGATTATTCGCTCAGCAGCTTGCGTGCGGCCAGCACCAGGAACATGTAATGGGACGAGCCGCCGCCCAGCACATACTCGGTCTGCTGCCACAGATAGGGGAAGGTGAGCAGCTCGGGGAAATCGGGACGGATGAGCGCCGTGCCCGACACCACGCCGCCGGGGGTATAGGACCAGTCCGCACGGTTGATGCCGTAAGCCACCGTCGCAGAATGCGCGCCCACACCCGAGGCAAAGGAAGCGGTGTTAGAGCCAGGATGGCACCCCAGTACGAAGTTAAGCGCGTTATACACCAGCTCCGGCCCGAAGATCTCCGGAAAGGCCTCGTGCAGGAAGTAATACTGGAAGCCCAGCCGTTGGATGTCCCAGCCCGCGCCCCAGATGTGCGGCCGGTAGGGGATGCCGTAGGGCGTCTCGGCGCTCAGTTCGTCAAGATTTGCCTTGAGCGCAACCATTGCCTTGCCCAGCTGCTGTGTAAAGGCCTCATCGTGCATCGCGGGCAGCGCACGCGCCGCGATCCAACCCACCTGCTGGATGTTCTCTGCGATGAAGCCGATCTCGGAGAGCAGGTGTGCGCGGTATTTTTCCTCGCCAGTGGTCAGCAGCAGTTCCGCTGCCGCATGCACCTTTGCAGCGCGCGCCTTGTCCGCAGCGTCGGTCACGTCATATAGCTCGCGCGCCGCGGTGAGCGCATCGCGGCTCAGCTCGTCGTTGAAGCCCCGCAGCGCCCGCGCGCTGGCCGCCATCTGCGCGGCGGTGGTCAGCTCGCGCACCGGATTGTTTTCGGTGAACACCCAGCGATCGTCGTCGCTGTTCACATTGTCCGTCATGGCTGCCGAGTCACCCAGCAGCACGTATTGCCGCAGGTTACCGCAGATGATGCCGCGGTACAGACGCCCCAGCGCCTTGTAGCCACCCACCACCGACAGCATGCCGTGCTCAATCTGCTGGAGGATGTCATTTTTGCCGTCAGGCTGGTGAATTTCCACCACTTTCTTGTCTTGATCCACCGTCGTCGCGTCATAATCCACCTGGAAGGCTTCCCAGGCCAGCGTCAGAATGTAGCTCTCGCCCGCCTGCGACTCCACGCGCAGGTCAAAGTCGCCCGCATCGTGCCAGCCGCCGTGATTGAGGCCGGGTACATGCTTGCCGGGCGCGTATTTCGTCAGCGTCGAAGGGGCTTGCGCATAGCCGTCAAAGTGATTGTAGTTCGCCGGCGCCATGCGCGCGTCGTCGTCATGGCACAGCCCATGCCATACGCGGTACTTCTCATTGACGCGCATGTGGCACATCTGCACGGGCAGGAAGTACTCCAGCACCGGTTGCCATACGCCGCGGTCGTACACATCGGGCGCGATGCGGAAGATGCAAGAAGCGCTGCTGCCATAGCGCACGCGGTACAGACCCTCTTGACACACATCAGAAAAGTCTGCCTTGAGGTAATTGTAGCGCAGGAAGGAGCCCCACTCGGTCGCTTCCAGCGCCTTTACCGGCTGCTCGCCCTGCTCCGTGATGCGGGTGAGCAGTACGGGCTGGCGCGCTTCCTCCCGCTTGTCCAGCTCGATGACAGCCGCCTTGGGCTGGTTGTTCCGATACCCCACCTGTGAGACCTGAACCACCGGCGAATACAGCCAATCCTCCACTACGTTGGGCGTGATGACCCACTCGATGGCGCCCTTGACCGCGCCCTGCGGAATCTCGGAGGAAAGCACAAACCAGCCGTTGTTGTGGTTCATGCGCCCGTCGTACAGCTTGAGATCCGTGGTCTTGCTCTCCACGGTGAAGCGACTGTATGCGTCGTCTGGCCGCACGGTGAAGCGCCGTCCCACTGCGTAGGGCGCGGCGATGATATCGTCGGCGATCATGGGATTGTACCCAGCCTGGTTGTCGCCCGTCAGACGCTTGCGGTTCGCGCCGCCGTCAATCTCGGGCAGATGGCCGGTGCGGTCGTAATTGGTGGGCTGCTGCTGCGTCGGGCCGTTGGGCTGCCGCGGGAAGATGCCCTGCCTGCCGTCCATGATCCAGGGCTGGCCGAACAGGTCGCCGGGGAACAGCTCCAGATTAAAGCACAGCTTGCCCGCATACTCTGCCGGTATGGGTTCATTCAGATCCAACGTGACCACGACGCCCGTCTTCATGCCCTTGACCGTCACCGCGTATTCAAATTCATAATCGGGATAGACCAACGGGTTAAAGCCCCTCAGGTGCGCATCCATGTCAGGATAACGCAGTACGGTGCGGATGGTGTTTTCCGCCTCGTCCATCTCGCGCGTCAGCTGCTTGGGCGTGGGCTGCCACTGTCCGGGCGTCTGCTCGAAGCGCACGTCGCCGTTGGTAGCCACGCGCTTACCGTGCATCAGCACGCTTACGCCCGACTGGTGCCCGGATGGGTAGATGTCGTCAAACGCCATCACATCCACGCCGGCCTTGTTGAAATAACCTCGGGTTTTGTCCAGCGCAAAGCCCTTGTTCTGTGTCATGGTTCAATCCCTCGCTTTCTGTATGCTTCATATAAAGGAACCTGTTTCAGCATAGCACAGCGCGGGCGAAAAGGCAATACGCCAAGCCCAGCCTGGGAAAAGTGAAAGCCGGCGCCCTGGGGCGCCGGCCGAAGTTCAGCGAATCAATCGGGGATGAGCACGCCGTAGTTGCCGTCGGCGCGGGTGTAGACCAGGCAGATCTGGTCGCTGTCCTTTTCCCGGAAGAGGAAGAAGGTGTGGCCCAACATCTCCATCTGAGAGATAGCCTCGTCCACGTCCATGGCCTCCACTTTAAAACGCTTGGTGCGCACCACCTGCGGCACGGCTTCTTCTTCAGGGAGAAATACCTCAATGGGATCGGCATCCCGCTTCATGCGCTTGGAAAGGCGCGTGCGGTGCTTGCGAATCTGACCTTCCAGCTTACTCAGAACGCTGTCAATGGAGACGTACATGTCGCTGGTAGTTTCCTCGGCGCGCAGAATCTCGCCCGGCAGGGGTATGGTGATCTCGCAGGTGAAGCGGTTGCGCTCAATGCTCAAACGAACCTGCGCTTCAATCTCGTCGCCAAAGTAGCGATCAAGCTTGCCTACCTTCTTGTTGACGTAATTGGCAACCGAAGGGGAGATGGTCATCATGTTGCGCACAGTGATGTTTATCCGCATAGTCCAACCTCCTTTAATGCCTCGCGGCCTGACTGATCCGCCGTGAGGATTACTATAGATATTCGACGTGGCCTCGGTTTTTCCTGCCGTTTTTAATAATTATTTTTTACGAATATTTAACGAAAATATGAACAATCGCGCGGCGATTCGTTCGGAAATAGCGAAGCCGGAGGATCGTTGGGACAGTAAAGCATCGGCTATCTGTCCATAGAGTAGATTGTAACGTCGCTGTTTTCGTAGATGACGGAAAGTCCCTCGAACACGGAGGCGTCGGCGCCCATGGCATATTCGTGGGAGGAAAGTACGACATGCGTGATGCCGTAGACATCCTTGAGGCGCTCCAGGGCGCCGGACTCGGTGTACATCGCGTAGACGTCGGCGGCGCGGTCGGCGTCATAGACCCCGTGGAAGAACAGATAGCTGGGCGAGCCCTGCACGATAGTCAGGCCGGCAAGGGAGGCGAAGGGGTTGTTGTGTTCATCCGCGGTGAGCAATATGGCGTCCTTGGGCAGGTGTTCCACCGCGTACTGCGCCGCCTCGACCTGATCGACGGAAAAAAGCTCGTAATCCGATATAATCTCGCGTGCAAGGGTCAACGCGCCGGAAATCGTGCCCAGCAGTACTGTGCAGGCGCCCATCAGCGCACGGCCGGGCACTCCCTGCAGCTTGTGGTACATCGTGGCCAGAAAGGAAGCCGCAAGACCACAGGAGAGCATGTGCACCACGAAGAGCAGCTTGTTGTTGTCATAGAGATTGGGCTGAAACACCACGAACTCACACAGTACCCAAAGCGGCAGCGCGCACAACCAGAAGGCACGCAGACGCTTTTCCGTCAGCAGCGCGAAGGGGAGCAGTGCGAAAACCAAACCAATGTTTTTGAAATAAAACCAAAGATAGGGATCGGTCGTGTTGACCCAGTTGAAGGAGAAGCGCAGAAAGCCTTCACCCGAGGCCTGCGCGAAGGTAAAGCGAATCAGCTGGGGCAGAGCAAGCAGCGCGGCCAGGCCCGCGTAGAGCAGATAGGGACGCGTTTTGCGCCAGTTGAGCGCGATCTGACGCACGAAGGTGCCGAGAGAGAGCATCGCCAGCGCGAGAAAGGAGTGCGTGTGCAGCAGCGGCAGCCCGCCAGCCAGTACGCCAAGATGGAGAGCGTACCGTGTTTCGCCCTCAAAGGCCATGCGGTAGAGCAGATAGAGACAGGGCAGCAGGATGCTCCAGCCAAAGAGCGTGGCGCGCTGTGGGATAAGCAGATCGGCAATGGGGTTGACCCAGAGTACATTGGCGTCGACATTGTTGGTAGGAGTCTCGTAAAAGGCGGTGAAGATGCGGGTGAACACGCTTGAGTCTGCACGCGCTCCGTCCAGAAAATACCACAGACCAACGCCGCCGCCCAGAAAGAACAGCACAAATGCCAGGCAAGCGCGCTTTTCGCTGCGCAGGAAGCGATTCATCAGCACGAAATACCACGAAAATACTGCGTACAGCGCAGCGAGCATGGGCAGGCAGTAGGCCAGCTGCAGGTGAGCGCCCAGCAGCAGATAGGTGGAGGAAACGCTGTCGCATAGGAAAGGATAGCCCATCTGAACGCCCGCCTGTATGGAATACTCCGGCGGGAAAGCGCCCGTGCGCGCCAGCGAGGTGATGAA
>DKYK01000057.1:0-309 GCA_002492415.1 Christensenella sp. UBA7102
GTGTACTCCACCACAACCTTACCGCTTGCGTCGTACAGCCCAATGACATCTCGCTGGCCGTTGTACAGGTAGTAGTACTCCGTTCCGTTCAGGTTCATGGACAGGAGTGTGCCGTTGGTGTCGTAGCGGTAGTGGATGGTATCCGTTCCGTTTGTTTCATGCGTAACCCTGCCATCGACGTAGGTGTAGTTCGTGGTCACGCCGTTTACAGTTTTCGAGGTGCGGTTGCCGTCGGCGTCGTAGGTGAAGGTCAGCGAGCTGCCGGGTTTGGTCATGCTCACCAACTGGCGGCCCTTCGACCAGGTATAC
>DKYK01000057.1:661-22016 GCA_002492415.1 Christensenella sp. UBA7102
GTCTGCGTACCCGTAGGTTATCGTTTTCTGCGCCGTGCCCAGGGTTCCCGTCGTATAAGCATATTCGCTCTTATTGAGTATGTTTCCTGCCGTGTCATACGTCCAGGTCCAGGTCTTTCCGGCGGCCTGGTTGTTTTCGCGGGTCAGCTGGCCCAGGTTGTCATAGACATAGGTCGTCGTACTGCCGTTTGCCGTGACCGACGTGATATTCCCATGATCATCATATGTGTATGCCGTTGTCTTGTCAAACTGCGTGCCCTGATTGCGCACTGTGGATAGCAGCGTCGTCGTGTGCGAACTGTCGGGGCTAAGGTACCCGTAGGTGGTCGTCATGCGCGTGCTGCCGCTAACCGTATGCGTGCGCTGCGTCTGACGGCCAAGGGTATCAAACGCGTTGGCGAACGCATTGGTCCCGTAGGTGGTCTGAGTGAGGATGTCGTCTGCATTATACGCAAAGGCGATCTCCCAGCTTGCGCCATTCAATGTTTCGGTAATAGACGCTACCCAAATTGACGGGCACAAAGACCAGTTGTAGACTAAAAGGAAAAAAAGGGGGGAACAAACACGAAAACAAAGAAGCAGAAAGAGGAACCGCCACCGGAAACCATCTGCGGATCCGATCTCCCACAGCGATCGCGATATTCAGTACGTAGCAAGAGCCTACGGTAAGCAATTAGAGGCTTATAGCATCCGGCAGAGCATGTCCCGCAGGGGTGATTTCTGCGGCGGTCTGAGAAAGCCTGTGAATCATTTAAAGTTCACTCAACTTGTTCTCACTTTTTTGTGCCTACCAAACCGGGAATTGCGCAGCATTGCCGTAACTCCAGCAGTACGGACACGAAAAAAAACCCTTCCGCACAGGAGAAATCCACCCGCCCATCCGCCTTTTGGACGGCGCTGCGGATGCTCTCGATGCCGTAGCCGTGCCCTTCGCCCGGCTTATCCGTTAGGAACCGATCATTTTGCTTTCGGGGCGGTTCGTCCAGCGCATTTTTGCAGGAGATGTGCAGCATTTTTCTTGCAATCTGCATAGAAAAAACGATTTGGCGCCTGCCGGACTCGACGGGAATCTTGCAGCAGGCCTCAATGGCATTGTCCAGTATATTGCCAAGCACGGCGCAAAACTCGGGCTGGGACATCGGGAGTTTATCCAGCGTGCACAGTTTCATCTCCAGCCCAATCGCGTTGCGTTTGCAGACCGCTGTCTTTGCAAGCAGCAGCGCGTCAACCGCTGCAAAGCCAGAGGCACAAGTGTTGACATACACGAGTGTATCATCCTTGCGCAGCTCCTGGCGATACGCCTTCGCCGCCTCCAGCTGCCCTTGTTCCAGCAATCCGTCCATCACCTGCATGTGATGCTTCATGTCGTGGCGCAGGGTTCGCAGCTCCGCATACAATGCCTGTACATCGGTACCTTCTCCTTCAGCAGACTGCATCTGCCGGATCTGCGCTGCCAGGAATTCCTTTTCCTTTCTCTCTTGCACTTGATAACGATGCAAAAGAAATGCAAGAAACCAACACAAATAAAAGGAAAGATAAGATAACCACGCCAAAGCGGCGGGCTTCTGCACCATCCATAGCGCAAGCGACGCTATGAACCCGCTCAGAAGCACACTTCCTTCCCCAAATCTCCGGACACGGCGCAGAATCCACAGCCCGGTGGCGAGTAGCAGCAGCGCCACCGCGCCTTCGAGCTGCTCCGACCAGCGCGGGAGTACGGGCGCAGCGCTCTCCAGTGCAACCCATGCGCCGAGCGTCAGCGCCAGCGCACAGCATTTTTCACCCGCGCGCGCACGGAGGACGCCCAGCACATAGCCGATCACAACCAGCGCCGTCAACCCCTGAATCACCCATTCCCGCCGGATGCAAAAGCAGGCGGTGCCCAGCACAGTCGCCGCGGCAGCAAGCCACTTTGCACTGCATTTTCTTTCCCCCAGCACAATATGCGGCAGGAGCAGCAGCGTCATCGCCTGGACCAGACGCAATCCACAACTCATCACAGCAATCACCCTCTCAAGCCCGGGTCGGTCCATTCGTGATCCAAGTAGCGCGCAACAAAGGCACGAAACACCTGCTCGGAGTATTTCTTGCCGATGGGAAGCTGTTCGTTGTTTGCCAACATCACCTGCGTGCTCGTAAAAGAGGTGATATGCCTCAGATTGAGTACCAGCAGCCGATGAATGCGTATGAAATCCTCTTGCGGCAGCATTTTCAGCGCATCATCCAAGCGCATACGATCCATCACCCGATACTCGCCCTCCAATAGGTGCAGCACCACGTAGTGCTCCTGACTGGACAGGTAGAGTATATCCCGAGGATCGAACCCGACATGCGCCCCGTCCACACGAAAAACGACGCTGCGCTCTTTCTGATTCTGTACCGTCTGATAGGCATAGTTCAAGCACTCTCTGAGATTTTCGTCTGCAACCGGTTTGAGCAGGTAGCGCAGCGCGTCCAGGCGGTATCCGTCCATGGCGCGCTCCACGCTGCCTGTAATGAACACAATCAGAATCCGTTGATCCAGTTCCCGTATCTTTTCCGCCAGATGATACCCATCCATAAACCGCAGGCCGATGTCCAACAAGAGCAGATCATAGGTCTGTCCGTGCTGCCATTGATCCAAAAGAGATTCTCCATCCCGATAACTGTGCACCAACAACGATTTGCAACCATGAAGTTCCGCCCATGTTTTTATTTTCTGCGTCAGGAACTTCGCATAGACTGCATCATCCTCACAAATGGCAATCTTCATGCTTCCCCTCCTCCGCTTTTTTCAAAATCAGTCGGCCCTTTGCGCATGCGCCTCCGACGTGTAATACTGCGCCTGTGCGTTCCAAAGTTCCGAATACTTACCCTGTTGATTCAACAACTGGCTATGACTTCCCTGCTCAATCACGCATCCATTGTCAAATACCACGATCGTATCGCAAAAACGGCAGGAAGACAGTCGATGCGAGATGAAAATTGCAGTCTTATTCTGGGTCAACGCGCCAAAGCGCGTGTAAATTTCATACTCCGCCAGCGGATCTAGTGCTGCTGTGGGCTCATCCAGCACGACAAGCGGAGCATTCTTGTATAGAGCACGGGCGATAGCAATCTTTTGGGCTTCGCCGCCAGAGAGCTCTACGCCGTTCTGCGCATAATCCTTGTACAGAGGGGTATCCAGCCCATCTGACATGGTCCCGCGCCGCTCATCAAAACCAGCTGCCTTCAAGCACTCCTCTGCCCTGCCCACATCATACTCCTCCGCCATGGATACGTTTTGCCCCAGTGTGAAGGAAAGCAACTTGAAATCCTGAAACACCACCGACAAACGGGCCATGTACGCATCAAAGTCCATCTGCTGAATGTCCTGTCCATCCAGCAAAATTCTGCCCTGCGTCGGCACGAACAGTCGGCATAGCAGCTTGACCATCGTGGTTTTCCCGCTTCCATTCTCTCCAACCACAGCGATATGCTCTCCCGGGTGCAGAATGAGATTCACGTCCTCGAGTGCGAACCTTTCCGCACCGGGATAGCGAAAAGACACATGCTGAAATTCGATGACGCCGGGGCCCTCCGGTATGGGCTCTGTTCCCGGCTGAGCTGCATCCGGCAGGTCCATGTATTCAAACGTGGAGAGGAACCGCTCGGCATGGATGCGCATGGCATCCCACTGCATGACAAGACCAGACAGCGCACGCGCGAACTGGTTGATTGCGCCTGCATAGGTGACGACCTGTCCCAAAGAAATACGACCGGCAAGTGCATGAAGCGCCACAAACGCGTAGGCGACGCCCTCGCACAACCCCGAGAGCAGACCCGCCGTTCCATCGCATCGGCCGAGCAGTGCGGCAATTTTGGAACTCACCACGCGGCGCATATGATAATAGGAGGACGCTGCGTTGACCTCCAGCAAATCGTATGCCTTGTACAGTCGAATCTCCTTTCCCGCGCGATAATCCAGCGAAGCGTTCGCAGTAAAGTAGCCGATCAGGCGGTTGAACTTGTTCACTTCCCCCATCCACTCCACCTGCTTTTTGCTGGCGTTGCTGCGCTGCTTGGACAGGGCAAATGTTATCCCCAGCAGCACAGCAAAGTAGACCACGCAGGCTACGCAGATCTTGTAATCCAATTGCAGCATGGGCAGTACGATCCAGAATGCTGCCACCAGTGCGACTACACGCTGTGTCAGCAAATCAAACAGATTGAGCATACCATAGAGTCCATAACCCCAGTTATTGTCCTCTGCTATGCGCTGGCGCACGCCCTGGAGACGTTCATCCTCCAACGCGGCATACTCCATGTTCAGCGTCTTTTCCCCCAGCAGCGTGTCGTATTTGCGCACGCAAGCCTGCATACGGATCTGGCAGGTGCGATGCAGCAAGTCCCGCAGCGCATACCCCAAGAAGATCGCCGCCACGCCCAGCAGCGCAAAGCAGATGATTCTCTGGAATGGCTCTCCGTCAACCAGTCGTTGTATGACCGCGCCGGAGAGCAAAATGGCGCCGAAGGGCAGCAGCGCTGAAACCACGCTGCGGGCCGCATATAGCCACAAAATGTGAGAATCCATTTGACGAATCAATGAAACCAGCTTACGGAACACGTTATTCCTCTGTTTCATGCGTCTGCTCCCTCCTCTTCCGCCTGATAATAATGGCTTTGGATTTCATACATGTGTGCATAGTCCCCATGGAGCGCCATCAGCTCCTCATGCGTGCCCCATTCTGCAATCCTTCCATCCTTCATCAGCGCAATCCGATCACAGAACATCGTGCTGGCCAGTCGATGGGAGATGTACAGCGACGACTTGCCGAAGCAAAGCTCCTCATAGGCCTTATACTGTGCGCTTTCCGCAATGGGATCCAGCGCTGCCGTCGGCTCGTCCAGAATGAGCACGGGACTGTCCTTGTACAGCGCCCTTGCCAGGAACATCTTCTGCGCCTGCCCACCGGAGAGCACAACGCCTGCATTGGTGACGACCTTGAGCATCTGAGAATCCGCGCCATCGGGCAGCGACTGGATGTGTTCTTGCAGTTTTGCCTGCCGCAGGCTGATGTCAACCCGCCATGCCTCCAGCTTTTTCTTCGGCTGTAGCGCGACATTCTCCGCAACGGTGAATGGAAATAGCGCAGCGTCCTGGAACACGGCTGCAAACAGGCCCAGCAACGCGTCAGGATCGTACTCGTGCATGGGATGGTCATTGATGCGGATCTCTCCGCTGCTCGGCGTATAGAATCCGCACAGCAGCTTCACCAGCGTGGTCTTTCCCGCGCCGTTTACGCCCACCAGCGCGACCTTCTGTCCCGGCTCTATGGTCATGCTTAAGTGGTCGATGACGTTCTTGCTCCCGGGTTCGTAGGCAAAGCAAACATCACAGAACTCGATTTTGATGTCGTTCAGCAGCAGGGTACGATACGACGGCTGTTCCGTTTTCCCATGCGCATCCGCCTCGACAAAGGCGCGGTAATCCTCTACGCGCAGGGATGCCGTCCCAATCTTGGACACCTGCTCCACCAGGCTGGAAATCCACTGCGAAAACCCGGTAATCGCACCAAAGTACAGCACAAAATCCGCCAGGGGAATCTGCCCGGTCGAAACCTTATAAATGAGATATGCATATGCAAAACCATCGCGCAGCAGGATCGTCAGCGCATTTCCCAGCATCGCACCATAGCGCCGGTTTTCCGTCCGGCAATCCCACTTTCTGCGGGCGCTCAGCAATGCAGCCAGCTTACTCCGCAGCCAGCACTGCATCCGGTACACGCGGATTTCCTTTCCATAAGCCGGGTCCAGGCACTTCTGCGTAAGGTAATTGATCTTCTTATCCAGTGCAGCCCAGCGGTCCTTATTCTCCCGCTCAAACCTGCGCGTCCACATGGGCAGCAGCACATTGACCAGCGACAACGCCACCAGTCCAAGTATGATCCAGGGATTCAACAGCGAAAGGATCGAAGTATACAGCGCAAATCCCAGCACCGCCGTACAGATTCCCATCACGGCCGGCATCATCAACCGGATGCAGCCCTCATCGCCCTTATAAACCGCATCCATCGCCCGCTGGTACAGGGTCTGCCCCTCCGCGCTCTCCACCAGCTGATAGCTGCATCGCAGCGACTGCATGTACAGATCCCACACATACTCCGACTGCACCATGATCATCCGCCACTGCGAGCGCGTTTTCAGGTCTCCACCCGCTGCATACAGCAGTGCAATCCCCAACGCAACCGTGCTCACACTCATAATGAGCTGCACAGGGGATACCTTCGCCGTAATTTGCTCCACGACCAGCTTGGGCAGGAAAATGCCCAGGAACGGCACCAACACCTCAATTAGCGTCGTCGCAAGAAAGAGCCACAGCAGCACCCTATCCTTTGCGTTTACCATTTTCACGCAGTACAATGCATTGGCCCAAATGTTGTGTCCCCGTGTCTGCATTTTCATCGAACCACTCCTCTCTGCTTTTCCCCCGCTTGTAATCCCATTATACTTGGCAGCAAAACCTTGCTCAACACAATTGCCAGAAACGCCGGCACACAGGCCATCAATTTACCAGTTAATCCCCTTCAACGTTTAGATCAAACACGAGATCATGTGCATTATATACAACCTTGATATTGGAATTCGTCCGCACCGTCAGCCCAATATATCCTTTGCGTCTTACCAGAACAACGGGGGGCACATAGGCATCTTCCAGCTGACAGATCACATAGTGATCTTTTTTTGCAGAACTGTACCGTACAAAGTAGGATGCAAAATCTTCCAGTGAGTTTATTTCAAGCAATCCTCCTGTTATAATCTTTGTTTTCAGGAAATCCGATAGCTTTCCAGTCTCCGACGGCACATAGCGCTTATAACGATTTGTCATAGAATACATATCAAAAATATACATCTTTTCGTTTTGCTCAAACAAGTTCACGATACGGCACCTCCACGCATACGTGGATATACGATGCGGGATTGATGTGTATGCGCTTGTAGGGTATCAGCGTAGCCTTGTGGAAAGGCGCACGGTGAATCAATCCTTCCGATGTAAACTCAATATTGGCATACCATTTGGGGGTAGCAAGTAAACAGTCAACGAGCCATATGATCGCCATTATGCTGAAGTATTATATAGACGGCCCATATTTTTTGAAAATAGTGTGAAGGCTCAGAGGAAGTCGTTTGATTTCAGATACATTTCTATCGTATTATTGACATATGTCCAAAATAATGCTATGCTGTGAATGCGGAAAAAGGAGACGCTGCACATGAATCGCCTGACCTATTTACCGGTATTCAACAAATTGACGAAATCACAGCAAAACACGCTGGAAAACTCAGCTTTTGTTCGTAAATTCGGCAAAGGTGAATTCTTGCACAATGGTGCGCAGCATTGCACAGGACTCTTCCTCGTGCTCTCCGGACAGCTTCGTGCCTTTACCATATCAGATGACGGCAGAGAGATTACGATGTACCGACTTTTCGAGCGCGATATTTGCCTGTTTTCCGCATCCTGCATGATGAACAGCATTCAGTTTGACATCACCATCACCGCTGAAAAAGACACCGAAGTTTTGGTTATTCCATCAGAAGTTTACAAAAGCATTATGGAGGTTTCCGCACCGCTTGCCAATTATACAAACGAGGTCATGGCAAGCCGCTTTTCAGATGTAATGTGGTTGATCGACCAGGTGATGTGGAAGAGCTTTGATAAAAGGTTGGCCGGTTTTCTTTTGAATGAAGCCAATATTGAGGGCACGGACACGCTGAAACTCACTCACGAGACCATCGGCAACCACCTGGGTAGCCCCCGTGAAGTCGTAACGCGGATGCTGAAGTATTTTGTGAACGAAGGCCTGATTTCCCTTTCCCGCGGAACCATAAGGATTCTGAACAGAGACGGCTTAAAAAAGATTATAAATCAATAAAGAAAAAGCGTTGAGTTTCATCATAATTCTCAACGCTTTTTCTTTTAATCATCCATTCCGCAAAGAGTGGACTTTTTGCTCAATGCCTTGTCATTCCGGACTGCATCGTAGAACCGGAAACCACCCGCAAAGTTATAGGTGTCAAACCCATTGCTCATCAAAATTCTGCTGGCGATGTAGCTCCTCAGTCCGCTCTGGCAGATGACATATACAGGCTTGCTGTTGTCAAGCTCGCCGATGTGATCTCGCAACGCATCAACGGGAATGTTGGCAAAGCCTTTCGCATGCCCCTTGCTGTATTCCATCGCTGTGCGTACATCCAGAAGCGTTACGCTGCCATCGCGTGGCAGCATTTCGTCCTCTTCATAATGCCACTGCTTTACAATTCCATTCCGAATGTTTTCAATGATATAACCCGCCATATTTACGGGGTCTTTTGCCGAAGAATACGGCGGAGCATAGGCAAGGTCCAGCTCTGTAAGATCGGTTGCCCTCATACCGGCACGAATCGCGGTTGCCAGTACATCGATCCTCTTATCGACGCCATCAAAGCCCACAATTTGCGCCCCGAGCAGACGGTATGTGTCTTTTTCAAACAATACCTTTAAGGTCATCATCCTGCCGCCGGGATAATATCCGGCATGGCTCATGGGCGATAGAATGACCTTATCCACCGCAATGCCGAGGGCTTTCGCCGTCTTTTCGTTGATGCCCGTAGCTGCGGCCGTCATATCAAATATTTTGATGACCGATGAGCCTTGGCCACCCGTGTAATGGCTGTCACCGCCGCAGATGTTGTCCGCGGCAATCCTTCCCTGCTTGTTTGCGGGGCCGGCAAGGGAGATGAGCGTGTCCTCCCCCGTCACAAAATTCTTGATCTGAACCGCATCTCCGACGGCGTAAATGTCGGGAATGGAGGTCTCCATCCTGTCGTTGACTACAATGCTGCCCTTGATGCCCAGTTCCAGCCCTGCATCTTTGGCAAGTGCGGTTTCGGGAGCGACGCCGATTGCCAGTATGACCAGGTCGGTATGGAGCGTCTGCGCAGCTTTGAGCTTCACGTCAATCCCGCAATCCGTATCGGCAAAGCCTTCCACCATTGTATCCAGCATCAGATGGATGCCATTTTTGCGAATTTCGGCATGAATGAACGACGCCATGTCCCGGTCAAAGGGCGCCATGAGCTGGTTGGCCGCTTCCACGAGGGTTACATCCATCCCAAGATCGCGCAGATTTTCCGCAGCCTCAATCCCGATGAAGCCTCCGCCGACAACAACTGCCGATTGGGGCTGATGCGCATTCGCATAGTTCTTGATCTTCAGCGTATCCTCAACGGTGCGGAGCGTAAAGATCTTATCGCTGTCAGCACCGTCAAAGCTGGGCTTGATCGGCTTGGCGCCAGGGGCGAGCACGAGCTTGTCATACCCTTCGGTAAAGATCGTACCGTTATCAATATTTTTTACGGTGACAGTTTTGTTGTCAGGATGGATTGCCATAACCTCATGATGCACATTCATCTTGACTCTAAAGCGTTTCCAAAAGCTTTCGGGTGTTTGCAGCGTCAGATCGCTCTCTTCCTCAATGGTGCCGCCGATGTAATATGGCAAACCGCAGTTGGCATATGAGATAAATCCCGAACGCTCAAAAACAACGATATCCGCCTGCTCATCCAGCCTGCGCAGTCTCGCCGCCGCAGTAGCCCCGCCTGCAACGCCGCCTATGATGACAACCTTCATTTATTTTACCACCTCTCCACGGTAGCCGCTGATGCCACCGATGTTTTTTGCGCTCGTGTATCCCATTCGCTTCAAGCAGGATACAGCTTGTCCGCTTCTGCCGCCGCTGTAACAATGAACATAAAGCGGTGTGCTTTTGTCTTTGACAGCATCCTCTATACAGGCGATTTTGTCAAGCGGTAAATTGACGCTTCCGTCAATGTGTCCGTCACGGTATTCCTCTGCTGATCTGACATCCAGCAATACCGCACCTTCGGTTGCTCTGTATTCTGCAACGCCGGCGTTGATGTCGACGCTGCGCAGGAAATCGAATAATCCCATTTTTTTCTCCTTACAGTATAACTTCAATTTGCTTTTTCGGTCTGTACCCTACAACCCGACGTTCGAGTTTACCGTTTTTGATTACAGCGAGCATCGGAATGCTCATGATCTGAAACTGCGCCGCGAGCTCCGGCTGCTCGTCCACATTGATTTTGCCGACCTTGACGTCGCTTCGCTCACTCGCGATTTCCGACACGATCGGGCCCATCATCCGGCAGGGACCGCACCAATCGGCATAGAAATCCAGCAGCACAGGTTTATCGGAATGCAGCACTTCGCTTACGAAATTCTCTTTGCTGATCTTGATCACAGACATTTTTAAGTCCCCCTTTGCTTGACTATGACCCAATTATAGCCGATAAGACGCCGGAGTTCTGTGATATTGTCACTTACGGCTATGCTCGCCTGAGGCCAGGACGCTCCGCACAGTTGCCCAAGGGGCCGCCTTGCGAATCCTGCAAGGTGGCCCCTTTCTGAATTGGTTTCCCATCAATCAATCCGATACGCGCAGCGCGCGCATGGCGTTGAGTATCGCCAGCACCGCCACGCCCACATCGGCAAATACCGCCAGCCACATATTGGCATGGCCTGTCGCGCCCAGCACCAGCACAGCAGCCTTGACGCCCAGAGCAAACACAATGTTTTGCATCACAATGCGTTTGGTCTTGCGCGCAATGCGCATCGCCGTTGCGATCTTGAGGGGGTTATCGTCCATCAGCACCACATCCGCCGCCTCAATTGCCGCGTCGGAGCCCAATGCGCCCATCGCGATGCCAATGTCCGCGCGCGCGAGCACAGGCGCATCATTGATGCCATCGCCTACAAAGGCCAGCTTGCCGCGCCCGTCCATCAACGCTTCCACAACCGTCACCTTGTCCCCGGGCATCAGTTCTGCCCGCGCCTGATCGATGCCCAGCTGCTGCGCCACGCTGTTGGCCACCTCGCTCCGGTCGCCGGTCAGCATTACAGTGCGCCGGACGCCCGCGCCCTTGAGCGCATCGACGGCCCGCTTCGCATCTTTTTTGATCACGTCAGAGATCACGATATGTCCCAGATACCGCCCCTTGCGCGCCACATGTACGATGGTGCCTATGCTCGGGCATGTGGGGGCCGCAATATCGATGCGCGCCATCAGCTTGTCATTGCCCGCCCAGACCGTCTCGCCTTCAAAGTCCGCCTTTACACCCTCGCCCGCGATCTCCTCCACGCCGCTCACCTGCGCGCGATCGATGGGTTCGCTGCACGCGCTGCGCAGCGACTGCGCAATGGGATGGTCCGACCAACTCTCGGCCGCAGCAGCAAGACGCGTCAATTCTTTTTCGCCGATGTCCGCCTCCGGATGCACTGCCGTGACGCGGAAGGCCCCTTCGGTCAACGTGCCCGTCTTGTCAAACACCACGGTATCGCATGAAGCCAGGCTCTCCAGATAATTGCTGCCCTTGACCAGCACGCCCTTTTTCGACGCACCGCCAATGCCGCCAAAGAAGGAAAGCGGCACCGAGATCACCAGCGCGCACGGGCAGGAGATGACCAGGAACGTCAGCGCCCGGTATCCCCAATCGCTCCATTGCCCGTGGAAGAACAGCGGCGGAACCACGGCCAGAAGCACCGCCGCGCCCACCACTGCAGGCGTGTACACGCGCGCAAACCGCGTGATGAAATTCTCAGTCTGCGCTTTTTTGCTGCTCGCATTCTCCACAAGATCGAGTATCTTCGCCACCGTGGATTCTCCAAAACGCTTGGTCACGCGGACGCGCAGCAATCCGCTCGTATTGACGCAACCCGAAGCGATCTCATCGCCTACGCCCACATCCCGGGGCAGCGTCTCTCCGGTGAGCGCCACGGTATTCAGCGCGCTGCGCCCCGCTACAATCACGCCGTCCAGCGGTACCTTTTCGCCCGCCTTGACCACGATTTCGTCGCCCACCTGCACTTCATCGGGATCCACTTGTATCAGTTCCCCATCGCGCTCCATATTGGCGTAATCGGGCCGAATGTCCATCAGCGCGGCGATGGACTTCCTGCTCTTGCCCACCGCGTAGCTCTGGAAGAGCTCGCCCACCTGGTAGAACAGCATCACCGCCACGGCCTCTGCGTACTCGCCCACAAAGAGCGCGCCCACCGTCGCAATGCCCATCAGAAAGTTCTCATCCAGCATCTGTCCGCGGAGCAGGGAGGTCACCGCTTCCCACAGCACGTCCCAGCCGATCAGCGCGTAGGGGACCAGAAAGACCGCCAGTCGTGCCCAGCCCTGCAGCGGCAGTAGGGCGGCAACAATCAGCAACGCGAGGCTGACCAGTATGCGGATCAGCGTCCGCTTCTGTTTCTTCGTCATGGCCTTACACCAGTATCCTGCAGTCCGGCTCGATCTTTCTGCAAGCCGCCACCGCCTTATCCACAATGGCATCCAGCTTTTCCTCTGCGCAGACAATGGTCAGTTTCTGCATCATGAAGTTGACGGAGCATTCCTCCACGCCCTCGATTTTGCGGATGGCGTTCTCCATCTTTGCCGCACAGTTGGCGCAATCCAGGTCCTGCATTTTGTATACTTTTCTCATGGTGAATCTCCTTCCTCAATCATATGAGCATCTGTTCATATATTATGATATTCGCTTTGCTTTGTCAAGAGGCACGGCACATTTTTTTGAAATTAACATAAAACGACCCCTGCGCACTTGCTGCCGAATGGCTTTTCCACTATAATGAAGAAAAGTGCATCGCGCTTCCCTACACATTCATCCCAACAACAGGAGGAAATAACGCCATGTTGGATCTAAAACTGGTTGCGGCCACCGACCCGGAAGTCGCGGCGGCGATGGAGCAGGAGCTGGGCCGCCAGCGCGACCATATCGAACTGATTGCTTCGGAAAATTTCGTTTCTCCGGCGGTCATGGCCGCAATGGGCAGCCACTTGACCAATAAATACGCCGAAGGGTATCCTGGCAAGCGGTACTATGGCGGGTGCCAGTATGTGGACATCGTGGAGGACCTGGCCCGTCAGCGTGCCTGCGAGCTGTTCGGCGCGGAACATGCCAACGTGCAGCCCCATTCCGGCGCCCAGGCCAACTTGGCCGTCTATTTCGGCCTGCTCGAGCCCGGCGATACCATTCTGGGCATGAACCTCTCCCACGGCGGCCACCTGACCCATGGCTCGCCCGTCAACATGTCGGGCAAGTACTTCAACATCGTGCCCTACGGCGTCAGCGAGCAGGATGAGCGCATCGATTACGACGAGGTGCGCCGCCTTGCGCTGGAGCACAAGCCCAAGCTGCTGCTCGCTGGCGCATCGGCCTACCCGCGCATCATCGACTTTGAGCGCCTGGGCGCCATTGCCAAGGAGGCGGGCTGCCTGTTCATGGTGGATATGGCGCATATCGCCGGTCTTGTGGCGGCGGGCCTGCATCCCAGCCCCGTGCCCTACGCCGATGTTGTGACCACCACCACACACAAGACGCTGCGCGGCCCCCGCGGCGGCCTGATCCTCTGCCGCAAGCAATACGCCAAGAAGATCGACAGCGCCATCTTCCCCGGCACGCAGGGCGGTCCGCTGATGCACGTCATCGCCGGCAAAGCCGTGTGCCTGAAAGAAGCCATGACGCCCGAATTCAAGGCCTACCAGCAGCAGATCGTCAAGAACGCCGCCGCCATGGCCGGTGAGCTGACCCGTCAGGGCCTGCGCCTGGTCTCCGGCGGCACGGACAATCACCTGATGCTGGTTGACCTCTCCGCGCTGGATGTCACCGGCAAGGAGCTGGAAAAGCGCCTGGATGCCGCCCACATCACCGTCAACAAGAATACCATTCCCTTTGAAACCAAGTCTCCCTTCGTCACCTCGGGCATCCGCGTCGGCACCCCCGCCGCCACCTCCCGCGGCATGAAGGAGCCCGAAATGATTCGCATCGCCCAGTGGATCGCCCGCCTGGCCAAAGAGGGCGACAATGCCATCGACGAGGTCAAAGCCGGCGTGCTTGCGCTGTGCGAGCAGTTCCCCCTCTACCCCGAGGTGTAACTTCCCGTCCTTCGTTCTCCTCAACAAGCCATTTTGCCGTCCCGGTGTAATGGCTTGTTTTCTCTCTGCATCCCTACCATCATTACTCCCGCTGAGAATTTCACAGAAGGGGCCGTGATCTATGGATTTCGGTACAGCAACGCAAGCAATTTGTCAAAATACACTTGGCGTCTGCCCTGAAGACCTCTGTGAATCCGTGCTGCTCTCGCCCGGTTGGACTCCTGATCGGCTGTTTGCACCAGACACGTTGCGTCCGCTCACGGATTTCTCTCCGCTGCACGGCTATAGACTCTGGAACGTAGAGGACGGCGCAAAGCGCTTTACCTATCTACGCGCGGGTTTTGGCGCCCCGATGGTTCTGGACGCCGTGTATCTGCTCCGCTACACACCCTGCAAGCGCATAATGTTCGTAAGCTCCGGCGGCGCGCTGAGCTCATCCATGCGCGTGGGTGATCTACTGCTTCCGGAAATCAGCGCAAGCGGAGACGGTGCCAGCCGGTACTTACAGAAAGATTTACTTACCGATACCTTTGGCGAGATCTAACGCCCCGACTCCAAACTGTTTCAACGCCTTTATTCCACCGCCAGCCGTCTCTGCGCACAGCAAAACGTTGCCCTGCATCTGGGCTGCACCTTCTGCGTTGACACGATTGCCGCTCAACAAGCTCACATCCCGCATATCCGCAGCATGGGGTATAACAGTCTGGACATGGAATCTGCCGCTGCATTCAAAGCCGCTCGCCAGGCGGGTATTGCCATATCGGCGATTCTGCTCATTTCAGATACTCAGGAGCAACCATTGTCCGCAGGTCGCAGCGAACAGGACGCAGCATATCGGAGACGTGTGCGCAGTGTTACGCTCCCCGCAATCCTGAATGAAGTGCTGTAAAGGTCTGTTGCCGCACAAACTCTTCCGTACAATAAAACCGCATCCGAACGGTTCCGTCCGGATGCGGTTTTGTTTAATATAATCAGGTGTTCCAAAAAGCGGTGAATAGATGTATAATAAGTCCAAAGACAATCGGCATTTATTAAGGAGGGAAAACGATGGATAAAGAATGGGAAAGATTATATGAAGAAGCGATGAGTGTTTTGAACCCCCATGATGTTTCAAATAAAATGTGGGTAGGAAGTGTGGCCTCCGCCGTACTCACAATAAAAGGTAATATTTACAAGGGTATATGTATTGATACTGATGGCTCTATTGGAATGTGTGCCGAAAGAAATGCTTTATCAACAATGCTTACATATGGCGAGAGTGAGATCAAAAAAGTAGTTTCAGTATACAAAGATGGAAATATAATTCCGTCTTGCGGCATTTGCAGAGAATTTATGATGCATTTAGGCGGAGATGTGGAGAATATTGAAATTCTATTGGATAAAGACGGACGGACAAGTAAATTGATTGATTTGATGCCCGAATATCCACGACATAAATAAATTTGCCTTTATCGAAATGACATAAAACATTTTCTTTCCAATATTTGGGGCAGTGTCAGCTAAAGAACGCCCAAAACCCTTCCCCCGCTAGAGGGAAGGTGGCAAGCCGAAGGCTTGACGGATGAGGGGTCCCCCATCCACACTCCTCCCGCCTGGAAGCGCTATGCAAAAAACTGCGCATCTGAACGCTTTTTCCGTCCGGATGCGCAGTTTTACTTTATTTAGATGTTCTCGTCCTCGCTCTCGGCGCGCTCAAGCAGACGGGCGATGTCGCTCTGCTCGTCCCCCTGATAGCTCAGATCGTCCGCAGAAACAGCGTCCTTGGCGTTCTCCTCCTGAAGCAACTCCTCATCGGCCGCATTCTCAGCCGGAGCCTCGGCGTCCTCGGGCTGCTCCTCCACCTTCTCGGTCGCGGTCACGGCCACAACGCGGCTCCCTTCCGCAAGGCGCATCATGCGCACGCCCTGTGTGGAGCGCGACTGTGTGGAGATGTCGGCCACTGCGGTACGGATGATGGTGCCGTCATCGGAGATCATCATCACGTCCTCGTCCTCGTGCGCCAGCATCAGCGCGGCCAGGCGGCCGGTCTTGTCCGTCAGCTGCATGGCCTTGATGCCCTTGCCGCCGCGCGACTGCACACGGTATTCGCTCACCTCGGTGCGCTTGCCATAGCCGTTTTCTGATATGGTCAGCACTTGGCTGCCCTCGTCCACCACGCTCATGGACACGATCTTGTCGCCCTCATCCAGATCCATGGCCTTGACGCCCATCGCGCTGCGGCCCATGGCGCGCACATCGCTCTCGTGGAAGCGGATGGACATGCCGCCGCGGGTACCCAGCAGCAGCTCCTTGGTGCCGTCGGTCAGCGCCACGCCGATCAGCTCGTCGTCATCGCGCAGCGTCACAGCGATCAGGCCGCTGGCGCGTATGTTTTCAAACTCACCAAGCACGGTTTTTTTGATGACGCCGTTGCGCGTGGTCATCACCAGCATGCCGCGCGCGCCCTCTTTGACGGGGATGACGGTGGTCACCTTCTCGCCGCCGTCCAGCTGCAGCAGGTTGACAATCGCGGTGCCCTTGGCGGTTCTGCCCGCCTCGGGGATCTCATAGCAGGTCTTGCGGAACACGCGGCCACGGCTGGTGAAGAACATCAGATCCGTGTGCGTGCTGGTGACAAAGATCTGCTCAGCATAGTCTTCCTCGCGAGTTGTCATGCCGGTGATGCCCTTGCCGCCGCGCTTTTGCGCGCGGTAGGTGTCCGCCGTGACGCGCTTGACGTAGCCAAAGTGCGTCAGCGTCACCGCCATGTTCTCCTCCTGGATCAGATCCGCCAGCTCGATCTCATTGGCGATGGGCACGATCTCGGTGCGGCGCGCGTCGGCGTATTTGGCGCGGATGGCCAGGATCTCCTCGCGGATGATGCCGCGCACCAGTTCCTCGCTGCCCAGCACCTCGCGCAAGTGCGCGATGGTCTTTTCCAGCTCCACATATTCGTCGTGCAGGCGCTGGCGTTCCAAACCGACAAGGCGCTGCAGGCGCATGTCCAGGATCGCCTGGGCCTGCTTCTCCGTCAGCCCGAAGCGCGTCATCAGGCCTTCCTTGGCCTCCGCACCGGTCTTGGACGTGCGGATGAGGTTGACTACCTCGTCGATGTGATCCAGCGCCACGAGCAGGCCTTCCAGTATGTGCGCGCGGGCTTCGGCCCTGTTCAGGTCATAGCGCGTCCTGCGCACAATGACGTCCTTCTGGTGCTCGATGTAGTAGTACAGCATTTGCTGCAGGTTGAGCACACGCGGCACGCCGCCCACCAGCGCCAGCATGTTGACGCCGAAGGTCTCCTGCATCTGTGTATGCTTAAACAGCGTGTTGAGCACGATTTGGGGATTGACGTCCTTCTTTAACTCGATTACAATGCGCATGCCGCGACGGTCAGACTCGTCGCGCAGGTCGGAGATGCCGTCCACGCGCTTTTCGTGCACCAACTCCGCGATCTTTTCCACCAGCCGGGCCTTGTTGACCTGATAGGGGATTTCCGTGACCACGATGCGGCTGCGGTTGGCATTGATGGGCTCGATTTCCGTGCGGGCGCGCATGATGATGCGCCCTTTGCCCGTCAGGTACGCCGACTTGATGCCGTTCATACCCATGATGAGACCGGCGGTGGGGAAGTCCGGGCCTTTGACGATGTCCATCAACTCGCTCACGGTGCAGTCGGGATGATCCAGCATGTACACCACGCCGTCGATGACCTCGCCCATGTTGTGCGGAGGGATATTGGTGGCCATGCCCACCGCGATGCCGCCCGATCCATTGACCAACAAGTTGGGGAAGCGGGAGGGCAGCACCTCCGGCTGCATCAGCGTTTCGTCAAAGTTAGGGTAGAAATCCACTGTCTGCTTGTCCAGATCGGCGGTCAGATCCGCCGCCATCTTGGACAAGCGCGCTTCGGTGTAGCGCATCGCAGCTGGGCTGTCGCCGTCCACGGAGCCGAAGTTGCCCTGGCCCTCCACCAGCGGATAGCGCATGGAGAAATCCTGCGCCAGGCGCACCATCGCGTCGTATACCGCCGTATCGCCATGGGGGTGATATTTACCCAGCACATCGCCCACGATGCGCGCGCTCTTGCGGAAGGGCTTGTCGGGCGTCATGCCCAGCTCCGTCATGGAGTAGAGAATGCGGCGGTGCACGGGTTTCAGACCGTCGCGCACGTCGGGCAGCGCGCGGGAGACGATGACCGCCATGGCGTAGGAGATGAACGAATTTTTCAGCTCATGCTCGATGTCCAGCGGCACCAGGCGCTCGCCCTGGTAATTGTCCTTGTTGTCCATATCTGTCTCCTTGCGTTAGATGTCGAGGTTTTCCACCAGGTTGGCGTTTTCGGTGATGAAATCTCTGCGCGGCTCCACGCGGTCGCCCATCAGCAGGTTGAACATTTCATCGGCGCTGACCGCGTCCGAGAGCGTCACGCGCTTCATGATGCGGCGGGTGGGGTCCATCGTGGTCTCCCACAGCTGCTCAGCGCTCATCTCGCCCAGGCCTTTGTAGCGCTGCACCACCACATCGTTGCCGCGGCCCACTTCATCCAGGTAGGACGCCAGTTCCACGTCGGAGTAGACATAATGCTCCTTTTTGGACTTGGTGATCTTGAACAGCGGGGGCTGTGCGACGTAGACGTAACCGCCCTCGATCAGCGGGCGCATGTAGCGGAAGAAGAAGGTCAGCAGCAGGATGCGGATGTGGCTTCCGTCAACATCGGCATCCGTCATACATACAATGCGGTGATAGCGCAGCTTTTCAGGATTGAAGTCCTCGCCGATCCCCGCGCCGAAGGCCGTGATCATCGCCTTGATCTCGGCGTTGGCCAGCATCTTGTCCAGGCGAGTCTTTTCTACGTTGAGTATTTTTCCGCGCAGCGGCAGAATGGCCTGGAAATTGCGGTCACGGCCGTTCTTTGCCGAGCCGCCTGCCGAGTCGCCCTCTACGATGAAAATTTCACACTTGGAAGGGTCGCGCTCCGAGCAGTCCGCCAGCTTGCCGGGCAGCGAGGTGGACTCCAGAACGGTTTTTCTGCGCGTCAGGTCGCGCGCTTTGCGGGCTGCTTCTCTCGCTCGGGAAGCCATCAGGCATTTATCCAGTATGGTCTTGGCGATGGCGGGATTCTCCTCCAGGAAGGTCGCAAGGCCGTCGGAGAACACGGTGTCCACGTAGCCGCGCACCTCGCTGTTGCCCAACTTGGTCTTGGTCTGGCCCTCAAACTGCGGCTCGGCCAGCTTGACGGAGATCACGGCGGTCATGCCCTCGCGGATGTCCTCGCCAGTCAGGTTGGCGTCGTTATCCTTGAGGATCTTGGCCTTGCGGCCGTAGTCGTTGACCACGCGGGTCAGCGCGCGCTTGAAACCCTCCAGGTGCGTGCCGCCCTCAAAGGTGTTGATGTTGTTGGCAAAAGTAAAGACGGTTTCGGAGTAAGAGTCGTTGTACTGCATGGCGACCTCTATCGAGGTACCGTCCTTGACGCCGGAGAAGTACAGCGGCTGGGGGAAGAGTACCTCGCGATTCTTGTTGAGGTACTCGATGAAGGAGCGGATGCCCCCTTCGTAGTGGAACACCCTCTGCTGGCCCTCGCCGCGTTTGTCGGTCAGCTCAATTCGGATACCGGCGTTCAAAAAGGCGAGCTCGCGCAGGCGGGTCTTGAGCGTATCAAAAGAGTAGCCCGTAACGTCCTCAAAGATCTCGGGATCGGGGCGAAAGCGCACTGTGGTGCCGTGTTCCTCCGTCTGTCCAATGATCTTCAGGTCGTACATGGGCTTGCCACGGGTATACTCCTGACGATAGATGTTGCCGTTTTGGTAGACCGTGACCTCCAGCCATTCCGACAGCGCATTGACCACGGACACACCCACGCCGTGCAGGCCGCCCGAGACCTTGTAACCCCCGCCGCCGAACTTTCCGCCCGCGTGCAGCACCGTCAGGCACACCTCCACCGCAGGCCGTCCGAGCTTGGGATGGATGCCCGTGGGAAAGCCGCGGCCGTTGTCCACCACGCAAATGGTGTTATCCTCCTCAATGGTGACGCGGATGGTATCGCACACGCCGGCCATCGCCTCGTCAATGGAGTTGTCAACAATTTCATACACCAGGTGGTGCAGGCCGCGCTCGTCGGTCGAGCCGATATACATACCGGGGCGGCGGCGCACGGCCTCCAATCCCTCCAACACCTGAATGCTGCTTTCGTCATAGTGATTGATCTGTTCCGTCACTGTTCATTTCACCTCGTTTATGCTGATCCGCTTTCCACTCGCTTGCGCAGCGTCTGCACGGAAATTGGGGATAAAAAAAACATGCGGCGCGGGCCGACGGCGACGATGACCAGGGACTTGACCTCCTGAGCGCCTGCGCGGCGCACGTCCCTGCCCTTCTTCTGCATGGAAAGCGCCTGCTCCATCAACTCCGGATGAGCATGCGCATCCAGCACGGCGACAATGGAGGAAAGCGGGACAAATTCATCGTTGCCGATGTGCAGAATCATAGCCGGCCCTCCCGCCGCAAAAATTTCTCTTCTTATATATTATATCAGATTTTTGCACCGATTGAAAGCAATGGAACATGATTTAACAAATGAATTACGCACTGCGCCGAACGACTTTTCTGCGCAGTGCGTAAAAGCGTTTATTTTTCGTGGATTCGCAGCAGTTCCAGTGCCTGACAGAGTATTTTTCCGTGGTCAAACGCCAATCCCTGCTGCCGTGCAAGCGTACACGCCGTCTGCTCGCCAAAAGGCGAAAGGGTCTGTTCCACCATGCACTCCGCAAACAGCGATTCACCGCCCCCGCTGAGCATCAGCTGTACGCGTCCCTCCCGTCGCTGCACCGCCACGTCGAACCAGCGCGCATCCGCCGCATCGTCGCCTGCCCGTGTGCAAACCGCGCCGCCCTCCAGCAGCGCCGCATAGGGCTGCGTCATGGTCCAGCCGCGCGGATCGCGTCCCGGCGTGCTCACCAGCGGCAGGGGATGCAGCGGAAGCGCCCGCACGCGCGTCTCCTCATAGAGCTCCCTCTCCGCAGCCTGGCGCGTGGTCTCTTCCGGCTTCACAAAGCCGCCCGGCAGCGCCCACAGCCCCAGATAAGGATGTCCTCCGCGGCGCACCAGCAGAGCCTGCAAAATCCCTTTGCAGCGCGCCAGCACCACAAGATCCACCGTAACCGACGGGCGGGGATATTTCCCCGGCACGTACTGCGCCAGATATTGCGCCTCCGTCAGTCCATTTTTATCGCGCAATTCCATGCGTGATCCCCCCTTTTTTATACCCCCATCATACCGCAAAAAGGGCGAAACCGCAAACCCAAGCCGCCGCAAATAACAACATTTTACGCAGGAAATCCGGGCGATTCCGCCGCAAAATAAGCGCTCTTTTCCCGCCGATTTCATGCCCAAAACCCACAAAAACCCGGCGCGGAATA